>NZ_PHGS01000028.1:0-103048 GCF_003031125.1 Agrobacterium sp. LAD9 | reverse complement strand
TCACTACATAGTTTCGTGGTGCGCAACGGAAATGGGGGAAAAGGGGCGGAATCTTCAGACGTTTCACCACAGGCCGGATGTCTCCCCTCCATGCGTCATTGCAAATAGCGCGCCAGGAACCGCAATTTTGCCGGCGGAGCATTTGCCTTATCCTTACATACGGCTGTCAAAGCGCAGGGTCGTGCATTAGAAACGGCATATAAGACGCTGACACCACCCAATCGCCGCAGGCCTGTTTGCATGACCCGAACGCCCGTCCCTTTAAAGACTGAATTGCCCGAACTTCCCGTCAGTGCCGTTCTGGGCGATATCGCCGAGGCCCTGGCCGGGGCGAAGCGCGCAGTTCTTTCAGCCCCTCCGGGCGCGGGTAAAACGACGCTGGTGCCGCTTCATCTTTTGCAGCAGGACTGGCGGGGTGACGGCAAGATCATTCTTCTCGAACCGCGCCGGCTTGCCGCCCGGGCCGCGGCCGGGCGCATGGCCGAGCTGCTTCACGAGGAAGTCGGGCAAACTGTCGGCTACCGCATGCGGCTCGACAATCGCATCTCCTCGAAAACCCGGATAGAGGTGGTGACCGAAGGCGTGTTTGCCCGGATGGTTCTGGACGATCCCGAACTTGCCGGCGTTTCGACTGTGATTTTCGACGAGTTTCATGAACGTTCGCTCGACGGCGATTTCGGACTGGCGCTTGCACTGGACGTGCAGAGTGGGTTGCGAGACGATCTGCGAATCCTCGTCATGTCCGCCACTCTCGATGTCGAACGCATCAGCGCGCTCATGGCAGATGCCCCGGTCATTCAGAGCCTTGGGCGGACGTTTCCGATCGACGTCCGCTATGAGGATCGTTGGCAGGGCGTACCGGTTGAAGAAAAAGTCACCAAGGCGATTACCGAAGCCCATGGGTCGGAAACCGGCTCCATCCTCGCTTTTCTGCCGGGACAGGCGGAAATTACCCGAACGGCCGCGCGGCTGGAGGGGCGTTTTCCCGGTGATACGGATATCATCCCCCTTTACGGAAACCTTTCGCAGAAGGAGCAGGATGCAGCGATAAAGCCGGCGCCGGCCGGACGGCGCAAGATCGTGCTGGCCACCTCGATTGCCGAAACATCCATTACGATCGATGGCGTGCGTGTGGTGATCGACAGCGGATTACAGCGACTGCCCGTCTTCGAGCCGGCAACGGGAATCACGAGGCTCGAAACGGTGCGGGTGTCGCGCGCTTCCGCCGACCAGCGGGCGGGGCGCGCCGGGCGAACGGAACCCGGTGTTGCGATCCGCCTGTGGCATCAGGGACAAACGGCGGCGCTCAACGCCTTTACGCCACCGCAAATTCTGGCGAGCGATCTCGCCGGCCTTGCGCTCGATCTCGCCCATTGGGGGGTTCAGGACCCGTCTTCTCTTGCTTTTCTGGATATGCCCCCCGAAGCCGCACTTAAAGAATCGGTGGCGCTTCTCAAAAATCTGGGCGCGCTCGACAAAGGCGGCGCACTGACGCAGCGCGGTCGTCTGATGCGCGGCCTTTCGCTGCCGCCGCGGCTGGCAGCCATGGTGATTGCGGCGGCAAGCGAGGGTGCGGGGAAAAAGGCGGCGATGCTCGCCGTCATGTTGACGGAACAGGGGCTCGGCGGAAACGACATCGATCTCGATGAACGGCTGCGACGCTTTCTTTCCGACAGGAGCGAAAGGGCGCTGGCGGCGCGCAAGCTGGCATCGAGGCTGTTCGATGCGATCGGCGATAAAACCGCGACAGCCGAATTGCCGAGTGAGGCCGGTCCGCTGCTACTGCACGCCTATCCGGACAGGATCGCGCTCCAGCGTGGCGCGCGCGGACGTTATGTGATGGCCAATGGACGGGGCGGGGAGCTTGCCGAGACCGAGCGTCTGGCGGCGAGCAAAATGCTTGTCGTGGCCGATATTACCGGACGGGCGGCGCAACCGCGCATCCTTGCAGCGGCGGGCATAGAAAGGATCGATATAGAAGAGCGGATGCCGCACCTCATCGTTCAGCAGGACCAGCTGCTTTTCGACAAGGCGAGCGGCCAGACGCGTGCGCGAAGGGTGACGCGGCTTGGTGCCATCATCCTCGACGAAACACCCCTGCCCCGCCCCGAGGGTGAACAGGCGGCCCAGGCGCTTGCCAATGGTATCAGGGAATTCGGCATCGACATTCTTCCTTTTTCGAAAGAGACGCTGCAGCTACGCGACAGGATCGGCTTTCTGAACGCCAGCATCGGCGACCCCTGGCCTGATGTCAGCGACGAGGCCTTGCTTTCGAGGCTGGACGAATGGTTCGTCCCTTTTCAGAACGGCGCCCGCAGCCTGCAGGACATCCGGCCCGGCAGCCTTTCCGACGGGATTCTGTCTCTGGTGCCGCATGAGGTGGGGCGCGACCTCGGCAGGCTGGCACCCACGCATTTCGAAGCGCCGACGGGCCAGCGGCACCCCATCCGTTACGATGCCAGCGAACCGACGCTTTCCATTCGTGTGCAGGAGCTTTTCGGGCTGAGAGCCCACCCGTCTATTGCGCAGGGGCGGTTGCCGCTGCTCCTGGAATTGACCTCGCCGGCACACAGGCCGATACAGACGACACGCGATCTTCCCGGTTTCTGGGCGGGATCCTGGAAGGACGTGCGGGCGGATATGCGCGGGCGTTATCCACGCCATCCATGGCCTGAGGACCCGGCATCGGCCCTGCCGACCAGCCGTGCAAAACCGCGCGGAACGTGATGACGATGAATAGGGTAAAGGAGACGAAAGTGGCTGGCCATTCGATCGAAACCACGAGGCTTGGCCGCGCCAGCCGCAGGATAAGGCTGCAGACCATTGTCTGGCTGCGCTGGCTGGCGGTCGCCGGACAGACGGCGACAATCCTGCTTGTCGCCTTCGGGCTCAATTTTCCCCTGCCGCTTCTGGCCTGCGGCCTCTTGATCGCGGCACTGGCGCTCGCCAACCTGTTTCTCACTGCGCGTTTTCCCTCCACCTATCGTCTGGAGCCCTGGGAAGCGACGTTGCTGCTGGCCTTCGACCTGCTGCAATTGACGGCGCTTATCTACATCACGGGTGGTCTCTCCAATCCGTTCGCGCCGCTGATCTGCGTGCAGGTCATTATCGCGTTTGCCTCCCAGCCGCTTCGGCACTCGCTTATTCTTCTCGCCTTTGCCGTCATTTGCTCGACAGCGATCGCTTTTTCTCCCTTTCCGGTTCCGTGGTATCCCGGCGAGGTTTTGCCGATCCAGCTTCTGCTGCATGTCGGTACCTGGGTCGCGATCATCGCCACGACCTCGTTTGCGGCATTTTACGCCTATCGCGTTTCGCATGAGGCAAACCAGCTGGCGGATGCGCTGGCTGCAACAGAACTGGTGCTGGAGCGGGAAAAACATCTTTCACAGCTGGATGGGTTGGCAGCAGCAGCAGCACATGAGCTGGGCACGCCGCTCGCAACAATCAGCGTCGTCGCGAAGGAGATGGAGCGGGAACTTGGGCATGACGAAAAATTTGGTGAAGATATAGCGCTGCTGCGCAGCCAGAGCGAAAGATGCCGTGACATTCTGCGCCGGCTCACATCGCTTTCCACCGACAATGAAGAACATATGCGCCGCCTGCCGCTCTCTTCGCTGATCGAGGAGGTGATGGCCCCGCACCGGGAATTCGGCATCCGCCTCGAACTCGTTGAAAAGAGCAATCGCGCCGACGAACCGGTCGGTATCCGCAATGCCGGCATCATCTACGGTCTCGGCAACCTCATTGAAAACGGCGTGGATTATGCGCGGGAAAAGGTCACCGTAACGGTGGATTACGATCAGCAGAACGTCGCCGTCATCATTGAAGACGACGGGCCGGGTTATGCCCATGACGTGCTTGCCCGTATCGGCGAGCCCTATGTGACCGAACGTCACAACGACACAAGGGCGGGTGGGCTCGGGCTCGGGCTTTTCATCGCCAAGACTCTGCTGGAGCGCTCCGGCGCCAGTGTCACCTTTGAAAATCGCGGCACAAGCGAAAAGGGAGCAAGGGTCACAATCGTCTGGCCTCGAGCGCTTATGGACGATAAAAGAAACCGTTGACTTTACCATCCACGTTGAAGCGGCGATAAGAAGAAGAAAACAAAGCCGACGAAGTTGCCGGAAGGCCGCAAACATGAAGACAGAAGACCAGAACAACTCCACCGGCGCGCCAACGGACGACGGCGATCCGATCGGGCCCGACAGATCGCTGCTGATCGTCGATGATGACGGCCCGTTTTTGCGCCGGCTTGCCCGGGCAATGGAAACACGCGGCTTTGCCGTCGATACGGCCGAGACGGTGAGTGACGGTATAGCCCGTTCCAGGGCTGCGCCGCCGAAGTATGCGGTGGTCGATCTGAGGCTTGCGGATGGCAATGGTCTGGAAGTCATCGAGGCGATCAGGCAGAACCGGGACGATACGCAGATCGTCGTTCTGACCGGCTATGGCAATATTGCAACCGCCGTTACCGCCGTAAAACTCGGAGCGCTGGACTATCTGGCCAAACCCGCCGATGCGGACGATGTCTTCAATGCGCTGACGCAGCGCAAGGGTGAAAAGACCGAAGTTCCCGAAAACCCCATGTCGGCAGACCGGGTTCGGTGGGAGCATATTCAGCGCGTTTATGAAATGTGCGAGCGCAACGTTTCGGAAACGGCACGCCGGCTCAATATGCATCGGCGCACCTTGCAGCGCATTCTCGCGAAACGCGCCCCAAAGTAACGATACTTATTCGCCAAAGCTGCGCCCGGTTGTCCATTCTGCCAGCATCAACCGGGTCGCGGCGGTTCTCGAGAAATCCAGCATCACCGATTTGCGGGTCGCCGGCGGCATTTTATGTTCCGGCGCATCGCGCAGCATATGGGCACCATATCCATCCGAGAGGATCAGCCCGCATTCCTCCGGGAATATGTCGGTCGGAACCTCCGGGTGGGTGGCGAAGAACAGCCGATCGCAATGCAGGCGATATTCCGGCCATTTGCGATCGACACGGAAATCCTCGATGGAGGATTTGATTTCGATGATCCAGATTTCACCCTTGACCGACAGACTGATGAGATCGGCCCGTCGCCCGCTTGCAAGCGGCAGCTCCGGCAGCACCGAATGGCGCATTTCGTGCAGAAGCACCTGAACGCCGCGACGCACCAGCATCGCCTTGTCCGACTGGCGGCCGTCGATTAACGGATTATTGTTGGTAACGGAAAGAATAGTCATGGATAAAGGCTGCTGAAGCGTTTGGCCTATTGTTGCAAAAAGGCAATCAACCGGCAATTTTAAAGGCACAACCGTCTCGCGGCGGCGCAACGGCTTGCCAAGAGCGGCTGAATGGAAAATAACCGATTTATCCAATTAAGCCTACTCCTTCGCACAATTTGGCGAATTTTCCGCGAGAACGACATGCGCATCCGCACCCCATTGACCTTACTCGGTCTGACGGCAGCACTGGCTCTGGCCGGCTGCGCCGAAACTACCTCCCAATCCTCCGCTCCGACCTCCGGCAAGATCGCAGCGTCTGTTCCGGTTGCTGACCCCGTTCCGGCGAAGGTCGAAACGGTCCAGATCTTCAACGATGTTTACGGTGCCGTGACCGATGCGGGCTATGCGCTGCCGGCCATTCCGATCAACCGTGTCAACGAGAAGTATCGCCGTCAGATTGTCGAATTCCAGACATCCGAACGCGCCGGCACCATCATCGTCAACACGCGCGAGCGTTACCTCTATTACATCCTCTCCGGCAACCGTGCGGTTCGTTACGGCATCGGCGTCGGCAAGGCGGGTTTCGCCTGGGCCGGTGAAGCCTATGTCGCCTGGAAGCAGGAATGGCCGATGTGGCATCCGCCGAAGGAAATGGCGGACCGTAAGCCGGAAGTGGCCAAATATGTCGAGGCCGGCATGGGACCGGGCCTTTCCAACCCGCTCGGCGCGCGCGCCATGTATCTCTTCAACGAAAAGGGACAGGACACGCTGTTCCGCATCCATGGTTCGCCCGAATGGGCCTCGATCGGCACCGCCGCCTCTTCCGGCTGCATCCGCATGATCAACCAGGACGTCATCGACCTTTACAGCCGCGTCCGCCCCGGCCGCAGCACGAAAGTCGTCGTGATCCAGTAAAGATCAGATACCGGACAAGAAAAAGCCGCCGTGGATTTCCCCCGGCGGCTTTTTTGTTTCTCAGGACTGCTGACGGTGTCAGGCCGCCTGTTTGGCCTTCAGTTCCAGACGACGACGGTGCAGAACCGGTTCGGTGTAACCATTCGGCTGTTCGCGGCCCTTCAGCACCAGTTCGACAGCCGCCTGAAATGCCACCGATCCGTCGAAATCGGATGCCATCGGCAGATAGGCCGGATCGTCGGCATTCTGCGTATCGACCACGGCGGCCATGCGCTTCATGGTCTCGACGATCTGTTCCTCTGTCACCACGCCATGGCGCAGCCAGTTCGCCATATGCTGCGCGGAGATGCGCAGCGTGGCGCGGTCCTCCATCAGCCCGATATTGTTGATATCAGGCACCTTGGAGCAGCCGACGCCCTGATCGACCCAGCGCACGACATAGCCGAGAATACCCTGCGCATTATTATCGAGTTCACGCTGGATTTTTTCCGGCGTCCAGTTGGGACGCGGCGCGACCGGCACGGACAGGATATCGGAAAGCTTCGCGCGGCCGCGGCTTTTCAGTCCTTCCTGAACGGCGGCGACATCGACCTTGTGATAATGCGTGGCATGCAGCGTCGCTGCGGTCGGCGACGGCACCCAGGCCGTGTTGGCGCCGGCCTTCGGATGCGCGATCTTCTGCTCCAGCATCGCCGCCATCAGATCCGGCATGGCCCACATGCCCTTGCCGATCTGCGCATGGCCGGAAAGGCCGCATTCCAGCCCGATATCAACGTTCCAGTTCTCGTAAGCGGCGATCCACGCCGCCTGCTTCATGTCGCCCTTGCGGATCATCGGACCCGCTTCCATCGAGGTGTGGATTTCGTCGCCGGTGCGGTCGAGGAAGCCCGTATTGATGAAAACGACGCGATCCTTCGCGGCGCGAATGCTTTCCTTGAGGTTGATCGTGGTACGACGCTCTTCATCCATGATGCCCATTTTCATGGTGTTCGGCGCCATGCCGACAAGCTTTTCGACCCGGCTGAAGATTTCGTTGGCGAAGGCCACTTCCTCCGGCCCGTGCATCTTCGGCTTGACCACATACATCGAGCAGGCGCGGGAATTCTGACGACGCCCGGACGGACCGACATCATAAAGAGCGATCAGCGCCGTGACGACGGCATCCATGATGCCCTCCGGCACCTCGCGGCCGTCCCTGTCGAGGATTGCCGGATTGGTCATGAGATGACCGACATTGCGCACCAGCATCAGGGAACGGCCCGGCAGCGTCAGCGCCGCACCATTGGGAGCCGTGTAGTAGCGATCCGGATTAAGGCTGCGGGTGAAGGTCTTGCCGCCCTTGGAAACCTCTTCCGTCAGGTCGCCACGCATCAGGCCAAGCCAGTTGCCATAAACCAGCACCTTGTCCTCGGCATCGACGGCGGCAACCGAATCCTCGCAATCCATAATGGTCGTCAGCGCCGATTCAAGAATGACATCGGAGATGCCCGCCTTGTCGCTCTTGCCGATTTCGGTCGTGGGATCGATGACAATCTCGGTGTGCAGACCGTTCTTGCCAAGAAGGATCGTTGCAGGCCTTGCCGCTTCGCCGCTGAAACCCTTGAACTGGGCTGCATCCTTGAGGCCAGTCTTGGCGTCGCCGATGGCAAGCTGCAACAGGCCATCCTCGATCTCGAAACCGGTCACATCGGACCAGCTTCCCGTTTCCAGCGGCGCGGATTCATCGAGGAAGTTTCGAGCCCAGGCGATGACCTTCTCGCCGCGCCCGGGGTTATAGCCCCTGCCCTTTTCCGCACCGTCTGCATCGGAAATGGCATCCGTTCCGTAAAGCGCGTCGTAAAGCGAACCCCAGCGGGCATTCGCGGCATTCAGTGCATAACGTGCATTCATAACCGGAACGACGAGCTGCGGACCGGCAACGGCAGCAATTTCAGGGTCGACGTTGCTGGTTTCCACCTTGAAGCCGGGGCCTTCCGGCAGCAGATAGCCGATTTCCTTCAGAAATCCCTCATAGGCAGCAAAATCTACCGGAGCGCCATTCTGCCGATACCAGCCATCCAGTTTTTCCTGCAGGGCGTCGCGCTTTGCCAGCAATTCACGGTTCTTCGGAGAAAGCTCGTGAACAATGGTCGAAAAACCTTCGAAGAACGCCTCACTGTCCAGACCTGTGCCCGGCAGGACGTCGTCAGTCAGAAAGGCATAAAGCCTGTCATCGATGGAAAGACCGAATTTATTCGTGCGGCTCACATGCGCCTCCTCTATTCTGGAGATACAGATTGGACGCGGAGACGGGCGCTCGTCAATTGCGGCAGGCAGCCAAATATTATTTCCGTTTTGGAAACAATGGAGCCGATAGTCGTCTTTTTCTACAAAAGCGCCTGCAGATCCTTGAGGCGGTCGTTCACCAGCCAGCCGTAGTAGTTTTCTTCCGGTAACAGCGGCTGTTCCCCGCCTGAGACGCGCTGGCGGTTCTTCTGGGCAAGGGCGGCAGCACGCTGCTGCGACCCGCCGACATTATAAAGTGTGGAGGTCACACCCGGATTTTTCGAAATATCCATGTCGGCAATCGACCGGTAATCATCGATAGACTTGCGGATGGAGGCGGCCATGAAGGCGAGTGACCGGTCCGGGTCCATGATCGCCGTATAGACCGCTGTGGCATCGTTTTCATCCAGCTTCTCGTAACCGGAGGTTCTCGACACCATGTCGGACAACATCAGCGCCGTCAGCGGGTTGATCTGGCCGAGGCCAAAGGTCTGGCCGGCATAAAAGGGCTGGAAGAATACGGCGCTGAAACGGTTGTTCGGATAGGCCACGCCATCGACGGTCTTGCCACGGAAACTGTCGTCCCAGACATCTTCACGGCAATTCCAGAGGCTGTAGGAATCCTTTTTCGACTGGCATTTGGCAAATTGCGAATGCGTCAGAAACTGCGCGATGGTTTCGTCCTTGTAGCCGAAACGGAAGCTGCCGCCGGCATAGGAGGCGGCCTTGACGTAATAGGACTGCAGCCGGTCATAAGCGTCGACATTATAGGTATGTTCGCCGACGATCGCGCCGATCATATGGATCGGATCGATGCCGTAGCGCCCGGCCGTCGACTTGATCTTGGCGATCAGGGCCTTGTCGGAGGACAAAAGCTCGATGACCTTCTGGTATTTGCGCTCGAAAGACGTGTTGGACGCCTTGGTTCTTTTTGCGGAAGCGCCGGGAACACCCGGCTGTTCGGCATTGCGATTGCCCGGCGGAACGACCGTCGCGGCTTCGACGTAAGAAGACGCGGTGACGGTGACCGCCAAAGCAGCGGCAAATGCCAGAAGAGTTTTGCGCACGAGCGAATGCCTTTTCTCAAGCCTGCGGTTTCCGCCAGCGAAATACGCTGGGAAAACCGGATCATTCCACTAAAGCGGTTCCAACCGGAATGCAGCCCTTCCCATAAACAAAATGCGGGCTGAATGCGAGACAAGGCGGATAAAATAAAAGAGTGCGGCAAATATGGCCGCACTCTTCTTTCTCGGATCCCCGAAGTCTTCAGAGAATATAGCGCGACAAATCCGTGTCGGCGGCAAGATCGCCGACATGTTTTTTGACATATTCCTGGTCGATCTTGATAGCAGAACCGCCGCGATCCGGCGCGTTGAAGGAAATCTCGTCCAGAACACGCTCCATCACCGTCTGCAGACGGCGCGCACCGATGTTCTCGACCGACGAATTGAGATGAACGGCCACATCGGCCAGAGCGTCAATCGCATCATCGGTGAAATCGAGATCCAGTTCCTCCGTCGCCATCAGCGCCTTGTACTGGCGGATGAGGCTTGCTTCCGTTTCCGTCAGGATACGGCGGAAATCCTCCTTCGTCAGCGGCTTCAGCTCGACGCGGATCGGCAGGCGGCCCTGAAGTTCGGGCAGGAGGTCCGAAGGCTTCGCCACATGGAACGCACCCGATGCGATGAACAGGACATGGTCGGTTTTGACAGGGCCGTACTTCGTCGAAACCGTGGTGCCTTCGACCAGCGGCAGCAGGTCGCGCTGGACGCCTTCACGCGAGACACCGGCGCCCATGCCACCGTCGCGGGCGGCGATCTTGTCGATCTCATCAAGGAAGACGATGCCGTCATTTTCGACCGACTTCACCGCCTCACGCTGGATCATTTCATTGTCGAGCAGCTTGTCGGATTCATCGCGGATGAGATCGGCATAGGATTTGGACACTGTCGTGCGCACCTTCTTGGTGCGTCCGCCCATGGCCTTGCCGAACATTTCCGACAGGTTGAGAACGCCGATATTGGCGCCCGGCATGCCGGGAATTTCGAAACCGGGCATGCCCGAGCCGCTATCCGCCACCTCGATGTCGATTTCCTTGTCGTCCAGCTCGCCGTCACGCAGCTTCTTGCGGAAGCTTTCACGCGTGCCAGGCGATGCGGTTGCACCAACCAGCGCGTCAAGCACCCGTTCTTCGGCGCTCTGATGCGCCTTGGCCTGCACTTCGGCGCGCTTCTTTTCACGCACGAGGCCAATGCCGATCTCGACCAGATCGCGAATGATCTGTTCGACATCGCGTCCGACATAGCCGACTTCGGTGAACTTCGTGGCTTCGACCTTGATGAAGGGGGCACCTGCAAGCTTGGCGAGGCGGCGCGAAATTTCGGTCTTGCCGACACCAGTCGGTCCGATCATCAGAATATTCTTGGGCATGACTTCATCGCGCAGGCTCTCATCGAGCTGCTGGCGGCGCCAGCGATTGCGCAGCGCGATTGCGACCGCACGTTTGGCCTCATGCTGGCCGATGATGAAGCGGTCGAGTTCCGAGACGATTTCCCGGGGAGAAAAAGTTGTCATTCTATCCTCTCGGCTTTCCTGCTACGGCCGGCCATCCAGGCCCGGCCCACAGGACCCATTGGTGAGAAATTGAGCTTACTCAGCGTCGAGGGTTTCGACGACGAGGTTGTGGTTGGTATAAACGCAGATATCGGCCGCAATATCGAGCGACTGGCGCGCCACCTCTTCGGCCGACTTGTCCGTGTCCATCATGGCGCGGGCCGCCGCAAAGGCGTAGTTGCCGCCGGAACCGATGGCGATCGCGCCGTGTTCCGGTTCCAGCACATCGCCATTACCGGTGATGGCAAGCGTGGTGGTTTTATCGGCCACCAGCATCATTGCTTCGAGGTTGCGCAGATATTTATCCGTGCGCCAGTCCTTCGCAAGCTCGACGGCTGCGCGCATGAGCTGCCCCGGATATTGCTCGAGTTTCTTCTCAAGACGGTCGAGTAGCGTGAAGGCATCCGCCGTCGCGCCGGCAAAACCGGCAATCACTTCACCTTTGCCGATGCGGCGAACCTTGCGGGCATTGCCCTTCATAACCGTCTGGCCAAGGCTCACCTGGCCATCGCCAGCCATGACGACCTTGCCGCCCTTTCTGACTGTAATAATTGTTGTCATCAAACACCTGTCTGCCCTGCCGGGCCTGGGGTTAACGGGCCGGATACGGCCCTTCTCGGGTTCTATGTAAGTTTGCTTTTCGCGATTGCAATCTTCGCGGCGACGCACCGTTTTCCGCATGTCATGCAAGACGATGGAACAACTGGATATTTGTGTCCCGTGCTGATAAGGAACGGCAACATTTTCACGGAGCGGCCAAAAATGGCAGAACGTAAAGGCGAGATTATCCGCAACACCAACGAAACCGCGGTTTCGGTGCGCGTGGATATCGACGGCACCGGCAAGTCGACAATTTCCACCGGCGTGGGATTTTTCGACCATATGCTGGACCAGCTCAGCCGCCATTCGCTGATCGACATGGAGATCGAGGTCAAGGGCGACCTGCACATCGATGACCACCACACCGTGGAAGATACCGGTATTGCCATCGGCCAGGCGATTGCCAAGGCGCTGGGCGACCGGCGCGGCATTACCCGTTATGCCTCGCTCGATCTTGCCATGGACGAGACGATGACCAAAGCCGCCGTCGATATTTCCGGCCGGCCCTTCCTCGTCTGGAACGTCAATTTTTCCGCACCGAAGATCGGCACCTTCGATACCGAGCTGGTGCGCGAGTTCTTTCAGGCGCTCGCCCAGAATGCCGGCATCACGCTGCATATCCTGAACCATTACGGCGCCAACAACCATCATATCGCCGAAACATGCTTTAAGGCCGTTGCCCGCGTTCTTCGCACGGCAACCGAGATCGACCCCCGGCAGGCAGGCCGCGTTCCCTCGACAAAGGGCATGCTGGCCTGACGCCAAAGCTGTCAGGAAGCCCATGACAAGCTATCTCGTTCTGGAAGCCCCCAACGGGCCGGACAGGGACCACAAGACGACCCGCTTCATTGCCGACCGTTTCGTCTGGCTGGCCCTGATTGCGCCCTGGCTTTGGCTCGCCATCAATCGCCTGTGGCTGGCAACGGCGGTGGTTATCATCGCGCTCCTTCTGGCCGGACGGGTATCGATATTAGCCGGATTCGAACCGGTTGGACTTCTCTGCGGTTTCGCCATCGGGCTCATCACGGCGCTGGAGGGACGCGATTTTCTCGTCCGGCACCTGATCCGCAAAGGCTGGAAGCTGGCGTCAGTCGTTTCCGCCCCTGATCTTTCGAGCGCCGAAGACATATATTTCTCCGGTCTCTCCGAAACCGCCGAAACGGCGGAACAGCTGTCCCAGCCGGTCTGGTCTCCTTCGCCGCAAAATAGAGGCGACAAAAACTTCGTCAACGATCCCGCAGGATCGTTTCTTTTCGACTTGAATGGAAGGCGCTGACATGCGTGTCGCGATCATCGACTACGGTTCGGGCAATCTGCGTTCGGCCACCAAAGCTTTCGAGCGTGCCGCCCGCGAAGCCGGCATCAATGCAACCATCGACCTGACCGACAAGCCGGATCACGTCGCCTCGGCAGACCGCATCGTCCTGCCGGGCGTTGGTGCCTATGCGGATTGCCGCGCGGGTCTCGAAGCCGTTCCCGGCATGCATGAGGCGCTCATCGAAGCCGTCGAGAAAAAAGCGCACCCCTTCCTCGGCATCTGCGTCGGCATGCAGCTGATGTCCTCGCGCGGGCTCGAAAAGACTGTCAGTACCGGGCTCGGCTGGATTGAGGGTGACGTCGTGGAAATGACGCCGTCCGACCCCAGCCTCAAAATCCCGCAGATCGGCTGGAACACGCTGGAAATCCGCCACGCTCACCCGCTTTTCGACGGCATCAAGACCGGAGCGGATGGGTTGCACGCCTATTTCGTGCATTCCTATCATCTGTCGGCAAAGCACTCGACGGATGTCATCGCCACCACCAACTACGGTGGCGCGATGACGGCTTTCGTCGGTCGCGACAATATGGCGGGCGCGCAGTTCCATCCGGAAAAAAGCCAGACGCTCGGCCTTGCCCTGATTTCCAATTTCCTGCGCTGGAAGCCCTGACATGATTCTTTTTCCCGCAATCGATCTCAAAGACGGCCAGTGCGTTCGCCTGAAACTCGGCGATATGGACCAGGCCACCGTCTACAACGAGGACCCCGGCGCACAGGCGAAGGCCTTCGAGGATCAAGGCTTCGAATGGCTGCATGTGGTTGATCTCAACGGTGCCTTTGCCGGCCAGACCGTCAATGGCGAGGCGGTCGACGCGATTCTGAAAGCGACGAAAAACCCGGTGCAGCTCGGCGGTGGCATCCGCACGCTCGATCATATTGAAGCGTGGCTGAGCCGTGGGCTTGCGCGCGTCATTCTCGGCACCGTGGCAGTGCGCGATCCGGTTCTCGTTCTGGAAGCCTGCAAGCGTTTCCCCGGCCAGGTCGCCGTCGGCATCGATGCCAAGGGTGGCAAGGTTGCCGTGGAAGGCTGGGCGGAAGCGTCCGAACTCGGCGTCATCGAACTGGCCAAACGCTTTGAAGGCGCAGGTGTGGCCGCCATCATCTATACCGATATCGATCGTGACGGCATTCTGGCCGGCATCAACTGGGCCTCGACGCTGGAACTGGCGGATGCCGTCTCCATCCCGGTCATCGCCTCCGGCGGCCTTGCCTCCATCGAAGACATCAAACGCATGTTGCAGCCGGATGCCGCAAAGCTCGAGGGTGCGATTTCAGGCCGCGCGCTTTATGATGGGCGCATCGACCCTGCCGAGGCGCTTGCCCTCATCAAGGCCGCGAAGGAGGTACGCGCATGACCCTCAAAGCCCGTGTTATTCCCTGCCTTGATGTCAAAGACGGCCGCGTCGTCAAGGGCGTGAACTTCGTCGACCTGATCGATGCCGGTGACCCCGTCGAAGCGGCGAAAGCCTATGACGCGGCAGGAGCGGACGAGCTCTGCTTTCTCGACATCACCGCCTCCTCGGACAATCGCGATACGATCTTCGATGTCGTCTCGCGCACCGCCGATCATTGCTTCATGCCGCTGACCGTCGGCGGCGGGGTCCGCGCCGTTGCTGACATCCGCAAGCTGCTCCTTTGCGGCGCGGACAAGGTTTCCATCAATTCTGCGGCGGTGAAGGATCCTGACTTCGTGGCGCAGGCGGCCGACAAGTTCGGCAACCAGTGCATCGTCGTTTCCATCGACGCCAAGCGCGTTTCGAAGGATGGGGAAGCCGGCCGCTGGGAAATCTTCACCCATGGCGGACGCCAGCCGACCGGGATCGACGCCGTGGAATTCGCCATCAAAATGGTCGAACGCGGCGCGGGTGAATTGCTCGTCACCTCGATGGACCGCGACGGCACCAAAAGCGGATATGATATCGGCCTGACGCGCAGCATTGCCGATCAGGTTCGCGTGCCCGTCATCGCCTCGGGCGGCGTAGGAACACTGGATGATCTGGTGGCTGGCGTTCGCGATGGCCATGCAACTGCGGTACTTGCTGCCTCCATCTTCCATTTCGGCACCTATTCGATCGGTGAAGCCAAGAGCTACATGGCCGAGCATGGCATCGCCATGCGTCTCGACTGATTGCAGGAACTTCTCATGAGCGCATTTTCCCTTTCCGATCTGGAACGCATCGTCGCGACCCGTGCCGCTGCCTCTCCTGACGAATCCTGGACGGCCAAGCTGGTTGCTGCCGGCCAGGAACGCGCGGCGAAAAAACTCGGCGAAGAGGCGGTGGAAGCCGTCATCGCAGCCATCGCGAAAGATCGCGACGGGCTGAAGAACGAAGCCGCCGATCTGCTTTACCATCTGCTGGTGGTGCTGAAGATTGCCGACATTCCGTTGGACGAGGTTTTTGCCGAGCTGGAGCGCCGGACCGGTCAAACCGGCCTTGCGGAAAAGGCGGCGAGGCCGACATCATGAATGTCGAGGCAGGCAGCGGGGAGAGAGGCATGCCGAGCACACTCGATCATTTCCGGCCGGATGAGTATTCGCCCTACCACTTCTACAGTTCGGAAGAATGGGCGAAGTTTCGCGCTGACACGCCACTGACGCTTTCCGCCGATGAGGTCAAACGCTTGCGCTCGCTGGACGACCCGATCGATCTGGACGAAGTGCGGCGCATTTACCTGTCGCTGTCGCGCCTTTTATCCTCGCATGTCGAGGCGTCACAGCTGCTTTTCGAGCAGCGCAACCGCTTTCTCAATATGGCTGACGTCAACAAGACGCCCTTTGTCATCGGCATTGCCGGCTCTGTGGCGGTTGGCAAATCGACGACGGCGCGTATCTTGAAGGAGCTTCTGGCGCGCTGGCCCTCCAGCCCGAAGGTCGATCTCATCACGACAGACGGATTTCTTTATCCGAATGAGGTTCTGCGGCGCGAAAACCTGATGGAGCGCAAGGGCTTTCCCGAAAGCTACGATATCGGCGCGCTCCTGCGCTTCCTGTCGGCGATCAAGGCGGGCCAGCCCAATGTGAAAGCACCGCGCTATTCGCACCTGACCTATGACGTTCTGCCGAACGAGTTCACTGTCATCGACCAGCCGGATATTCTGATCTTCGAAGGCATCAATGTGCTGCAATCGCGCGACCTGCCGGCGGGCGGGCGGATTGTGCCGATCGTTTCCGATTTTTTCGATTTCTCGATCTATATCGACGCGGACGAGGATCTCATTCACAACTGGTATGTGAACCGGTTCATGAATCTTAGAAAAACTGCCTTCCGCGATCCCAATTCGTTCTTCAACCGCTATGCCTCGATCAGTGAAGAAGCGGCGCTCAGCATTGCCGAAGGCCTCTGGCAGAACATCAACCTGAAGAACCTGCGCCAGAACATCGTGCCGACACGCCCGCGCGCCGATCTTATCTTGCGCAAAGGCAAGAACCACCTGATCGATACGGTGGCGCTTCGCAAATTGTGAAAGATGCCGCACAAGGCGGCATCTCCATTGCGACGGTTAAAAACCGTTATTACGCAAGGTCGGGAATACGCAGAACCTGGCCGGGATAAATCTTGTCGGGATGGGTCAGCATCGGCTTGTTCGCTTCGAAGATGATGTTGTTCTTCGCGCCATTAGCCTTGCCGTATTGCGCTTCAGCGATCTTCCAGAGATTGTCGCCCTTCTTGACCGTATAGAGCACCGGCTCCTTCGCGGGCGCTTCGGCCACTTTCAACTCACCCGCCTCGACCTTGGAAATGCCGAGCGTATTGCCGACCGCGATGACCGCCTTTTCGAAAACCGACTGATCGGCCACTTCGCCCTTCAGAACGACCTTGTCGTCCACCACCTCGACCTGCACCTTGTCCGTGCCGAGATCGTGGGAAGCGAGTTCCTTCTTGACCGCTTCGACATCGGGCGCATCATCGCCGCCGATACCGAGCTTCTTTCCCGCTTCCTTGATGAAATTGAACAGACCCATAGCACCCTCCTTGGTTGTAGGAAGGCTTACCAGACGATATTTGAAGCTCTATGACAAGCGCGAAACATTTGGCCCCTATTCGCCCGAGGGCTTGCCGCGCATTTTCTTGATATCGGAGCGGCCAGACTTCGCCTTCAGGCGGCGCTCGACCGAGCCCTTGGTCGGCTTGGTGGCCTTGCGCACCGGCGGCGGCGGGGCGGCGGCTTCGAGGATCAGCTCCTTCAGCCGTTCGCGCGCATCTTCGCGATTGCGCTCCTGGCTGCGAAACCGGCTCGCCTCGATCATCAGCACGCCTTCTTTCGACACACGCCTGCCACCGAGGCGCAGGGCATTCACCTTCACCCGCTCCGACAGGGAGGGCGAATTGGCAATGTCGAAAAACAGCTGAACCGCCGTCGAGACCTTGTTGACGTTCTGGCCGCCCGGCCCGCCGGCCAGCACAAATTGCTCCGTCAGCTCCCAGCCGGCGATGGTGATACGGTTGCTGATGTAAAGCGGGTCGCTGGCCATGATCTTTCTCCGCGCCGGTGATGCCACAGATCGCAAAAAATGAAAACAGCGGAGAAAACGAAAGAACCCGGCACAAGGCCGGGTCCCCTCCTCCTCACGAATGAGGCTCTATTTATTCAGCCGCAAGCAGCAGGCCCGGTGCAGCATCGCGAACCTTGCTATCGACGTGATCTTCGAACTTGGTGAAGTTCGTGACGAACATGGAGACCAGCTTCTTCGCCTGCGCGTCATAGGCTGCGCCATCGGCCCAGGTCGAACGCGGATCGAGGATCGCGCTATCGACGCCATCAAGCGACAGCGGCACCGCGAAACCGAAATTCGCGTCCGTGCGGAATTCCGCATTCTTCAGGTCGCCGGTCAGCGCTGCCGTCAGAAGCGCGCGGGTCGCCTTGATGGGCATGCGCTTGCCGATGCCGTAGGCACCGCCGGTCCAGCCGGTATTGACCAGCCAGCAATCCACGCCGTGCTTGCCGATGAGCTCGCGCAGCAGGTTGCCATATTCCGCCGGGTGGCGTGGCATGAAGGGTGCGCCGAAGCAGGTTGAGAACGTCGCTTCCGGCTCCGTCACGCCCTTTTCCGTGCCTGCAACCTTCGCAGTGTAACCGGAGAGGAAGTGGTACATGGCCTGTTCCGGCGTCAGACGGGCGATCGGCGGCAACACGCCGAAGGCATCCGCCGTCAGCATGATGATCGTCTTCGGATGGTCGGCAATGCCCGTTTCCGATGCATTCGGAATGAAGTGCAGCGGATAGGCGCTGCGGGTGTTTTCCGTCAGCGAGTTGTCGTTGAAGTCGGGAACGCGGTTTTCGTCCAACACCACGTTTTCGAGAACCGTGCCGAAACGGCGGGTCGCGGCGTAGATTTCCGGTTCGGCTTCAGCCGAAAGCTTGATCGCCTTGGCATAGCAGCCACCTTCGAAGTTGAAGATGCCGTGCTCGCCCCAGCCATGCTCGTCATCGCCGATCAGCGTGCGCGACGGATCGGCCGACAGCGTGGTCTTGCCGGTGCCGGACAGGCCGAAGAACACGGCGGAATCACCTTCTGGACCGACATTGGCCGAGCAATGCATGGGCATGACGCCCTTGGCCGGCAGGAGATAATTGAGGACTGTGAAGACCGACTTCTTGTTTTCACCGGCATAGGAGGTGCCGCCGATGAGGACAAGACCATTGGTGAGATCGCAGGCGATGACGGTTTCCGAACGAACGCCGTGACGGTCCGGATCGGCCTTGAAGCTCGGCAGGTTGATGATGGTGAGCTTCTGTTTGAAGCCCGCCAGTTCTTCCTGCTTCGGTCGGATAAGAAGGTTGCGAATGAACAGCGAATGCCAGGCAAGCTCGGTGACGACGCGGGTCGGCAGAGCGTTTTCCTCATCGGCGCCGCCGATCAGGTCCTGAACATAGAGGGTCTTTCCGGCGGCATGGGCCAGCATGTCCTGGCGCAGCAACTCGAAATTTTCCGGCGACAGCGGCTTGTTGTTGTCCCACCAGATGGTGTTCTCGGTGGAGGCATCGCGGACGACGAATTTGTCCTTCGGCGAACGGCCCGTATGCTGGCCGGTGACGGCGCGAAGCGCACCATCGATGGTCAGTTCGGCCTCGCCGTTGCGGATCGCTTCTTCGTATAATTCGCTCTCATTGAGGTTATAAAAGACGCGGGAGGCCTCGCCCAGTCCGAGTTCCGCAACTCCATTGGCAGGATTATGAACCCCAAGCTCGTTCATGACGCGTTCCTTGTTAATGACGATAAGGCCGTTGAAATTTCCACGGAAAATACGTGGCGGCTTTTGGAAACGCAAGAGCCAGACTTTAAAAAACTTAGTGATTTCAATATATTAATCGATTTAAAAGATTTTATTTCTTTTTAAATCGGTTGAAGACGCATTAAAATCCAACTGCGGCCTTTCCGCAAAATCCCCTCGCTCCAGCCCGGCGATTTGGCAGCGAGTTTTCCTTTGCCACAATTTGTTCCACCTTTATACTCAAGAGAGTGGCTCGCGGCGCGCAACCTTGGCTGGGTGAATGTCGGGAGTTACGAGAAAATGACGATGGAGACCAACTACATGCAGACGATCGCGCTTGTCGACGACGACCGGAATATTCTGACTTCCGTATCGATCGCGCTCGAAGCCGAAGGCTACCGGGTCGAAACGTATACGGACGGCGCTTCCGCGCTTGACGGGTTGATCGCCCGTCCGCCGCAGCTCGCCATTTTCGATATAAAGATGCCACGCATGGACGGCATGGAGCTTTTGCGGCGTCTTCGCCAGAAGTCGGATCTGCCGGTTATCTTCCTCACCTCCAAGGATGAAGAGATCGACGAATTGTTCGGCCTGAAGATGGGCGCCGACGACTTCATCACCAAGCCCTTTTCGCAACGCCTTCTGGTGGAACGCGTGAAAGCCATCCTGCGCCGCGCCAGCAGCCGCGAGGCTTCCGCCGCAACCGGCAGCGTGCTGAAGCCGACCGCCGATCAGCAGGCGCGCACGCTCGAGCGCGGGCAGCTCGCCATGGACCAGGAACGCCACACCTGCACCTGGAAGGGTGAGCCGGTGACGCTGACGGTCACCGAATTCCTCATCCTGCATTCGCTGGCGCAGCGGCCCGGCGTGGTGAAAAGCCGCGACGCGCTGATGGATGCGGCCTATGACGAACAGGTCTATGTGGATGACCGCACCATCGACAGCCACATCAAGCGTCTTCGCAAGAAGTTCAAACTCGTCGATGGCGACTTCGATATGATTGAAACGCTTTATGGCGTAGGATATCGCTTCCGCGAAGCGGCTTGAAGAAGCCGACTCGAGCAGAAGGGACCGCCCGATCTGGGGTGGTGAGGACTTTAATACGTGTTGAAGAAAACGCCGGAAACCGTCTCGGATAGTGACGATGCCGAAGAACGCGGCAGCGAACGCCGCCATCGTATCCATCCGCTGACGATCATCCGGCGCATTTTCGGCAATGCGGTGTTTTCCAGCCTCACGCGCCGCATTCTTTTCTTCAACGTTGCGGCGACGGTGGTTCTGGTCGGCGGCATTCTCTATCTCAACCAGTTCCGCGAAGGGCTGATCGACGCACGGGTGGAAAGCCTGTTGACGCAGGGCGAAATCATTGCCGGTGCGGTCTCGGCTTCCGCCTCCGTCGATACCAATTCGATCACCATCAATCCGGAAAAGCTGCTCGAATTGCAGGCGGGGCAGAGCATTACCCCCGCCCCCAATGACGAGGACCTGAGTTTCCCGATCAATCCGGAGCGGGTGGCGCCGGTGCTGCGGCGGCTGATCTCGCCGACGCGTACCCGCGCACGGCTGTTCGATGCCGACGCCAACCTGCTGCTCGATTCCCGCCATCTTTATTCGCGCGGTCAGGTTCTGCGCTTCGATCTGCCGCCAGTGACGCCGGAGACGCAGACCTGGGGCGACTGGTTCACCAGCATGTTCAACCGCATGCTGCAGCCCAGCAGCCTGCCGCAATATAAGGAAGCGCCGGGTGGCGACGGCTCGATCTATCCGGAAGTGATGAATGCGCTGACGGGTGTTCGCGGCGCTGTCGTGCGCGTCACCGAAAAGGGCGAACTGATCGTTTCTGTGGCTGTGCCGGTACAGCGCTTCCGGGCCGTGCTCGGCGTTCTGCTTCTGTCGACGCAGGCGGGCGATATCGACAAGATCGTGCATGCGGAGCGCCTTGCGATCATGCGCGTCTTCGGCATCGCCACCCTGGTCAATATCGTGCTGTCACTGCTCCTGTCCTCCACCATCGCCACGCCGCTGCGGCGCCTTTCGGCCGCCGCGATCCGAGTGCGCCGCGGCGCAAGGACGCGTGAGGAAATACCGGATTTCTCGGCGCGCCAGGATGAGATCGGCAATCTTTCGATTGCGCTGCGTGAAATGACGACGGCGCTCTACGACCGTATCGATGCCATCGAAAGTTTCGCCGCCGATGTCAGCCATGAACTCAAAAACCCGCTGACCTCGCTGCGCAGCGCCGTGGAAACCCTGCCGCGCGCCAAGACCGAAGAGTCCAAGCAGCGCCTGACCGAGATCATCTTCCACGATGTCCGCCGTCTCGACCGCCTGATCAGCGATATTTCGGATGCGTCACGGCTTGATGCCGAGTTGGCGCGTGCCGACGCCTCGCCGCTTGATCTCGATGTGCTGATGAAGGGTCTGGTGGACATATCCCGCCAGATAAGCAGCAAAAAGAAAAGCGTGACGATCGACTATTCTGTTGACCGGAAAGCGGGCGCAAAGACCTCGTTCGTGGTGAACGGCCACGATCTCCGCATTGGCCAGATCGTCACCAACCTCATCGAGAATGCACGCTCCTTCGTTGCCGAGGAAAGTGGCCGCATCACCGTGCGCCTTTCCCGTCACAAGGATCGCTGCATCGTGCAGGTAGAGGACAACGGCCCCGGCATTCAGGCGGAAGATATCGACCGGATCTTCGAGCGCTTTTACACCGACCGGCCGGCGAGCGAAGGGTTCGGCCAGAATTCGGGCCTTGGCCTTTCCATCAGCCGCCAGATCGCCGAAGCCCATGGCGGTAGCCTCAGGGCGGAAAATGTCGTTGACAAATATGGCGTGATTTCCGGCGCGCGCTTCACCCTGTCGCTGCCGGCAGCTGAAACCCATGAACGCTGAACGCTTCAACCTTCACGCCACTGCCATCGTCGTTCAAAACACCGGTATCCTCTTTGCCGGACCATCGGGCAGCGGCAAAAGCGAGCTTGCCTTCAGCTTCCTGACGGAGGCTGAACGCTGCGGATTGCCGGCCGCACTGATCGCGGACGATCAGATTTTCGTGTATCGCGACGGCGAAACCATCATCGCCGAGCGGCCGGAAACAATCGCCGGTCTACTGGAATTGCGCGGCAGCGGCATTGTTTCGTTGAAAAGCATTGCGCGCGCGCCACTACATTTCGCCGTCACGACAGTTCTTTCACCTGAAAATCCAAGACTTCCAGAAGATGACGAGGTGTTGTTGCTACCCTGCGGCGGGCATCTTCCGCTCTTACGTATTCCGCTTTCCAGTCTTACGCCCTATGGAAAATTTGCTGCACTTGCTCAGAATCTTTTTAAAACGAATGTGAAGTGACCGTGATTCAGGCGATTTTAGGCTTGCGATTCGCATTTTCCTCATCAAGATGAAATCCCACCGATGGACAGGATTGCCGCGTTGCGATAGTCGGCAATGAGAGTGCGTGTGTAAGGGAGCATTTCATGATCGGACTAGTGCTTGTCACCCATGGCAAGCTGGCTGAGGAGTTTCGCCATGCGTTGGAGCATGTCGTCGGTCCCCAGAAATTGATCGAGACGGTCTGTATCGGTCCCGAAGACGACATGGATCAGCGCCGGCAGGACATCATCGACGCCGTTGCGCGTGCCAATGATGGCAATGGCGTCATCATCCTGACGGACATGTTCGGCGGCACGCCCTCCAATCTCGCGATTTCCGTCATGAACAACGGCAATGTCGAAGTCATCGCCGGGGTCAATCTTCCCATGCTGATCAAGCTTGCCGGCGTTCGCAGCGAAGACAATATGGACAAGGCCCTTCAGGATGCATCCGATGCCGGCCGCAAATATATCAACGTCGCCAGCCGCGTTTTGAGCGGCAAATAAGAAGTCAGCCCATGTCGCCATTCACCCGGGAACTACCGATCATCAATAAACGCGGTCTCCACGCCCGGGCATCCGCCAAATTCGTGCAGATGGTCGAAGGTTTCGACGCGACGATCACGGTTTCCAAAGACGGCATGACCGTTGGCGGCACCTCCATCATGGGTCTTATGATGCTGGCCGCAAGCCCCGGATGCAGCGTCTATGTCGAGGCGAGCGGCAATCAGGCAGCAGAGGCGCTGGCCGCACTGGAAGCGCTGGTCGCCGACCGCTTCGGCGAAGAGGCCTGAGACAGCGCCATATAAAGACATAAAGACTTCTTTATATCATTATTGCCAGATCGTTCGGGGCCTGCTAAACCGCTGCTACGTTTAAGAGCCGGGCCGTCAGGTGCGGCGTTTCTGATCTGGAGAACCTTATGAGCCTTGAGAAGGACTACATCGTCGCCGACATCAACCTTGCCGCATTCGGCCGCAAGGAGCTGGACATCGCCGAAACTGAAATGCCGGGCCTGATGTCCTGCCGCGCGGAATTCGGCGAAAGCAAGCCACTGAAGGGTGCACGCATCACCGGTTCTCTTCACATGACGATCCAGACCGGCGTTCTCATCGAAACGCTCAAGGAACTGGGCGCGGATGTTCGCTGGGCCTCCTGCAACATCTTCTCGACGCAGGATCATGCGGCAGCGGCCATTGCGGCAGCCGGCATTCCGGTCTTTGCCGTCAAGGGTGAAAGCCTGACGGAATATTGGGAATATACCGACAGGATCTTCCAGTGGGCCGATGGCGGCCTCTCCAACATGATCCTTGACGATGGCGGCGACGCCACCATGTATATCCTGCTCGGCGCACGCGCTGAAGCCGGCGAGGACGTTCTGTCCAATCCCGGTTCGGAAGAAGAGGAAATCCTCTTCGCGCAGATCAACAAGCGCCTCAAGGCTTCCCCCGGCTGGTTCACCAAACAGCGCGACGCGCTGAAGGGCGTGACGGAAGAAACGACGACCGGCGTTCACCGTCTTTACGATCTCAGCAAGAAGGGCCTGCTGCCCTTCCCGGCCATCAACGTCAACGACAGCGTCACCAAGTCAAAGTTCGACAACAAGTATGGCTGCAAGGAATCGCTCGTCGACGGCATTCGCCGCGCAACCGACGTGATGATGGCCGGCAAGGTTGCCGTGGTCTGCGGTTACGGCGATGTGGGCAAGGGTTCTGCCGCTTCGCTGCAGGGCGCCGGCGCCCGCGTGAAGGTCACCGAAATCGACCCGATCTGCGCGCTTCAGGCTGCCATGGACGGTTTCGAAGTCGTTCGCCTGGAAGACGTCATCTCGTCTGCAGATATCTTCATCACCACGACAGGCAACAAGGACGTGATCCGCATCGAGCATATGCGCGAGATGAAGGACATGGCCATCGTCGGCAATATCGGCCATTTCGACAATGAAATTCAGGTCGCATCGCTGCGTAACCTGAAGTGGACGAACATCAAGCCGCAGGTCGACATGATCGAGTTCCCGAAGGGTAACCGCATCATCCTGCTCTCGGAAGGCCGCCTGCTGAACCTCGGCAACGCCACCGGTCACCCGTCCTTCGTGATGTCGGCGTCCTTCACCAACCAGGTGCTGGGCCAGATCGAGCTCTTCACCAAGCAGGGCGAATACAAGAACGAGGTTTACGTGCTGCCGAAGCACCTCGACGAGAAGGTCGCACGCCTTCATCTCGAGAAGCTTGGCGTGCGCTTGACCGAACTTTCCGACCTTCAGGCTGATTATATCGGCATCTCGAAGGAAGGTCCGTTCAAAGCTGAACACTACAGATATTAATATCATAGTTAATATCCACTAAAATTACACAACATCTAGATGCCGCGCACTTGACAAAGTGCGCGGCATCTTTTTTGCGCGCTCCCTTTCCGCAGATTTATGAAGGCGGTATTGTCATCAGACTTGATTCGGACACGCCAAAGGGCGGCGGGGACGAAATGGGATGTCTTGTCGAAGATGCGGCACATAGGACGGAGACAGACCGGGGATGACGGTTCACAATTCGGATCTGCGCGAGCAGACAGTTCAACGCGTTGAAAACACGCATGCTGGCGTGGCATTGAGCGCGGCTCTTGCGCGTTGCCGGCTGGTATTCAGTGCGGTTCGGACAGGCTTTGCGAGGCTTCCTGTCCTGATGTCGGGCACAGTTCTGGCCTCGGCAAGCATGGCGCTGGCGCAGGACGGGCTTGTGGCAAAGACGGGCGCGCGGCTATTTTCATCCGGAGAAACCATCACCTATTCGCTTTTCGTCGGCATGCTTTCGGCAACGCTGTTTTCCGTTGTCTGGCTCGTGCGCCAGCGCGGCAATATCGAGGCGGAGAGCAGCGAATACCGTCAGGCGCTTGCCCAGTCCCACCACAAGATCGCGAAATACGAGGCGCTGATTTCCGACAAGAGCCGCCGCATCGTCATCTGGGACGGCGCGGATAAGCGCCCCGAATTTCTGGGACAGCTGCCGGCAGAAACCGGTGTGCCGCAGGCGGATCACGATTTTCTGGCCTTTGGCCGCTGGCTGAAACCAGCATCCGCAAGCCAGCTTGAAAAATCCATCGAAAAACTCCGCAGCCATGCGCAGAGTTTCGATCTAACCATTGAAACACAGCGCGGCGAAGTCATTGAAGTTCAAGGCCGGGTTTCCGGCGGCAATGCCTTTGCCCGTTTCATCGCGCTCAACAATCTGCGCGCGGAACTCGCTGAATTGCAGGTGGAGCGCGAGCGCCTGATCGCTTCGGTCTCCACATTTCAGGAGCTTCTGGATTCCATCGAACAACCGGTCTGGCGGCGCAATGGCGAAGGCGAACTCACCTGGGTCAACCACGCTTATGCGCATGCTGTGGATGCACGCGACGCCGACCAGGCCGTTCATGAAAAACGCGAGCTGCTGAACACGGTTACCCGGCAGAAGATACGCGCGGCCGCGACACCGGAATCACCCTATCACGACCGTATTTCGACGGTTGTTTCCGGAAACCGCACCTTCTTTGACGTCGTGGATATCAAGACAGCCGGCGGTTCGGCTGGCATCGCTATCGACGCAACGGAAGCCGAAACCATCAGCGAGGAACTCAAGCGGGTTCTGAAAAGTCACGCTGAAACGCTCGATCATCTGGCAACACCCGTCGCCATTTTCGACGGCCGGCAGCGGCTGCAATTCTACAATCAGGCTTTCGCGGCTCTCTGGGGTTTCGACCTCGTTTTCCTCGAATCCAGCCCTGATAATTCCGAGCTTCTGGACAGGCTGCGCACCGCCGGCAAATTGCCGGAGCAGCTGAATTGGAAGAACTGGAAAGAGGCGGCGCTTTCCGTTTACCGTTCGCTGGATACCAAGACCGATCTCTGGCACCTGCCGAACGGCCAGACCCTGCGGGTCATCGCAACCGCCCATCCGCAGGGCGGCGCGACCTGGGTTTTCGAGAACCTGACCGAGCAGGTCGACCTGCAGATGCGCTACAACACGCTGGTGAAGGTGCAGGGCGAAACCATCGACCATCTGGCCGAAGGTGTCGCCGTATTCGGTGCGGATGGGCGCATTCGCCTCTCCAACCCGGCATTCCGGGCGCTCTGGGGCGTGACCGCGGAACAGGCTGAGACTGGCACCCATATCCGCGCCATCGAAACCGCCTGCACACAATCTTATGACAGGCCGGACGGCTGGCGCGCCTTCAGCCAGTTCATTACCAGCTTCGATGATGAGCGGCCCTCGCGACAGGGAACGCTGGAACTGCTTTCCGGCCTTGTGCTCGACTATGCCATCATTCCGCTGCCCGATTCACAGACCATGCTGACTTTCGTCAACATGACCGACAGCGTGCGGGCCGAGCGGGCGCTCAAGGAAAAGAACGACGCGCTTTTGAAGGCCGACGAGCTGAAGAACGATTTCGTGCAGCATGTTTCCTACGAGCTGCGCTCGCCGCTGACCAATATCATCGGCTTCACCGACCTCCTGAAGACGCCCGGCATCGGCCAGTTGACGGACCGGCAGGCCGAATATCTCGACCATATTTCCACCTCCTCCTCGGTTCTCCTGACCATCGTCAACGATATTCTCGATCTCGCGACGGTGGACGCGGGCATCATGCAGCTCAATTATTCGGATAATGATCTGAACGAATTGCTTGAAGACGTTTCGGTGCAGATCGCCGACCGGCTGCAGGAAAGCGGCATTTCGCTCGAGATCGTTGCACCGACCCATCTCGGCAGTCTCGTGGCCGATCACCAGCGACTGAAGCAGATTCTCATCAAGCTGCTGACCAACGCGATCAATTTCGCCCCGGAAGGGTCTTCGGTTCAGCTCTCCTGCCAGCGCAGCGAAGGTGACTTCGTGTTCTCGGTGGCGGACAAGGGTCCGGGTATTCCTGAAGACATGCTGAAGAGCGTGTTCGACCGCTTCGCGACGCGCGGCAATGGCGGGCGGCGAACCGGTGCAGGGCTTGGCCTTTCCATCGTGGAAAGCTTCGTCAGCCTGCACCATGGCACGGTCAGCATCGACAGCCGACCCGGCAACGGCACCATCGTCACGTGCCGCATTCCTTCCGGCACACGGCCGCATTCCATCGCCGCAGAATGAGCGAAGACATCTTGCCGATCACCATTCCCCTTGAGGGAGAGAAGGACACCATCAGGCTCGGTGAAGACCTCGCACTGGCCTTGAAACCCGGCGATTGTCTCGCACTCATCGGCGATCTCGGCGCCGGCAAATCAACGCTCGCCCGAGCCTTCATCCGGGCGATGGCGGATGAGCCTGATCTCGAAGTGCCGAGCCCCACCTTCACGATCATCCAGACTTATGACGCCCGCATTCCGGTCGCCCATCTTGATCTTTACCGGCTTTCGGATGTTTCCGAGCTGGACGAACTCGGCATCCATGAGATGCTGGAGGACGGCATCTGCCTGATCGAGTGGCCGGATATCGCCGCCGAGATTCTACCGCCGGAACAGACCGTAACCCTTACGCTGACACATTCCGGCGAAGGGCGGCTCGCCTCCATCGAGGCTCCGGCAAAACTGAAAGCACGGCTTGAGCGGGTTTTCGCCATCCGCGCATTTCTCGCGAAAAATGGCAGGGGCGATGCGGCCCGGCGCTTTCTAAGCGGCGATGCTTCCACACGCGCCTATGAGACCGTTTCAACTGGTGGGCCGGATCTTATCCTGATGGACTGGCGGCGCCCCATGCGAGGGGCGATCGTCGCTGAAGGCAAGACCTATGCGGAAATCGCCCATCTTGCCCAGGATGCGCGTTCCTTCGTGGCTATTGGCAATTATCTGAGAAATAGCGGCTTTTGCGCGCCGGAGATTCTGGCGGCGGATACCGATCAGGGCACTCTCCTGCTGGAAAACCTTGGGCGGGAGGGCGTGCTGGCGCCTGACGGGACGCCGATAGAGGACCGCTATCTGCAAAGCGTCGCCTGTCTCGCGGCCCTTCACCAGGCCTCGCGGCCCGACCTGCTGCCAGTGGGTGACGGCAGCGCCTATGAGGTTCCCCCCTTCGACCGGCAGGCGATGAAGATCGAGGTTTCGCTGCTGGCGGAATGGTATCTGCCGCATAAACGCGGCAAGCCCCTCACCGATAGCGAAAAAAGCGACTATTACGCTCTATGGGACAGGCTGATCGACCAGCTCGCCGACTGTGAGACGGGACTTGTGCTGCGCGATTTCCATTCACCCAACCTTATATGGCAGCCGCAAAACAGCGGCATACGGCAAGTCGGCCTGATCGATTTTCAGGATGCGATGATCGGCCCGACCGCCTATGATGTCGCTTCCATCGTGCAGGATGCCCGGGTTACCATCTCCCCCGAACTGCAAGCGCGTCTGCTTTCGCACTATCTTGAGAGCAGAAGAAACACGTCTTTCGATGAGGCCGCTTTCCTCAAGGCTTTCGCCATCATGTCGGCGCAACGCAACTGCAAGCTCGCCGGTATCTGGGTGAGGCTGTTGGAACGGGATCGAAAACCCGGTTATATGAAACATATGCCGAGGACGTTCCGCTATCTCAGTGCAGCGCTTTCGCATCCGGAACTCGCACCACTCAGAGACTGGTGCCTGCGCATGGGCATCGAATTTAACGACTGAAAGACGGTTGACCACGATGACGATCAAAAACGCGATGGTGCTGGCCGCCGGGCTTGGCACGCGGATGCGCCCGATCACGGATACGATCCCGAAGCCGCTCGTGAAAATCGCCGGCAAACCGATGATCGACTACGCGCTCGATTCCCTTGTCGAAGCCGGTGCCGAGACAATCGTCGTCAACGTGCATCACCACGCCGAACAGATGATTACTCATCTCGAAAACCGCACCGACGCCGAAATCCTGATTTCCGACGAGCAGTCGCAGCTGATGAATTCCGGTGGCGGACTTGCCAAGGGCCTGAAGCTTCTGGAACCCGGCCCGGTCTTCGTCATGAATGCCGATCTTTTCTGGATCGGCGAGCAATTGAATGCGGTCAGCAACCTGCGCAAGCTTGCGCAATTCTTCGATCCCGCCCGCATGGATATGGCGCTGCTCTGCGTCGACATGGATCGCACCACCGGACACAATGGGAAGAGGGATTTCAACCTGGCGGATGACGGAAAACTGGCGCGGTATCGCGATGGCGACCCAACCCCGGTAGTTTATGCGGGCGCCATCGCCATGGATTCGCGACTGCTGGACGATGCGCCGGTGGATGCCTTCAACCTCAATATCTATTTCGATCGCGCCATCGGAAAAGACCGGCTTTTCGGGCTTTCTCTGGATGGTCACTGGATTACGGTCGGCACGCCCGACGCAATAGAAGACGCCGAAAGCATTATCCGGCAATTCAGGGAAAAACGCTCTGCATGACCCTTACTCACCACGCAAAGCGCGTCCTGACGATCGCCGCGGGAACACCGTTCCTCAGGACGCTCGCGGAAACGCTGTGTGATGGGACGCTGACATCAGGCTATAAATACGACCCGGCCGATCCGCTATCGCTTGCCAAGGTGACGATCTATGTGCCGACGCGGCGCTCCGCCCGCGTGCTGCGCTCCGAATTCGTCGATCTTCTAGGCGGCCGATCTGCCATTCTGCCGCTGATCCGGCCTCTGGGCGAGACGGATGACGATAGCGGCTTCTTCGAGATCGAAAACCCTGAGATCATGGATCTGGCGCCGCCGATTTCCGGCACCGGCCGGCTCATCGAACTGGCGCGTCTCATTCTCGCCTGGCGCAACAGCCTGCCGGACGCCATCCGGGCCATCCATTCCGATTCGCCGCTTGTCGCCCCCGCCAGCCCCGCCGATGCCATATGGCTGGCGCGTGCGCTTGCAGAGGTGATCGATGCGATGGATACGGAAGAAAAGGACTGGGAAGCGCTTCAGCATCTCGATACTGGCGATCACGCTCAATGGTGGCAGCTGACTGCGGACTTCCTGCGGATCGCCAGCGTCTTCTGGCCGGCGCGGCTTGCCGAACTCAACCGTTCCTCCGCCGGCCGGCATCGCAACGCCATCCTGCGGGCGGAAGCGAACCGGCTTGCCAATTTGCCGGATACGGGACCCATCATCGTCGCAGGGTCGACGGGCTCCATTCCTGCGGCAGCCGATCTCATCGCCGCCGTTGCCGCCCTGCCGCAAGGCACCGTTGTGCTTCCCGGCCTCGACCTCGCCATGCCGGAGGAACAATGGCAGGCGATTGCCGAGGACCCCACCGATCCTTCGAGCCGCACCCATTCGCAATACGGGCTTTATATGCTGTTGCAGAAGCTCGGCATCCTGCGCGATGACGTGGATCAGATTGGCGCCATTGACGGCGATCTGGAAAAGCGCGCAGCGGTGTTTTCGGCCGCACTCGCACCGGCCAAATCCACCAGCGACTGGAATCGCTGGCGCGAAGACAGGCAACCCGGCTTTTTCGACGATGCTTTCGCAACCGCCACGCTTATTGAAGCCGCCAATGAGCGCGAGGAGGCAACGGCCATCGCAGTGGCTTTGCGGCTGGCCCTTGAAGCACCGGGTGCTGGCCGTCCATCGCAGGCAGCATTGATTACACCGGACCGCGGACTGGCGCGACGCGTGGCGACGGAGTTACAGCGCTTCGGCATCGAAGCCGACGACTCGGCCGGTACGCCGCTTTCCGCCACCCCGCAAGCCGGGCTGACGCAACTGGCGCTGGAGGCCATCCTCAGGCCCGGAGACCCCGTGCCAATTATTTCCCTCCTGAAACATCCGCTCAGCCGTTTCGGGCTTTCCGATGAAGCTTTCGCGAAAGCCTCGAAAGCGCTGGAGCTGATTGCGCTGCGCGGCGGCCGTGTGGAAACCGAAATCGGCAATCTGGAAGCAGTTCTGGATGCACAGCTTGTGGTGCAGCGCGATGACCGGCACCCGCCCGCCTGGCGGCTGGCCCTGCCGCAGGCAAGCGCGGAGGCCGCGCGCGATCTGGCGCGGCGGATTGCCGTTGCGACCGAACCGCTCGGCTCCGCCTTTATCCGCAGAGATCGATCCGGCCGCGCCTTCACCGATAAATTGCCACTGTCCGTCTGGGCGGAGCGGACGGGCCGCGTGATCGAAGCCATCTGTGCGGATGAAAACAACGATCTTGCCGCACTCTGGTCCGGTGAAGCGGGAGACAAGCTTTCCGAGCTGTTCGGCGAATTGATGGAAAACGGCGAAATCCTCGACGCGGACGGACCGCAATGGATCGATATTTTTGCGGCACTGGTGGCCGGTGAATCGATCAAGCCACGATCGATGCGCCACCCGCGCATTTTCATCTTCGGCGCCCTTGAGGCACGGCTGCAAAGTGTCGACACCGTCGTGATCGGCGGCCTCAATGAAGGGCTCTGGCCCGGCCAGACAGCGAATAATCCGTTTCTGTCCCGCACCATGAAGACCACGATTGGGCTGGAGCCGCCGGAACGGCGTATCGGCCAGTTGGCGCATGATTTCGAGATGGCAAATGGCACCCGGCAGATTTTTTACACCCGCGCGCTGAGGCAGGGCTCGACACCCGCCGTCGCCTCACGCTGGCTGCAGCGTCTTCTGGCGCTGGGCGGCGAGAAATTTGCCGAAAGCCTGAAGAAGCGCGGCGAGACCTATCGCCATTGGGCAGGATTGATGGATGAAAGTATCGATCAGGAAGCGGCAAAGCGCCCTGCCCCGAAGCCGCCGGCCGAGTTGCAGCCAACGCGCTATTCCTTCAGCGAAGTGGGCCGCCTGCGCCGCGACCCCTATTCGATCTATGCGCGGCGCATCCTGAAGCTGGACCCGCTTGCCCCCTTCAACCGCGATCCGAACGCCGCCGATCGCGGCACGCTCTATCACGCGATCATCGAGCGTTATTCCCGCGAGGCGCATATTCCCGGTACACCGGCCTCGCTCGCGGCCATGCAACGCATTCTCGATGAGTGTTTCGACGCGGAAAACCTGCCTCCCCATGTGGATGTCATCTGGCGGCCGCGTTTTGCGGCGGTGGCCCGCGCCTTCATCGACTGGGAGAAGGAAAGGCATCCGTCCATCCGCCACAGCTTTTTCGAGGCACGCGCCGGGCAGGAAATCGCCGAGGCGGGCATAAGGCTGACCGGGATCGCCGACCGCATCGACATCAAGACGAACGGCCAGGCGGATATTATCGATTACAAGACGGGGCTTGCGCCTTCCGTCAATCAGGCGCGCGCGCTGCTTGATCCACAGCTTGCGCTGGAAGCCGCAGCGCTGATGCGCGGCGCCTTCCGCGAAGCCGGTTCGCCCACGCCTGACAATCTCATCTATGTTCGCCTGCGGCCGGGCGAGCGCTTCTTTGCCGATCAGGTCAATAACGAACATTCCAGTCGAAGCAGCAAAAGACCGCCGAAATCGGCGATTGAGCTCGCCACTGAATCGATCGAACAGCTCACCAAATTCGTTCATTCTCTGCGCAACGGCGAAAACGGCTTCGCCTCGCGGCTGGTGCCCGAGGAGCAGCAATCCTATGGCGGGGAATATGACCACCTCGCCCGCGTTTCGGAATGGTCGACGGCGGAACCCGGAGACGGCGATGACGATTGATCCCTTCGACGCCGGCCCCGCCGCCGACACGCCTGAAAGCTGGATCGACTGGACCAGCGCCCGGCAGCGGCTTGCCTCCGATCCCGCCAGTTCCGCATGGGTGTCGGCCAATGCCGGCTCAGGCAAGACCCATGTCCTGACCCAGCGCGTCATTCGCCTGCTTCTGGCCGGGTGCCGGCCCTCGGCGATTTTGTGCCTCACCTATACCAAGGCCGCGGCGTCGGAAATGTCGAGCCGTGTTTTCGACCGTCTGGCGGAATGGGCTACTTTGCCGGATTCCGATCTTAAGGACCGTATCGCCACCATCGAAGGCAAGGCGCCGGATCGCATCAAGCTTGCCGAAGCGCGCAGGCTGTTTGCCAAGGCGCTGGAAACACCGGGCGGGCTGAAAATCCAGACCATCCACGCCTTCTGCGAGGCGTTGCTGCACCAGTTTCCGCTGGAAGCCAATGTCGCCGGCCATTTCTCCGTTCTCGATGACCGCGCCGCGACCACGCTGCTGGCCGAGGCGCGTCGTACGCTTCTGACGGCGGTTTCGACAGAAAGCGATGCGGAACTGGCGCAGTCACTTGCCTATGTGCTTGATCTCGCCGACGAAAGCGGGCTGGAATCACTGCTCTCCGCCATCATCGCCAACCGCAGCGCCCTTCGCGCCTTTCTTCTGGACGCCAAACAGTCAGGCGGCATCGATGCCCGGTTGCGGCAGGCGATGCAGATCGGCCAAGGGGAAACCGAAGAAACCGCGGCAGCCGCCTTCTGGCCTCTGCCCGGCCTCTCCGGCCTCGCGCTCGATACCTATCTGGCCCTTGCCGACGAGGTGGGCGGAACACGCGTCATCGATGTCGCTTATGCGCTCAGGGAAGCAAAACGCCAAACGGACCCCGTCCGGCGGATGGAATTCATCGAAGCGGCGCTGCTGACGGCCAAGGGCGAAAAGAAGTCTGATACCTATGTCATCAACAAGGGTATGCAGAAATCCGCCCCCGAACTTCTCGATGCGCTGACGCTGGCGCGTGACCATGTTGTTTCCTGCCGCAACCGTTATCGTCTGGTGCGGATGCTGGCGGCGACAAAATGCGCCCTTGTTCTGGCCGAAAGGCTGATCGGCGATTTCGAAGACCTGAAGAAACAGCGAAGCCAGCTCGATTTCGAAGATCTGATCGAGCGCGCCGCCAACCTCCTCAACCGCGATACGGCGGGCGCCTGGGTGCATTACAAACTGGATCAGGGCATCGACCATATTCTGGTCGACGAGGCGCAAGATACGAGCCCGGTGCAATGGTCGATCATCCAGTCACTGGCGGCGGATTTCTTCACGGGCGAGAGCGCCCGCTTGGGACGGCGCACGCTGTTTGCCGTGGGCGATGAAAAACAGTCGATCTATTCATTCCAGGGTGCGCGGCCGGAACGGTTTTCGCAGGAGCGCGAAGAGACCAAAAGGCGCGTCGATTCTGTGGAGCAGGCCTTTCACCGCATCCGCCTGCCGCTATCCTTCCGGTCCACGCAGGATGTGCTGGCCGCTGTCGACCAGGTGTTTTCAGACCCGAATAACGCCAGCGGTCTCAGCGCCGATAACGAACCGGTGGAACACCGATCCAACCGGGCCGGTCATCCGGGCACTGTGGAGGTGTGGGACATGGTGGCGCCGGAAACCACTGAAGACGAAGAGGATTGGACTGCCCCCTTCGATGCGCTGCGGGAAAGTGCGCCGGCCACCATCGTTGCCCGCCGTATCGCCGCGCGCATCGCCGATATGATCGGAAACGAAACCATTATCGAAAAAGGTATCGAGCGTACCGTCGAGCCCGGCGATATTCTGGTGCTTGTCAGAAAACGCCATGCCTTCGTTAATGCGCTGACCCGGGAGTTGAAAGGGCGCAAGAACATTCCCGTTGCCGGTGCCGACCGTCTTCGCCTGACCGACCACATTGCCGTGCAGGACCTTCTGGCGCTCGGCCATTTCGTTGTCCTGCCCGAAGATGACCTTTCACTCGCCGCACTTTTGAAAAGCCCGCTCTTCAACCTGACGGAAGATGACGTTTTCGACATTGCTGCCACGCGATCGGAAACGGAAAGCGTCTGGAAACGGCTGCAAATCCTTTCGCAGGAAGAGAATAGTCACCTTTCCACCGTTGCCGCCAAGCTGGAAGGCTTCATCGTGCTTTCGAAAACGGCCACGGTGCATGATTTCTTTGCAGCGGTCCTGACCCTGCATGACGGGCGCAAAAAATTCCTCGGCCGGCTTGGCAACGAGGCGAGCGACGTTCTGGATGAGTTCCTGTCCTTTGCGCTGGATCACGAAAGAACCGGCCTGCCCGGCCTGCAGGCCTTTTTGTCCGTTCTGGAAACCGATTCTCCTGAAGTGAAGCGCGAGCAGGACAAGGATCGCGGCGAAGTGCGCATCATGACCGTGCACGCCTCCAAGGGCCTGGAAGCGCCGGTTGTTTTTGTCGTTGATGGCGGTTCGAAAGCCTTCAACCACAGCCATGTGCCGAAACTGCGCTTCGTTGAAGCGGGTGAGGACGCCTTCCCGGTGTGGCTACCCGGCAGCGGTTTTTCCAACCATCTCATCCGCTCAGATGAAGAACGACTGAAGACGGCCGCCGAAGACGAATATCGACGGCTGCTTTATGTGGCGATGACGCGCGCTGCTGATCATCTCGTCGTCTGCGGTTATCGCGGCCAGAAGGAAAATCCCGAATGCTGGCATGCCATCGTCAAGGCGGCGCTTGCCAACAATGAAGACCATTGCAAGCCGCAGCTTTTCATGGCGGATGGCGAGGAATGGCAGGGGCTTGTCTGGCGTAAATCCGAGGCTCGCACGACATCTATCCCGCAAAAGCTACCGGAAACGCAGCAGCAGGAAGAATACGCCCTTCCGGCGGGACTTCTCGCTCCCTTGCCGGCACTGCCCTCCCTGCCGAGACCGCTCAGCCCGTCCGGTGCCGGCACCATCATTGATGACGGCGCGGACGATCTCGCCGTGCGTTCGCCGCTTTTCGGCGAGAAAACCGATGTCTCGTCGCTGGCGCTGCAGCGCGGTAGGCTAGTGCATCGCATGCTGCAAGCCCTGCCGGATTTTACCGAGGAGGAGCGGGAAGCGGCTGCGCGCCGTTATGCGGAGCGTGCGGCCCGTTTCTGGCCTGCTGCCGAGCGCGAACATTTGATACGAGCGGTTCTGCGCGTCATGTCCGAACCGGCGGTGCAACCGGCCTTCTCCGCCAACAGCCGCGCGGAAGTGTCGATCATGGGCACGATGACGATCGGCAGGCAGCAATATGCCGTCTCCGGCCGCATCGACCGGCTGGCCGTGGATGGTGATCGCGTCATTCTGGTCGATTACAAGACCAACCGCGTGCCGCCGCGCGAAGCGCGTGAAATACCTTTCTCCCACACGGCGCAGCTTGCCATCTATCGCGAAATTCTAGCACCGCTCTATCCCGGCAAGAAATTTGTCTGTGCGCTGATCTATACGGAAAATGCCGCTTTTGTGGCAGTCGAAGACGATGCGATGAGAGAGGCCCTTGCCGCAATAAAGACAAAGTGAGATACCGGGGCATTGAAATTCCGACGCGCCCGCATCACATCGATAGCGGAAAAGATTAGCTGAAAGGAGAGCCAGATATGGCTACCGTAAAAGTCGATGCCGCCAACTTCCAGTCCGAAGTCCTCGAATCCGCCGAACCCGTCGTGGTGGATTTCTGGGCCGAATGGTGCGGCCCGTGCAAGATGATCGCGCCAAGCCTTGAGGAAATTTCGTCCGAGCTAGCCGGCAAGGTCAAGGTCGCAAAGCTCAACATCGACGAAAACCCGGAACTGGCGGCCCAGTTCGGCGTGCGCTCGATCCCGACCCTTGCCATGTTCAAGGGCGGCGAAGTGGCTGATATCAAGGTTGGCGCTGCTCCCAAGACAGCGCTTTCAGCCTGGATTTCCGGCGCCGCATAAGCAATATCAATGGAATGAAAAAAGCCCGGCAGTGATGCCGGGCTTTTTTATTGGGGAACCGTGCCGTTCAGGGTAAGCGCATTGCCCGCAAGGTAAAGCGAGCCGCCGATCAGGATGCGCGGCGCCGGTCCTTCGGGATTAAAGCGGCGCGACAGCTCTTCCAAGGCATGCGTGAGAGACGAGGTGGGTGCCGCAACAAGACCGGCATCGAAGGCGGCATGGGCAAGTACCACGGGGTCGATCGCCGCATCCGTGCCGCCGATCGGCACGGTGAAGACATATTCGGCGATATCGGCGAAGGCCTTGAAATAACCCACCGGATCCTTGGTGTTGATCATGCCCGCAATGATGAAGAGCGGGCGTGCCATCTTTTCCTCAAAGCCAGCCATCGCCTCGGCGATAACCTCGCCCGCGCCGGGATTATGACCGCCATCGACCCAGATTTCCGCATCCTTCGGGGCCATTTCAGCGATTTTGCCGGACAGGATACGCTGCAAACGGCCGGGCCATTCCACCGTGGTCATGGCCTTTTCGATCATCCGTTCCGTCACCTCGAAACCGGCGGCCTTGACGGCGCGGATCGCGGCAGCGGCATTGGCAAGCTGGTGACGGCCGGGAAGTCGTGGCAACGGCGCATCGGCCAGACCGAACTCGTCCTGATAAACCATGCGGCCGAATTCTTCATGGGCGGAAAAATCCTGCCCGTAGACGGATACCGGGCAACCGAGCCGCTCCGCCGTGGCAATCAGCGTTTCGAGCGCCGCATCATATTCCTGATGACCGATGACGACGGGCGAACCCTTTTTCATGATGCCGGCCTTTTCGGCGGCTATCAGCTCCACGCGGTCACCGAGATAGGCCTGATGATCGAGCGAGATCGGCATGATGACGGAGACGGCTGGGTGGTTGATTACATTGGTTGCATCGAATCGACCGCCTAGGCCAACCTCTACGACGGCGGCATCGGCGGGTTGTTCCGCAAAAAGCACGAACATCGCCGCAGTCAGAATTTCGAAAACCGTTATCATCTGACCGGCATTGGCAGTTTCAATGCGGCGCAGCGCGTCCGCAAAGATCTCGTCTTCAACATAACGACCTTTATCGCCGGCCACGCCGATACGGTACCGCTCATGCCAGTTCACAAGATGCGGCGATGTATGCACGTGGACGGAAAGCCCTGCCGCCTCCAGCAGGGCACGGCAGAAGGCCGTGACCGAACCCTTGCCATTGGTGCCGGCCACATGGATCACCGGCGGCATTCTGTTCTGGGGATTGCCGAGTTTTTCGAGAAGACGGGAAATTCTGTCGAGTGAAAGATCGAACCCCTTGGGGTGGAGCTGCATCAGCTCTTCAATGATCTTTTCGGCCTCACCGATCGCGGGCTTCGTCATGTCTTCCGTTCGCCTTTCAGGCGTTTTGCTTGCCATTTGTCCGCCGCACCAAAAAATGAAATCATGCAACGTATAGCATCATCCCGAAGGCAGTTTATGCCTCCGGGCGACATATTTTTTTCCTCAGGCCGAAGCCGCCAGCGGTACGACGGCGTTTGCGTTGTCAGCAGGCGCTTTGGTCATGATCTTGAGCAGATTGGCCAGCGTGGCCGGGATTTCGCGGCGGTCGACGACCATATCCACCATGCCGTGTTCCAGCAGGTATTCCGAGGTCTGGAAGCCTTCCGGCAGCTTTTCACGAATGGTCTGCTCGATCACACGCTTGCCCGCAAAGCAGATTTCGGCGCCCGGCTCGGCGATATGTACGTCACCCAGCATAGCGTAGGAGGCCGTAACACCACCCGTCGTCGGGTTCGTCAGAACCACGATATAGGGCATGCCTGCCTCTTTCAGCATGTTTACCGCAACCGTGGTGCGCGGCAGCTGCATCAGCGAAAGAATGCCTTCCTGCATGCGCGCCCCGCCGGAGGCCGGGAACATGACGAGCGGGCAACGCTCGGAAATCGCACGCTCAAAGGCCTTGACGATGGCTTCGCCGGCGGCGATGCCGAGCGAACCGCCCATGAACTGGAATTCATGCACGACGGCAACGATCTTCAGGCCCTTCAAGTGGCCGACACCGGCAAGGATCGTGTCTTCCTGCTCGGTTTTCGTGCGGCTGTCACGCAGACGGTCGGTGTATTTCTTGGAATCGCGGAACTTCAGAGGGTCCTGCGCTACCTTCGGCTGGACCAGGGCCTCATAGACGCCACCATCAAAAAGATCGGCAAGGCGCGCCTTGGCCGGCATCTTCATATGGTAACCGGAAGCCGGGATGACCCACTTGTTGTCTTCCAGGTCCTTGTGGAAGACCATTTCGCCCGTTTCCGGGCACTTGATCCACAGGTTCTCCGGAACCTCCGGGCGGCGGCCAAGCATGGAATTGATCCGCGGCCGAACGTAATTAGTGATCCAGTTCAACTGTCTACTCCTGACTGGGCCGCGCGCTTATTCCGCAGCGGCAAGGCGCGACGCACGCACGCCCGTTGAAAGTCCTTTTACCAGCGTCGTAACGGCCGGCACGGTATCGGCGGTCGCCTGCCCGTCCTTGGTCAGGCTGCCAGCAATCTGGTTGACGATGGCCGAACCGACCACAACGCCATCTGCCACCGCGCCGATCGCTTTTGCATGATCGGCCGTCTTGACACCAAAACCGACACAGACCGGCAGTTCCGTATGCGCCTTGATACGACCGACAGCGCCCGAGATCAACGAGGGATCGGGAAGCGCCGAACCGGTGATACCGTTCATCGAAACGTAATAAACGAAACCTGAGGTATTTTTAAGGACGGTCGGCAGGCGCTTGCCATCCGTAGTCGGGGTAGCGAGACGGATGAAGTTGATGCCGCGCGCAAGCGCCGGTATGCAGAGTTCATCGTCCATTTCCGGCGGAAGATCGACTACGATCAGGCCATCGATGCCAGCCGCCAGCGCGTCGTCCAAAAACTTTTCGACGCCATAGATATAGATCGGATTATAATAGCCCATCAGCACGATGGGTGTTGCATCGTCTTGCCTGCGGAACTCGCGGGCGAGATCGAGCGTGGTCTTCAGCGTCTGTCCGCCCTTCAGCGCGCGCTGGCCGGCCAGCTGAATGGCCGGACCATCCGCCATCGGGTCGGAAAAGGGCATGCCGAGTTCGATGACGTCAGCACCGGCTTCCGGCAGCGCTTTCATGATGCCGAGCGAGGTCTGGAAATCCGGGTCGCCGCCCATGAAATAGGTAATCAGGGCCGGGCGATTTTCAGCGCGCAGATCGGCAAAGCGCTTGTCCATACGTGCAGTCATGATCTATACATCCATTCCAAGGAACTTGCTGACGGTGTGGACATCCTTGTCACCACGGCCGGAGAGGTTCATCAGGATGATTTCATCCTTGCCCATCTTTGGCGCGCGCTTGATGACCTCTGCCAAAGCGTGGCTCGGCTCGAGAGCCGGAATGATGCCTTCGAGGCGGGTCAGCATCTGGAAGGCGTCCAGCGCCTCATGGTCCATGATCGGCACATATTCCACGCGGCCGATATCGTTCAGCCAGGAATGTTCCGGGCCGATGCCGGGATAATCGAGACCGGCGGAAATGGAATGACCTTCCTTGATCTGGCCATCCTCGTCCTGAAGCAGATAGGTGCGGTTGCCATGCAGCACGCCCGGCGAACCGGCCGTGATCGAAGCGCAATGCTCGTCACCGGAAAGGCCCTTGCCGCCCGCCTCGACGCCGACGATGCGGACATTCTTGTCATCGAGGAAAGGATGGAAGATGCCGATGGCGTTCGAACCGCCGCCGACAGCCGCAATGACCAGATCCGGCAGGCGGCCTTCCGCCTCCAGCATCTGCGCCTTGGCTTCCTCGCCGATGACCGCCTGGAAATCGCGAACCATTTCCGGATAGGGATGCGGGCCGGCCGCGGTGCCGATCAGATAATAGGTATCCTCGACATTGGTAACCCAGTCACGCAGGGCCTCGTTCATGGCGTCCTTGAGCGTGCCATGACCTGCTGTCACCGGTTTCACCTCGGCGCCCAGAAGCTTCATGCGGAAGACGTTCGGGGCCTGACGGGCTACGTCCGTCGCGCCCATATAAACGACACAGGGAAGACCGAAACGTGCTGCCACCGTTGCGGAGGCAACGCCGTGCTGGCCGGCGCCGGTTTCCGCGATGATGCGGGTCTTGCCCATGCGCTTGGCAAGCAGGATCTGGCCGAGGCAATTGTTGATCTTGTGCGAGCCGGTGTGGTTCAGCTCTTCGCGCTTGAAATAGATCTTCGCGCCACCAAGTTCCGCCGTCAGGCGTTCCGCGAAATAAAGCGGGCTCGGGCGACCGGTATAGTGCGCGCCGAGATGCTTGAGTTCCGCCTGAAACGCGGGATCGGTCTTGGCCTTGTCCCATTCCGCCTGCAAATCCAGAATGAGCGGCATCAGCGTTTCGGCAACGAAGCGACCTCCGTAAATACCGAAACGGCCGTCCTCATCAGGACCAGCACGAAAAGAATTGGGTGTTGGCGCGTCGTTCACTTCAAGCTCCCTTTGGGCCTTTCGACCAATCATTCACCACATCAAAAAATGCATCGATCATGGACAGATCCTTGATGCCCGGCGCGCTTTCGACACCGGACGACAAATCTAGTCCGCTTGCCTTGGTTTCCGCCAGAGCCTCAGCGACATTGTCCTTGTTCAACCCTCCGGAAAGCATGTAATCGATGCTTCCGTCAAGTGATCGCAGGATGGTCCAGTCGAACGAGACGCCATTACCACCCGGCAGGTCGGAGCCCGCCGGCGCCTTGGCATCCAGCAGAAAACGATCGGCTATTCCAATATAAGGGTCGATTTTGGCAAGATCAGCGGCGTCGCGAATGGAAATCGCCTTCATGACGGGCAGGCCATAAAGCGCCTTGATGTTCAGCAACCGTTCCGGGCTTTCATTGCCATGCAGCTGCAGGATATCCGGTTTTACGAGATCAACGATTTCATCGAGATAATCATTATCGGCATCGACGGTGACCGCGACCACCTTGGCGGCGCCACGGGCGGCTTCCGCCAGCCTGCCGGCAATATCGGGCTCGATGTTGCGCGGGCTTTTTTCAAAGAAAATAAAACCGACATGGGACGCACCGCGCCTGACGGCACGCTCCAGCGCTTCCGGTGTCTTCAATCCGCAAATCTTGATATCCGGTTTCATACCCGCGACCTGACATGAAATGCGACAAGAGTCGAGCCAAATCGCACCCATTCCCGATGGAATGTTTCACGTGAATCCAGATGGCGATCCGTGCCGCAGGTTTCAATCGAAATCGATGGCGTGAAGTTTGGAGCCGTGGCGTTTCAGCCAGTCCTTGGCCTCATTGGTGTGCGGGCACAGCTTTTCACACAAGGCCCAGAATTTCGGACCGTGGTTCATTTCGCTCAGATGCGCGACCTCATGGGCGGCAAGATAATCGATGACCTTTTCCGGGGCCATGACGATACGCCAGGAAAAGCTCAAGTTTCCATCATGGGAACAGGAGCCCCAGCGGCTACGTGTATCCTTCATGCTGATGGACCGCACCGGCCGGCCGGCAGCGCTGGCATGAACGGCGACAAGCCGTTCCAGATCGGCCTTCGCTTCCTTTTTCAGGAATGTCGCGATCCGTCGTCTCAGATGTTCCGGCGCGCCGCTGACTTTCAGAACGTCGACGCCATCGGCGTCTTTCGCGATATGTGTCAGCCCTCGCAGGCTGCCGGTATGGTCAATGCGGTGGGATATGCCTCTGATATCGATGGTAGCGCCCGGACGCAAACCGTCATCGAGGCTGAATTTCAGAAGCTTGCCTTCCAGCCAGCCCTGATGCCTCTCGAGAAAATCATCCACCTGGCGGTGATGCAGGCCCATCGGGATCGTCAGCTTCAACGCCCGGCCGCCCGGTTCGATGCGCAAGGTGATGCGCGTGGCCCGCGGATTTTCCCTGACCGTGATCGGCACCTGCCGGCCCGCCACCGCGACGGTGCGCTGGCTCGGCGCAACCTTCTTTGGCGCCGGTGACTTCAGGGATTTTCTGAGGAGCGAAAACATGAACCCTTCATAGCCGATTCGTCCGTCGCTTGGCCACGCAAATGCATGACACCACACACCATCTTACGTCAGGCAGTCTGGTGTTTGTGGATAAAATCCAGCATGCGCGGCACGATTTCCTTCCGGAAGCGTGAGCCGTTGAAGACGCCATAGTGGCCGACATCCGGCTGCATGTAATGGGCGCGTTTGTCTTCAGGCAGGTTACTGCAGAGATCATGGGCCGCCTTTGTCTGGCCGACGCCTGAAATATCGTCATTCTCCCCTTCCACGGTGAACAATGCGACATTGCGAATGGCGGCGGGATCGACCGCCCTGCCCCGGTGCAGCATCTTTCCCTTCGGAAGCGCATGGTCGATGAAGACGGTTTCCACCGTCTGCAGATAAAACTCCGCCGTCAGATCCATGACGGCCAGATATTCATCGTAAAATTCGCGGTGCTTTTCGGCGGAATCGCCGTCATTCTTGACGAGGTTGAGGTAAAAATCCTTATGCGCCGTCATGTGCTTGTCGAGGTTCATCGACATGAAACCGGACAGCTGCAGGAAGCCGGGATAGACATTGCGGCCGAAAGCGGGCTGCGGCCACGGCACCTGCATGACGACATTATCGCGGAACCATTCGATCGGCTTCGCCTTGGCGAGACCATTGACGGCTGTGGGATTGATGCGCGTATCGATTGGACCGCCCATCAGCGTCATGGATGCCGGCGCAAATTTATCGCCATCGGCCTCCATAAGCGAAACGGCGGCCAGAACAGGCACGGACGGTTGACAGACGGCGACCACATGCGCGCCCGGACCTATCTCGCGCAGCATCTCGATGACATAACTGATGTAATCGTCGAGATCGAAGGTCCCATCGCTCGTTGCCACCATGCGGGCATCGACCCAATCGGTAATGTAAATATCGGCCGAAGGCAGCAGCGCCTCCACGGTGCCGCGCAGCAGGGTCGCATAATGGCCGGACATCGGCGCCACCAGCAGCACCTTCGGCTCAGGTTGGCGGGCAGGATCGATCTCTTTTTTGAAATGGACGAGATTGCAGAACGGACGCGACCAGACGGTCTCTTCAGCAACGGTAACGGTCTCTCCATCGACAATAGTCGTGGCAAGGCCGAATTCCGGTTTGACATAACGGCGCGTCAGGCGTTCGAAAACCTCGAAGCCGGCATCGAGGCTTCTTCCGAAAGCCGTGCTGGAAAGCGGGTTCATAGGATTGTTGCAGGCCTGGCGCATCATATCGGCACCGGCGCGCAGCGGCGCCATGGCCGCATGGTTCATTTCATAAAGATGGTAGAACACTGATGACGCCTCCCTCGCGATCACGCTCTTTTTTTCAACCATAGCAGCTTTTCGCAGGTGCACAAAATCGAAGGCGCCGGCGGTTTCCCGCCAGCGCCTCACTTTCCGTTGAACGCCGTTGCGATCAGATGTCGGCGACGAAGGTCTGCTTCTGGGAACCGAGGCCCTCGATACCGAGTTCCACGACATCACCCGCCTTCAGGTAACGCGGCGGCTTCAGGCCCATGCCGACGCCGGGAGGGGTGCCGGTGGAAATGACATCGCCGGGATGCAGCGACATGAACTGGCTGAGATAGGAGACAACGTGGGCGACGCCGTAAACCATGGTCTTGCTGGAGCCGTCCTGCATGGTCTGGCCGTTCACCTTTAGCCACATGCCGAGGTTCTGCGGGTCGGTAATTTCCTCTTTCGTCACCAGCCAGGGGCCGATGGGGCCAAAGGTGTCGCAGGACTTGCCCTTTGTCCACTGGCCGGCACGCTCCGTCTGGAAGGCGCGTTCGGAAACATCATGCGAAACGCAATAGCCGGCAACGTAGTCAAGAGCATCGGCTTCCGAGACATATTTGGCGGTCTTGCCGATGACAACACCGAGCTCGACTTCCCAGTCGGTCTTCTCAGAACCGCGCGGAATGGTGACGTTGTCATTCGGACCGACGATGGCCGAGGTCGCCTTCATGAAAATGACCGGTTCCGGCGGTACGGTGGCACCCGTTTCGGCGGCATGGTCGGAGAAATTAAGGCCGATGCAGATGAATTTTCCGGTTCCCGCAACGCAGGCGCCGATGCGGTCTTCGTTCAGGACTGGAAGCGTGCTCAGATCGATCGCGGCGATCTTTTTGAGGCCCTCGGGAGAAATGGCGTCGCCGCCGATATCTTTCACATGGGCGGACAGATCGCGGATTTTTCCTTCCGCGTCGAGGATTGCAGGTTTTTCCTGGCCGGGCTGGCCAACACGCATCAATTTCATGGAACTCTCTCCCGGTTGTCAGACAAGGTGATGCATATATGAACGATGCATTCATACTTGTCACCCCTTGACTGCGCCAAGTTTCGAAAAATACCTTTTCCTTCCCGTCAATCAAAAGGACATGGCCCGTGACGAACAGCAATTCCCGGCAATCCGAATATCCCGTTGATCCCCTCTTCCTTGATCGCTGGTCTCCCCGCGCCTTCGACGGCAACGCCATGCCGCCCCAGCATCTGATGACCATTCTGGATGCGGCGCACTGGGCACCCTCCGCTTCCAACTATCAGCCATGGCGGTTTGTCTATGCGCACAAGGATAGTGAAGACTGGCCGCTCTTCGTGGAACTGCTGATGGAAGGAAACCAGCGCTGGGCAAAAAACGCCTCCGTGCTGCTCTTCGTCATTTCCCGCGACCATAACATCTCGCGCGAAGGTGAGAAAAAGCCATCCGCGACCCATTCCTTCGATGCGGGTGCTGCCTGGTTTTCGCTTGCCATGCAGGCGCATCTGCTCGGGTACCACGCCCACGGCATGGCCGGCATCTTGAAAGACCAAATCGTTGAGAGGCTAAATATTCCGGAAGGCTACAGGGTGGAGGCCGGGGTCGCCATCGGCACGTTGACCGACAAGTCCGTTCTTCCTGATGATCTGGCGGAACGGGAAGTACCGAGCAAGCGTCTGCCTCTTTCAGACGTGGCTTTTGAAGGACGCTTCACGGGCAAGACCGACTGATATCAGCTTGTCCGCACAAAACAAAAGGCCCGGCGGAAATTGACCGCCGGGCCTTTTGTTAAAGTTTCGTTTCACGTGAATCGTTACGCGAACTGCTCCACAGGATTAAATGTCGAGGTTTGCAACGCTCAGCGCATTTTCCTGGATGAAGTCGCGGCGCGGCTCCACTTCGTCACCCATCAGGCGGGCAAACAGGCCGTCAGCATCGGTGGCGTCGTTGACCTTGACTTGCAGAAGCGAGCGAACATTGGCGTCAAGCGTCGTTTCCCACAGCTGCTCGGCATTCATTTCGCCAAGACCCTTGTAGCGCTGCATGGAAAGACCCTTGCGCCCGGCCGCGAAAATCGCATCCAGCAGCGCGCGCGGACCAGCCAGTTCCATCGTGCCATCCTTGCGTTGCAGGACCGGCGGCGTGACGTAGATATCGCGCGTGCGGGCCGCGAGCTGATCGATATGGCGGGCATCGGCCGAACCGAGCAGGCCCATATCCAGCGTCGAGACTTCCTTGACGCCACGCACCATGCGCTCGAAGCGCAAACCGCCATCCTGCAGCACGGTGCCGGACCAGCCGCGTTCGGTTTCTTCCGCAATCATGTCGAGACGCCGCGCCACTTCGGCAACGGTTTCTTCGGCGCGGGCGGCATCGGCCGAAAGCTCGGGGTTCAGCGCGCCGGCAATGGCAGCCTGTTCCACGATCGAGCGGCTGTAACGGGAATGCAGCCCGTCGATCAGCGAGCGCATGCGCAACGCATCCAGAATGACTTCGCGAAGATCGGCGCCGACGCGCACTTCGCCAGAGCCGAGGGTCAGCGATGCTTCCTCGATACCCATGGAGATCAGGTACTCTTCCAGCGCCTTTTCATCCTTGAGGTACTGCACGGATTTGCCACGCGTGACCTTATAAAGCGGCGGCTGGGCGATATAGAGATGGCCGCGCTCGATCAGTTCCGGCATCTGGCGGAAGAAGAAGGTCAACAGCAGGGTACGGATGTGAGCGCCGTCGACGTCAGCATCCGTCATGATGATGATCTTGTGGTAACGCAGCTTGTCGGCGTTGAACTCATCCTTGCCGATGGACGTGCCAAGTGCCGTGATCAGCGTGCCGATTTCCTGGCTGGACAGCATCTTGTCGAAACGGGCGCGTTCGACATTGAGGATCTTGCCGCGCAGCGGCAGGATCGCCTGCGTTTCGCGCGAGCGGCCCTGCTTGGCCGAACCGCCAGCGGAGTCACCCTCAACGAGGAAAAGTTCGGATTTCGCCGGATCGCGCTCGGAGCAGTCGGCAAGCTTGCCGGGCAGAGAGGCGATATCGAGCGCACCCTTGCGGCGCGTCAGTTCGCGCGCCTTGCGGGCAGCTTCGCGGGCAACCGCCGCTTCCACCACCTTGCCGACGAGGATTCTCGCGTCGGACGGATGTTCTTCCAGCCAGGTGGAGAGCGCTTCGTTGACGAGGCTTTCCACGACCGGACGCACTTCGGACGAAACGAGCTTGTCCTTCGTCTGCGAGGAAAACTTGGGGTCGGGAACCTTGACGGAAAGAATGGCCGTCAGACCTTCGCGGCAGTCCTCACCCTGCAGGCTTACCTTTTCCTTTTTCAGGATGCCGGAAGTTTCGGCATAGGAGGTTACCTGACGGGTCAGCGCCGCGCGGAAACCGGCCATATGGGTGCCGCCGTCGCGTTGGGGAATGTTGTTGGTAAAGCAGAGCACGTTCTCGTGGTAGCTGTCGTTCCACCAGAGCGCGACCTCAACCGTAATGCCGTCCTTTTCGCCCTTGATGGCGACAGGCTTGTCCACCAGCGGCTTCTTGGCACGGTCGAGATAACGGACGAAGGCTTCGAGGCCGCCATCATACAGCAGCTCTTCCTGCTTGATATCAGAATGGCGCTTGTCGGTGAGCAGGATGCGCACGCCGGAATTCAGGAATGCGAGCTCGCGCAGGCGATGCTCCAGCGTTCCATAATCATAGTCCGTCATGGTGAAGGTTTGCGGGCTTGCGAGGAAGGTGACTTCCGTGCCCGAACGGCCTTCATATTCGCCAATGACGGAAAGCGGCGCATCGGCAACGCCATGGGTGAAGCCGATTTCATGCAGCTTGCCATTGCGGCGGATTCTGAGCTTCAGCCAGACCGAGAGCGCATTGACCACCGACACGCCCACGCCATGCAGGCCGCCGGACACCTTGTAGGAATTCTGGTCGAATTTACCGCCAGCATGCAGCTGGGTCATGATGACTTCGGCGGCGGAAACGCCTTCGGAAGAATGGATGTCGGTCGGAATGCCGCGTCCGTTATCCGTCACCGTCACGGAGCCATCGGCGTTCAGCGTCACCGTCACCAGATCGGCATGACCGGCGAGAGCCTCGTCGATGGCATTGTCGACGACTTCATAGACCATGTGATGCAGGCCGGAACCGTCATCGGTATCACCGATATACATGCCGGGCCGTTTGCGCACGGCATCAAGGCCCTTGAGAACCTTGATCGAATCGGCTCCATATTCCGCATTCGCGCCGACTTCGCTTGACGATGTTTCGGTCATAAGTACTCTTTCCAAAGTTTTCCTGGCCAGGTTTCCAGTGAGAAGGCCTGAAGCCAGCGAATCACTCAAATCCGACATGCGACTATAGAAATTCTACACCCAATCCCAAAGGCCGCATGCTTCAGGATGCTGAATAAAGCAGGGGATAGAGGGGTTTCAATCGCAAGAACGGCTTTTTTGCAGCAAGGCTGACAGTTCCTCTATCACACTCGGCGGCAGCTTGCGAATATCCCGTGCGAGACGGTTGGCGAAAGCCGTATATTGCGGCGGCAGGCCGATGGTGTCGATCACCACTTTCGGGTCGGACGAGCCGGCCAGAAAGAACAATTCCTCCGCCTCGTCCCAGATGATGTTGAAATATCCGGCGATGCGCTGCAGCAGATCAAAGCTCGGCTTACCGCGCTTGCCATGCTCGAGCGCCGAAAGATAAGCCGGCGACACGCCGATGGCGGCGGCCATTTGTTTCTGCGTCACGCCCTTGCGTTCACGAAGCTGCCGCACGGCCTCCGCAAAGGGCGTCATGATTTTTCACCCCGCCGACGCGCCAGCCGCACATAAAGCGCGCCATCGCCGCCGTGATTGGCGGATGCATCCTCATAGGATGAAATCAGGTGGCGATATTCCGGTTTGGAAAACCACATGGGCACCGCCCTTTTCAACGCGCCATCGCTGCCAATGGAACGCCCCTTGCCCGTTATGACGAGCACATGCCTGAGACCCCGTTCATGCGCGCGCAACAGAAAATCAAGCAGCACCGCATGGGCTTCGCTCTGGAACATGCCGTGCAGATCGATCCGCCCTTCCAGCGGCAGCCGGCCGCGCGTGAGCTTGCGCTTGACCGGTTTTTCCATCGGCTGATGAATTTTCGGCTTTTTGTCCGGAGCCGCTGACGGCGGCTCGGCCGGCTCGGCAAGCATGCGCGGGAAGCTACTCTTGCCGGCCTGGGAAACCTCGGGTTCAACCGGAGGCTCCTCCATGTCCTCGAAAGCCAGCAAGTCTTCCAGTCTGCCGGAGATCGGCCGCGTGGTTTTTGCGACCTTTCCCCACAGAATGCGCTCTTCCTTGCCAAGCTTGCGACTGCTCTTCATCACCGATACCTCTCCGCAGCAACCCGCGGTATCAGTATATAAAACTCGGCCTCATTGCGCACCGTACCGGCAAGCTCTCCTGCTTCGAAACCGGAGCCGGTGAAGATATCGCCACGGGCCGGGCCGACAATGGCTGAACCCGTATCGAGCGCCAGCATCAGCCGCGCGAAAGGTTTTCCACCATCGAGATGGGTAAGCGACGGTGAATGGATGAAGAAGGGAAGCCCGAACGTGTGGATGAGCCTGTCCACCGCAAGCGCCCGCCCCGCGACGAGCGGCACCTTTGCGGCGGCAATCGGCCCCATATCCAGATCTGCGACATTCGCCTCCCGGAAAAAAATGTAGGAGCGGTTATGCCATAACACCCCATCCACCTCGTCGGGATGGTCAGCGAGCCATTTGCGGATCGTCTGCATCGATACGGTTTTCGGATCAAGTTCCCCGCGATCAAGAAGCAGGCGGCCAATCGGCGAAAAAGGATGCCCGGCCTTGGCCGCATAGGTGATGCGCTTTACCGCGCCATCAGGAAAAACCAGACGCGCCGCACCCTGCACATGGACAAAAAACAGGTCGACCTTCGATCTCGCCCAGGCGATCTCAAGGCCCCTGCCCTCCAGATGCCCTTCATCGATCGCCTGGCGGTCGGGAAAATAGGAAATACCGTCCTCATCCGCCCCGCCGAAAGCATAGGACGGATCGAAGCCAGCGGGCCGATTGGTATCGTCGATATCCACCAGTTCGGGCGGCCGGCGGTAAATCGGATAACGCCAGATGTCGTCGGGTTCAGATGACACTTCCAATTCGGGTTCGTAAAAGGCGGTTACGAAACCGCTTTTTCCCGGAGCCGAAGAAATCCTGAAAGGCACGCAATTGGTTTCGAAAAACCGGCGCGCTTGCTCCGGACTGTTTGCTGGGTTTTTCTCAGCAATTTCCAGAAGCGAAACAAGTTCCGCCGCCGTGACCCCGAGCGCGCCGGTCCTGTAGGGTTTTGCGTTCCGAAGATGCGACAGGATTGTCGCCATCGCGGGAAAAAGCTTGCCCGGATCGTCTTGCCGCCATCCGGGCAGGTCGCTGAAAGAAACTTCCTCGATCGAAAAGGGCGCGGTCATTGCTCGGATTCGGTAGCGATCAGCTTCCAGTTCGGATCACGCGAGCGGATATCGCGCGAGAAGGTCCAGATATCATCCACCTCCGCAACCGTATCCGGATCGCCATCCACCAGCTTGCCGTCCTTGTCATAGGTCGCCGAAATCAGCTGGCTGATGATCCTCAAGGTGATCTGCACTTCGGAATCGCGCACACCGGCCTGGGTAATATCTGCTTTCTCGATGCCCACGAAGGTGGACTTCACCACCTCGCCACGACCTTCCCGCTCTGAAATCGCCGCTTCGAAACCATCGAAAACCTCCTTCGACAGAAGGTTCTTGAGCGTCTTTCGATCGCCATCGGCAAAACCCATGACGATCATTTCATAAGCCATGCGAGCGCCGTTCAGGAATTCCTTGGGACCGAAGGACGGGTCCCTGGTCATCACCTCACGCAGCGATGCATTGAGTGGGCTATCGACGGGCGCTAGCGCATCCGCCTCGGCAAAGCGGTTCTCATCCTCTGCCTCGCTGCGTTTCGGCAAGGTCACGACCTTGTTATCATCTGCAACGGGGCCCTTTGCCACATCTCGCGGGCTATAGGGGTCGAATGGCGGCTTCTCATTGCCCGTGCGGCGGCCAAGGACACTGCGCAGCTGAAAGAAGATCAGCACCGCTGCAACGAGAAAAAACAATGTGATAAAGTCGCTAAAGCCCATGTTTTACCAAAACCGCCATTTAAATTCGAAAACCTCACCATCATATAGTCTGCATCTTATCATCATTCAAATGTGCAGATTCAATCATCGGTGTCCCGGGAACCGGCAATCTGCCAGAGATGCACACGCAAGGCTAGAAGATGCGTTTTTCCTTTCTCCCCATCGTCATCCTGATGATGCCCATTCTCGAAATTGCCGGCTTCATTATCGTCGGCAAAGCGATCGGCTTGTGGCTGACATTGGCGCTTGTCTTGTTCACGTCGTTTCTGGGGCTCCTGATCCTACGTCTCGGCGGCATCGGCATGGTGAGAAACCTTCAGGATGCGGGCCGCACCGGCGCGCAGCCGGCGGATGAACTGGTGAATGGCGCCATGCGCGTCGTTGCCGGGATCCTGCTTATCATTCCCGGCTTCATTACCGACATTCTCGGCCTTCTGCTTCTGTCTCCGATCGTACGGCGGTTTTTCTGGAAAGCCTTCGGACCGCGGGTCGTCGTTGCGGGTTCGTTTCGGCAATCCGGCCAGCAATCCGGTCCTCAGCCCGGTGATTTTTCCGGCTTTCGCAACGGTCCAGGACATGCCGGCAATTCGAAGGTGGTGGATCTCGACGAGGAGGAGTTTCACCGCGAGGAGCCAAAGGGTTCCCCACGGTCGCGCAAACCTGATGATCGCGACCTGCCCAAACCCTGATCTCGGGCGGAATGGATCGCGATGACCCGATCACGAAGGGTTGTAAGCCCCGGGTCGAAATGATAGACCGCCTTCCACGAATTCACGCCGTGAGGAAACGTAATGACCGCTGAAAATGGTGCACAGGGCGCAGTAAGTCCTTCCCTCAACATTCTTGCCCAGTACATCAAGGATCTTTCCTTCGAAAATCCGGGTGCTCCTCGTTCGCTTCAGGCCCGTGAGAATGCGCCTTCGATCAACATCAATGTCAACGTCAACGCAAACCCGATCTCCGGCTCGGATTTCGACGTTGTCCTGACGCTGAATGCGGAAGCCAAGGATGGCGACAAGGTCCTGTTTGCGGCCGAGCTGGTTTATGGCGGCGTGTTCCGCATTGCCGGTTTCCCGCAGGAGCATATGCTGCCGGTGCTGTTCATCGAGTGCCCGCGCCTGCTCTTCCCCTTCGCCCGCCAGATCATCGCCGACGTCACCCGCAATGGCGGCTTCCCGCCGCTGATGATCGACCCGATCGATTTCGCGCAGATGTTTGCGCAGCGCGTTGCCGAAGAACAGGCCAAGGCCCAGGTTCAGGCTGTACCGAACTAAGCGGTGCCCAAGGCCCTACATTGCAGATAAAACAAAACCCGGGTTCCTCGCCCGGGTTTTTCTTTGGCCAGAGTTCCATTTCAACGCCTCAGCAGGCGTCAATTCTGGTAGCGGTTCCAGATCGCCTTGTCGCCCATGCCGAAAACGAGCTTGCCATGGGCCGCCACCGTTTCCGCATCCAGTCTTGAGGGCAAGGGGCTCGGTCTTTGCAGCGGCGCAAGCGGCACATCATCCTCGATGACAATGGTTTCCTGCTTGGCGGCGGAACCGAAGCCGAGCGCCGTCTGCCGCCCGCCGATCATTTCAATATAGACTTCGGCCAGCAGTTCGGAGTCGAGAAGTGCGCCGTGCTTGGTACGGTGGGAATTATCGATGCCGTAACGCCGGCAAAGCGCATCCAGCGAATTCGGCCCCATGGGGTGCTTGCGGCGGGCAAGCGAAAGCGTGTCCGTCACCAGATCGGCGGACACCGGTTCGATGCCGAGGCGAGCGAATTCCGCATTGATGAAGCCCATGTCGAATGTGGCATTATGCGCCACCCAGCGCGCACCATCGAAGAAGTCACGAATCTGGTCGACGACCTCGGCGAATTTCGGTTTGTCTTTCAGAAACTCGTCGGTAATGCCGTGAACGGCAAGCGCGTCGGGATGAACCTTGCGATCTTCAGGGCTGATATAGAGATGCAGCGTGCGGCCGGTAGGAAAGTGGTTGATCAGCTCGATACCGCCGATTTCAATCACGCGGTCCAGCTTCGATTCAAGGCCTGTGGTTTCCGTATCGAAAATGATCTCACGCATTCATCTCTCCGCGGCGCGACTCAGCGGCCAGTTTCTGCAATATCTCTCTTACCTGATCCCGTGCTGCTTCGACACCACTTCCGGAATCGACGATAAAATCGGCACGCCGGCGCTTTTCCGCATCGGGCGTCTGCCGGGCGAGGATCATTTCGAATTTCTCTTCCGTCATGCCAGGACGGGACAAAACCCGCTCTCGCTGAATCTCCGGCGCACAACTTACCACCACGACTTTATCGACGCGACTTTCCGCCCCGGTTTCGAACAGCAGGGGAATATCGAGGAGGGCGAATTGCCGATCGTCTTTCCTTGCCGCCGCCAGAAAGGCTTCCTGCCTCTTGCGCACCAGCGGATGTACGATCTCTTCCAGTCTGCCAAAATTAGCCGGATTCTTCCGCAAGACATCGCCGAGTTTCTGCCTGTCCACCACACCGGAAACGGTGGTACCCGGAAAGGCTGCCTCAATCAGCGGAACGGCTTCGCTCCGGTATAGCCCATGCACGACCTCATCCGAATCGAGAACCGGAACCCCTTCCCCCGCAAACAGCTTGGCGGTCGTCGTTTTTCCCATTCCAATCGAGCCGGTGAGACCGATGACAATCATCAATGTTTCTCCATGTCCTCGATGATGAGAGAACGCAGGGTTTCATCGACCTCAGGCATTTTGCCGAACCATCGCATGAAACCGGGTTTTGCCTGATGAAGCAGCATGCCCAATCCGTCAACCGTCGCAATGCCTTGCTTTTCCGCCATCTTCAGGATCGGGGTCTTCAAAGGCACATAGACGATATCGGTCACGACGGCCTGGGCGGCCAGCGGCGAAAAATCAAGATGCGGCGCTTCCGTTCCATCCATGCCGAGCGATGTCGTGTTCACGAAAAGCCCGGCGCCCTGCATGACCTCATGAAGCGCTGCCTGGGGATGGGAAAAGACCCGCGGTCCAAAACGGTCGGCCAGTTCACGCGCACGTTCGACCGTACGGTTGAGGACGTGGATCTCGACAATACCGCGATCACGCAGGGACTGAATGACTGCCCGGCTTGCGCCGCCGGCACCCAAAACCACGGCCCGCTCGGTCTTGTCCCAGCCCGGATGACGTTCATCGAGATTGGCGACGAAACCGTAACCATCCGTATTGGTAGCACGAAGACTGCCCTCCTCCATCCAGACAGTGTTGGCGGCACCGAGTTCTTCCGCCAGAGCATCGGGTTTATCTGCCAGCCGATAGGCCGCTTCCTTATGGGGAATAGTGACATTGCCGCCGACGGGTGTGCCCGGCTTGCCTTCCTTCAGCACTGCAATGAAATTCGTGAAATCATCAGGAGAGACTTCAACGGCCTTATACGAACCGGCAATCCCGAATTTCTTCAACCAGTAAGAATGGATAATAGGCGACCGCGAATGCTTGATCGGGTAACCGACAACGAAGGCATTTATGGTTAATGTTTCACGTGAATCAGCCATCAATGACATCCATGTCGCGCAGTTTCGATAAAAGCGGCAGAAGCGGCAGACCTAGAATGGTGAAATAATCGCCCTCGATTGAGGTGAATAGCTGGATTCCCTCTCCCTCAAGCTGGTAAGCGCCGACACTGCTCAAGGCCTTTTCGCCCACCCGTTTCAGGTGACGGGAGACAAATTCTGCACTTAATGTTCGAACGCCTAGCTCGGCGCTGGAAACGGTCTGCCACACCACCTCTCCATGCCGGACGAGAACGGCAGCGCTGTTCAGACGATGGACCTTGCCGGACAATGAGAGCAGATGCGCTTCGGCCTCCACCATCGTTTTTGGCTTGTGATAGACACGGGCACCAAGCGCCATGGTCTGGTCGCAGCCAAGAACCAGTGCTTCCGGATGGAGCGCGCCAACCGCAAGAGCCTTGGCCCTGGCAAGTTCCAGTGCGACCTCTTCCGGGCTGGCGCCGTCTCGTTCCAGCTGCTCATCGAGCGCACGCTCATCAATATCCGCCGGGATTGCCGAAAATGTCAGCCCCGCATTGCGCATCAGCATTTGGCGGGATGCGCTGGACGAGGCGAGGATCAACTCTTGTTTCATCGACTGTCTGCTCCGAATGGTGCGATCCGGATTATCGCGTCCTCGAGCGGAGGGCAAGGATGGCTGCGGCCGTTTCCTCGATGGAGCGGCGTGTGACATCAATCAGTGGCCAATTATTGCGGGCGCAGAGCGAGCGCGCATATTTCAGCTCTTCCATGATGGTGGCGCGATCCGTGTAAAGCCCGCTGTCAAATCCGCCCGTCGTGCCCAGCTCCCGGTTTTCACGCACCTGCGATATGCGATCCGATGTCGCGACCAGACCCACAATCAGCGGCCGGGTGGCGGCATAGAGGCTTTCGGGCAAAGGCACATTGGGAACAACCGGAATATTGGCAGTCTTTATTCCCCTGTTGGCGAGATAGATGCTGGTTGGTGTTTTTGATGTGCGGCTGATGCCGATGATAACAATATCAGCCTCGTCATAGGTTTCCGGCATTTGCCCATCATCATGATCCATGGCGAAATTGAGCGCCTCGATCCGGGCAAAATAATCCGCATTCAAGGCGTGCTGTGCGCCCACCCGCCGTCGGGACGGCGCACCGAGATAAGTCTGGAAAATACCAATGATCGGTTCGAGGACGTTGACGCAGGGCACCCCGATCGCGTGACAGCGCAAATCCAGGAACTCCGCCAGCTGCTGATCGACGATGGTATAGAGGACGATGCCCGGCTCCTTGTCGATGAGGTCGACCACCTGCGCGAGCTGTTTCTGGTTTCGGATCATCGGATAGACATGTTCCACCGGCATTGAGGCGTGGAACTGGGCCGAGACGGCACGACCGGCCGACATCAGAGTCTCGCCGGTTGAGTCCGAAATCAGGTGCAGATGGAAGAAGCTTTTTTTGTTCTCCACGCTGTTTTTCTCCCGCTGTTGATAAACCGGGACAAATCCCCGAATTGCCCTGCGGGCCGAACCGCGCCGTGAATAAAGTGGTGTTTTTCCACAATCCGCAAGTGGCTTCAATCATCGCCGGCGCGCCTGTGAATTATTTGAAGAATGTGGAGTTGTTCAAAAATTCTCCCCAGATTATCCACAGATATGCGGTTTTCTGGTTCGGCGGTAACTAAATGAAATAATTTAGTAAATTGTCGTTTTCCGAATTATCTACGAACAAGCACATCGACAATATCCTCAGGTACCTGATGGACCTTGCAACTGCGGCATTTCGACTGGAATGATTTTAATCCTTGCTACTCACAGACTCTAAGAAATAGAAAATCTTTTAAATCTCTTTGATTTTATTTTTTAGAAGCTAGGTGCCATGAGCGAACGCAAGGTTATGACGGTGTTGAACGGGCAGACGGTCACGCCGCCGCCCATTTGGCTGATGCGACAGGCTGGGCGCTATCTTCCCGAGTATCGGGAAACGCGGAAGAGTGCCGGAAGTTTCCTCGATCTCTGTTATAACCCCGAGCTGGCAACGGAGGTCACTCTCCAGCCCATTCGTCGGTTCGGGCTGGATGCCGCAATTCTCTTTTCCGATATTCTGGTGATACCCGACGCGCTTCACCGCAACGTCTCCTTCAGCGAAGGCAAGGGTCCTGCCATGGACCCGATCAATGTCGGTGGTATCGAGAAGCTGGATGCCGCAAATGTCATGGCGCATCTTTCGCCCGTTTTCGAAACCGTTTCCCGTTTGCGTAAGACCTTGCCGGATGAAACGACGCTTCTTGGCTTTTGCGGCGCGCCTTGGACGGTTGCGACCTACATGATCGCGGGACACGGAACACCGGATCAGGCTCCGGCGCGGCTGTTCGGTTATCAGGAGCCGGCCGCCATGGAAAAGCTGCTGGCTTTTCTTGCCGATGTTTCCGCTGATTATCTGGTGGCGCAGATCGATGCCGGCGCCGATGCGGTGCAGATATTCGATTCCTGGGCCGGTGTGCTCGGTGAGAAGGAATTCGAGGATTATGCGATAAAGCCGGTTGCCCGCATTATCGCATCGGTGCGTGCCCGTCGGCCCTCGGCAAAGATCATCGCTTTCGCCAAAGGGGCCGGTTATCTTCTCAAAGATTATCGTCGCAAGACGGGCGCTGACGCCATCGGGCTCGACTGGTCGGTGCCGCTCGGTTTTGCCAGGGACTTGCAGAAGGAAGGCCCGGTGCAGGGCAATCTGGATCCCATGCTGATGGTAGCGGGCGGCAAGGCCTTGCAGGATGGCATCGACGCTGTTTTGCAGGCGCTGGGACAGGGTCCGCTGATCTTCAATCTAGGCCATGGCATTACCCCGCAGGCTGACCCGGAAAACGTCACCCGGCTGGTGCAGCGCGTGCGCGGCGGTGGAGCCGGGGCATGAGTGATGAAAAACAAACCTCCGCCCGTTCCGGCAATCGCGCGGCTCTGCGCGCCGGCATTGCACTTGGTGTCTTTGCCGCTTTCGTCGCCCTGTTATTTTATGCTGATCCGGCCGATCTCTATCTGTGGGTCAAGGCGCTGCATATCATCGCCGTGATTTCCTGGATGGCGGCGATTTTTTACCTGCCGCGGCTTTTCATCTACCACACCGATGCACCTGTCGGTTCGCAGCAATCCGAAACCTTCAAGGTCATGGAGCAGCGGCTGATCAAGGTCATCATGAACCCGGCGATGATGATTTCCTGGATATTGGGGCTTTATCTCGCATGGTCGGTTTATGGTTTTTCCGGCGGCTGGCTGCATGCAAAAATCGGGCTGGTGGTGCTTTTGACAGCGACGCATGTTTATTTCACCCGCAGTGCGAAGCGTTTTGCGCGGGATGAAAATACAAGACCTGCCCGTCACTGGCGGTTGATGAATGAAGTTCCGACCCTGCTGATGATCCTGATTGTCATACTTGTGGTTGTGAAACCCTTCGGTTAAGACGGTGCGACGATAAATTTCGCGGAATTCGTGCTTTCCTCTTGCAGCGGCCGTGTTCAATCGCTATTTTCGGACCACTCATCTTCGTGGCATGTGAATTATTCAGTCATCTGCGGTGTCTCCCTCAGCATCTGATTCGCGAACACGCCCTCCCCCAAATTACATTATCAAACGGTCTTTCCTTCATGGCTGAAATGAAGCTTCAGGAACTTAAGAGCAAATCGCCTACCGACTTGCTGACTTTTGCTGAATCCCTGGAAGTTGAAAATGCGAGCACCATGCGCAAGCAGGAGCTTATGTTCGCAATCCTCAAGGTTCTCGCGAGCCAGGACATCGAAATAATCGGCGAAGGCGTCGTTGAAGTCCTGCAGGACGGGTTCGGATTCCTGCGGTCCGCAAACGCAAACTATCTGCCCGGTCCGGACGATATCTATATTTCGCCCTCGCAGATCCGCCGGTTCTCGCTGAAGACCGGTGATACCGTTGAAGGCCCGATCCGCGGCCCCAAGGAAGGCGAGCGTTATTTCGCACTTCTCAAGGTCAACACGATCAATTTCGACGATCCTGAAAAGATCCGCCACAAGGTTCACTTCGACAATCTGACGCCGCTCTACCCGAATGAGCGCTTCAAAATGGAACTGGATGTTCCGACCTCGAAGGACCTGTCGTCGCGTGTGATCGATCTCGTCGCGCCGCTCGGCAAGGGCCAGCGCGGATTGATCGTGGCGCCGCCGCGCACCGGTAAGACGGTTCTGCTGCAGAACATCGCCCACTCCATCACGGCAAACCATCCGGAATGCTACCTGATCGTTCTCCTGATCGATGAGCGTCCGGAGGAAGTGACCGACATGCAGCGTTCCGTGAAGGGCGAGGTTGTTTCCTCTACCTTTGACGAGCCGGCTGTCCGTCACGTGCAGGTCGCTGAGATGGTCATCGAAAAGGCGAAGCGCCTGGTCGAACACGGCCGCGACGTTGTCATCTTGCTCGATTCCATCACCCGTCTTGGCCGCGCCTACAACACCGTCGTTCCCTCCTCCGGCAAGGTCCTGACCGGTGGTGTGGATGCCAACGCCCTGCAGCGCCCGAAGCGTTTCTTCGGCGCTGCTCGTAATATCGAGGAAGGCGGTTCGCTGACGATTATCGCCACGGCGCTGATCGATACCGGCAGCCGTATGGACGAAGTCATCTTCGAAGAGTTCAAGGGTACCGGCAACTCGGAAATCGTGCTTGACCGCAAGGTTGCCGACAAGCGTATCTTCCCGGCTCTGGATATTCTCAAATCCGGTACGCGTAAGGAAGACCTGCTGGTGCCGCGCCAGGATCTGCAAAAGATTTTCGTTCTTCGCCGCATTCTCGCGCCGATGGGAACGATGGACGCCATCGAGTTCCTGATCGACAAGCTGAAGCAGACAAAGAACAATTCGGATTTCTTCGAATCAATGAATACCTGATCCGAACTTTTAGCCGGATTCATCATAAGATCTGTAAAGCCGTATCCGTTCACTCGGATGCGGCTTGACTGTTTTAGACCGAGGTAAATGATGCCAGCTTCCGCCGATACGATCTATGCGCTTTCCAGCGGTGCCTTGCCTGCTGGCGTCGCTGTTCTCAGGATCAGCGGGTCGGGGGCTTTTGATGCCTTGAAGATGCTGACGGGTCGGGAACTTCCATCACCACGAAAGACCACGCTCTGCTCGATTCGGAATCGAAACAATGAGGTGATCGACCAGGCGCTGGTAATTGCTTTTCCAGCGCCAAATTCTTTCACCGGTGAGGATTGCGTCGAAATTCATAGCCACGGCAGTCGCGCGGTTATGGCTTCGATTTTTACCGAACTCGAAAACCTCAGTGGATTTCGGCCCGCTGACGCTGGCGAATTTTCCCGTAGAGCCTTCGAGAACGGGAAGATGGACCTCCTTGAGGTCGAAGGTCTGGCAGACCTGTTGCAGGCCGAAACGGAAATGCAGCGGCGGCTGGCGGTGGAACAGAGCACCGGCAAATTATCGGCACTCTATGATGGCTGGGCCAGCCGCCTGACGCGTGCTCGTGCCCTCATCGAAGCGGAACTGGATTTTGCTGACGAGGAGGATGTTCCGGATTCGGTGGCTGAACAGGTTTGGGATGCAATGGTGCAGTTGCGCGAGGAAATCCGTGATCATCTCCAGGGAGGCGGAAGTGGTGAAATCATCCGTGACGGGTTCAAGGTTGCGCTCGTTGGCGAACCGAACGCGGGTAAATCCACCCTCTTGAACGCCCTGAGCGGCCGAGACGTTGCGATCGTTACCGACATTGCCGGCACGACGAGAGATGTCTTGAGTGTCGATATCAATCTGGAAGGATATCTGGTCAGGATATTTGATACGGCAGGAATACGGGAAACAAAGGATATCGTGGAACTGGAAGGCGTGCGGCGTGCGGTTCTGACGGCTGAAACGGCAGATCTTATTCTGCTGCTGCAAGATAATGATTCGATCCCGAAACAATCTCTCGAATCATTCAAAAATCAGAGCTATCTGCGGGTGAGAACAAAAACCGCACTCCATTCCGCTATATTGGACGATGAATTTGATTTGTCTATCTCAGCCAAAGAAGGGATAGGCCTCAACGAATTGCGTTCGGTGCTTAAGCGGGAAATAGAAAAGCGCGTCGGTGTCGGCCAGACTTTGGTTCCTGCCCGTGCCCGTCATAAAAAACGACTTGAAGAGACGCTGAACTATGTTAGTGATGCGCTCAATTCCGCGACCCCAGACCTTGCTATAAGGTCGGAATATTTGAGGCTCGCCGCCACATCGCTCGGACGGATCACCGGCCGTGTTGATGTGGAAGATTTGCTGGGCGTGATCTTCTCGGAATTCTGCATAGGAAAATGATTCACGTGAAACATCGGCGGCTGAGACCGTGATGTTGACGCTGACGGAACAGGGCGCAAGGATATGCACCAGTCATTCGATGTCATTGTTATTGGTGGTGGTCACGCGGGTAGCGAAGCCGCCGCCGCGGCTGCAAGGCACGGTGCAAAGACCGCCCTTGTGACCCACAAGCGCGAGACGATTGGCGTCATGTCCTGCAACCCCGCTATTGGCGGCCTCGGCAAGGGGCATCTCGTTCGTGAGATCGATGCGCTGGATGGTTTGATGGGTCGCGTTGCCGATGCGGCGGGTATTCAGTTCCGCATGCTCAATCGCAAGAAGGGTCCCGCTGTTCGCGGGCCGCGCACACAGGCTGATCGACGGCTTTATCGCGAGGCGATGCAGCGTGAAATCGATGCGATTGAAAACCTGACGATTATTGAGGGCGATGCTTTCGATATTGAAATGGCCGATAATCGGGTCGCGGCGGTCATCATGAAAAACGGTAGCCGGATTCCTTGTGGCGCCGTCGTGCTGACGAGCGGCACCTTCCTGCGTGGTCTCATTCATATCGGTTCCGAAAAGATTCCGGCGGGCCGCGTAGGAGAAATGCCGTCTCTAGGTCTCTCGGACACGCTCTCGCGGCTCGGTCTTGTTATGGGTCGTCTGAAAACAGGGACCCCTGCCCGACTGGACGGACGTACGATTGACTGGAATGCGGTGGATCGCCAAGCGGCTGATGAGGATCCCGTACCGTTTTCCTTCATGACGGATCGTATTGTTAATCCCCAGATCGAATGTGGCGTCACTCGCACCACGCCGGCTGGTCACAATATTATCAAGGACAATATTCATCTATCGGCAATGTACTCCGGTCAGATCGAAGGGGTTGGTCCGCGTTATTGCCCGTCAATCGAAGACAAGATAACCCGTTTCGGCGAGCGGGACGGCCACCAGATATTTCTTGAGCCGGAAGGCCTTGATGATCACACCATCTATCCGAACGGCATATCGACTTCCCTGCCCGCTTCCGTGCAGGAGCAATTTATCAGGACGATACCCGGGCTTGAACAGGTTACAATTCTCCAGCCTGGTTATGCGATCGAATATGATTATGTCGATCCGCGCGAGCTGAAGCCGTCTCTGGAATGCCGCAAGATTCCGGGGCTGTTTCTTGCCGGCCAGATCAACGGCACGACCGGTTATGAAGAAGCGGGTGCCCAGGGTCTCGTGGCCGGTCTGAACGCTTCGCTTTATGCGGGCGATGCTGATCCAGTCTATTTCAGCCGCACCGAGTCCTATATCGGTGTCATGATCGATGACCTGACGTCAAAGGGTGTCAGTGAACCCTACCGGATGTTTACATCAAGAGCGGAGTATCGCCTCTCGCTGCGCGTGGATAATGCGGATCTGCGACTTACACCGGTCGGCCAGATGGTGGGCATTGTCGGTCGTGAGCGGCAGGAACGCTTTGCAAATTTCATTTCCGATCTGGATCGTGGTCGTGAGTTGATGAAGGCAATCTCCATCAGTCCGTCCCAGGCGGCAAAACAGGGATTGAAACTCAATCAGGACGGCCAGCGCCGTTCCGTTTATGAATTACTTGCCTATCCTGATATGACGTTGGAGACCCTCACCGGACATTGGCCTGAATTGGGCGCGCTTGACAGGAAAGTCGCCGAAGTCTTGCAGATCGAAGCGAGCTATGCGGTCTATATGCAGAGGCAGAGCGCTGATATCGTTGATATCAAACGGGATGAAGACAGGAAAATTCCCGACGATTTCGACTTTAAGGACCTCTCCGGCCTCTCCAATGAGCTTAAACAAAAGCTGGAAAAAGCCCGTCCCGAAAATATTGCGCAGGCCGCTCGTGTTGACGGCATGACACCGGCTGCGATATCGCTGCTGCTCGCGCTTCTGCGGAAGGACTCCGCAACGCGAAATGAAAAATTGCGCATGCACCAATAGCGAGTCGGATTATGAAGATAAACGGCCAGAGTGTTTCACGTGAAACACAGGAGAGGCTCGAACATTTTGTCGAGCTTTTTAAGAAGTGGAACAGAACCACAAATCTGGTCGCGCCCTCCACTCTCACCGAGCTTTGGAGCCGGCATGTCGCCGACAGCGCGCAGATATTTCAGCTCTCCCCTCGGCCAAAAAACTGGATTGATCTTGGAAGCGGCGGCGGATTCCCTGGCGTCGTCACTGCAATTTTTCTGGCTGAGCTTGGCGATGGCTGGGTCGATCTCGTTGAAAGCAACAATAAAAAAGCGGCATTCCTGCGAATTGCACTGAAGGAAACCGGTGCAAGAGGTGCGGTACATCCTGTCAGAATCGAGAGGGCACCCGAAGTCATCAAGAATTGCGACGCCGTTTCAGCGCGCGCGCTCGCCGAACTGGACCTGCTTTTCGATTATATTCACCCCTGGGCGCGGAATAATCCAAATCTGAAGGCCTATTTTAATAAAGGCCGGGATTATGATTCCGAAGTGCAGAAAGCACATGGTCGCTGGGAGTTTGATCTGGTAAAACATCAGAGTGCCATTGAGGCAGATTCTGTTGTTCTTGAAATCAGCAACCTCGTTTTGAGGCGCTGACGAACTGGCCAGGTGCGGTATGACTTTTGAAAAAAACCGGATTATCGCAGTTGCTAACCAGAAAGGCGGCGTTGGTAAAACAACCACCGCCATTAATCTGGCTACCGCGCTGGCGGCTATTGGTGAGCGGGTGCTGATCGTGGATCTGGATCCGCAGGGTAATGCGAGTACCGGCCTTGGAATCGACCGCAAGGAGCGCAAGCTTTCGTCTTATGATCTTCTGGTGGGAGATCATGGAGTCGCGGAAGTCGCTGTTCCCACGGCAGTTCCTAATCTTGATATTGTGCCCTCCACAATGGATCTGCTCGGTTTCGAGATGCAGGTCGCGAATGTTTCCAACCGCGTTTTTCTGTTGCGCGCAGCCATGGAAACACAGGAAGCCAGAGGCTATTCCTATATTCTCGTTGATTGCCCCCCTTCTTTCAATCTTCTGACCATGAATGCCATGACGGCGGCGCATTCTGTACTCGTGCCGCTGCAATGCGAGTTCTTTGCGCTGGAGGGCCTTAGTCAGCTGCTGGACACGGTCAGTCAGATTCGCGGGTCTGTCAATCCGCAGCTTGATATACAGGGCATCGTTCTGACGATGTTCGATGCGCGGAACAATCTTGCGCAACAGGTTGTGTCAGATGTACGCACGCATCTTGGAGAAAAGGTTTACCACACGCTCATTCCACGCAACGTGCGTGTTTCCGAAGCGCCTTCTTATGGTAAACCGGCAATTCTTTACGATCTGAAATGCGCCGGCAGCCAGGCCTATTTGCAGCTGGCGTCGGAAGTGATCCAGAGAGAGCGTCTGCGTAAAGCCGCCTGACGTTTGCCGGAATGTATGGAGTAATATCTTATGAGTGATGATCTTTCCAAGCGTCGGCTGGGGCGCGGTCTTGCTGCATTGATCGGAGAAATGGATCAACCAGTGCCGGTGGGTGAGCCTCAGCGCGCTGTTAATGCTGACCGTACCATTCCGATCGAATTCATCGCTCGCAGCCAGAGAAACCCCCGTCGTCATTTCGATGAGAATGAGCTGCAGGATCTGGCCGCCTCCATTCGTCAGCACGGAATTGTTCAGCCTGTGGTCGTGAGAACGGTTGGAGTCAACCGCTACGAGATTATTGCGGGTGAAAGACGCTGGCGCGCGGCGCAGCTGGCGGGCTTTGCCGATGTCCCTGTCATCGTTCGCGACGTGGATGATCGCACGGCGCTGGAATTGGCGATTGTCGAAAACGTACAGCGTTCAGACCTCAATCCGCTCGAAGAAGCGATGGGATATGAACAGCTGATCGCCGAACACGGCTATACGCAAAATGATCTCGGCGAAATCATCGGCAAGAGCCGAAGCCACGTTGCCAATAGCCTTCGGCTTCTCAAGCTTCCAGATCCGGTACGTGATATGCTGGCGGATGGTTCGCTTTCCGCAGGTCACGCGCGTGCGCTTGTTTCCACATCCGATCCGGCGACGCTTGCCAAAACAATCGTGTCCAAGGGACTTTCGGTGCGTGATGCCGAGCGCCTGGCGCAGAACGATATCAAGTCGCAGGGTGATGTAGCGGAGAAGCGACCTGCTGCGGAAAAAGATTCCGACACGATCGCGCTCGAACGCAGCCTGTCCGATGCTCTCGGACTCGATGTGAAGATCAGCCACAAAGGTGGATCCGGGCAAATCCGCATCGGTTACCGGACGTTGGAACAGCTTGAAGCGGTATGCCGCCTTCTGGATCAGAAGTAGTAACTAATTGTTTTTAATTATAAAATACCCGCCAAAGGCGGGTATTTTTATTTGTGGGCTCAAAAATCGATGGCCCGGCCTTTTATTTCGTAATCACCGAAACGCACGGGTTCAGCGCCACCGCGACCGCCGGTTTCCGGCGGCAATTGAAGATCGGCCTGTTGTCTGCGCCGTTCTTCTGCTTCCTTCAAAGCCCGTTGCGCCGCCGGCGAAAGCTGCTTGGGCCTTTCCGCGCCGTCCGTGGCATTGTCATTATCCGCATTCTGCATGAAATCCTCCCTATGACGGGATATTGAAATACGTTTGCCGCTTACCAGATTATATAATCTGATGGGCTTTATAAACCCCGGAATATTCCCGGTGAGTGAGAAGGAGAGTTTAACGGATGAACATGATGCGCACGGCAATGCTTCTGGCCTTCATGACCGCATTGTTCATGGGTGTCGGTTTTCTGATTGGCGGCAAGGGCGGCATGATGATTGCGCTGCTTATTGCGGCCGGTATGAATCTTTTCTCCTACTGGAATTCTGACAAGATGGTCCTCTCCGCCTATCATGCGCGGGAGATTGATGAGGCCAATGCGCCCGAGTTTTTTCATATGATCCGCGATCTGTCGCAGAATGCCGGTCTGCCAATGCCAAAGGTCTATATTTACGACAGCCCGCAGCCCAATGCCTTCGCGACTGGACGAAATCCGCAGAACGCCGCTGTTGCGGCTTCGACCGGGTTGCTGGAGCGCTTGACCCCTGAGGAAGTGGCCGGTGTCATGGCGCATGAACTCGCACATGTGCAGAACCGGGATACGCTGACCATGACAATCACCGCCACGCTGGCGGGTGCCATTTCCATGCTCGGCAATTTTGCCTTCTTCTTCGGCGGCAACCGGGAGAACAACAACAACCCGTTGGGCTTTATCGGTGTGCTGGTTGCGATGATTGTCGCGCCGCTGGCGGCAATGCTGGTGCAGATGGCGATCAGCCGCACGCGTGAATATTCCGCCGACCGCCGCGGCGCGGAAATCTGTGGCAACCCGCTCTGGCTTGCCTCCGCCCTGCAGAAGATTTCGGGCATGGCGCAGCGCATTCACAATGATGATGCCGAGCGCAACCCGGCGACGGCGCATATGTTCATCATCAATCCGCTTTCCGGCGAGCGCATGGACAATCTCTTTTCCACGCATCCGAACACGGAAAACCGCGTGGCGGCGCTGCACGCCATGGCGCAGGAGTTTTCTCCGCGAGGATCGACGCCGCCGTCATCGGGTGATAGACCTCTGCGCAAATCAGGTTCCGTCCCCAAAACAGGCTGGGGACGAGGCAATGAAAACGAGCGCAAGGGGCCGTGGTCTTGACATCCGATATTCAGAATAAGCCGGCGCGGTCCAGAAAACCGAGACCGGCGAATGGTGGGGGCCGTGAAGACGGCCCTTCGTCTTTCCAGGATAAGCCAGGCCTTGCCGCGCGCATTGCCGCCACCCGCATTCTGGCGGCCGTTCTGGAAAAGAAGACCTCGCTGGACGGGATGCTTGATAGCGAAAACGGCAATCCCGTCTATCGAGCCCTGTCGCTTGCCGACCGGGCGCTGGTAAGGGCCATCGTCAACAGCGCGCTTCGCCACCTGCCCCGGATTGAAACGGCATTGTCGATGCTGCTCGATGGGCCGTTGCCGCAGGGCGCGCGATCGCTGCACCACGTCCTTGTCGTCGGTGCAGCCCAGATGCTCTACCTCGATGTGCCGGATCATTCCGCTGTCGACCTCGCCGTGGAGCAGGCTCACCGCGATCCGCGCAACAAGCGTTTCGTCAAGCTGGTGAATGCCGTTCTCAGAAGGCTCGGTCGTGAAAAAGCGGAGATCGAAAAGGCTGTCGCCGATGTTCCCGTGCTGCCGGACTGGTTCTATGCGCGGCTTGTTTCGGCTTACGGAAATGAGGCAGCTCAAAGGATTTCGCAGGCGCAGCTGACACCCTCCTCCATTGATCTCACGATCAAGGCGGATCCCGCTCTTTGGGCGGAGAAACTGGGCGGTACGCTCATGCCGAACGGCAGCGTGCGACTGGGTGAATTCGAGGGACAAATCCCATCGCTCGAGGGTTTTGCCGAGGGTGCATGGTGGGTGCAGGATCTTGCGGCGAGCATGCCTGTCAGGTTACTGGGCGATATCTCCGGCAAGCGTGTCGCCGATCTCTGCGCGGCCCCGGGCGGCAAGACCGCCCAGCTTGCGCTGGCGGGCGCCAGGGTGACGGCGCTGGATCAGTCCGGCAACCGTCTTCGTCGCCTCAGGGAAAATCTCGATCGACTTGGCCTAAATGCCGAGACGGTGGAGGCGAATATGCTGAAGTACCAGCCGGAACAGCTTTTTGACGCGGTTCTCCTTGATGCGCCATGTTCTTCCACCGGGACACTTCGCAAACATCCTGATGTCTGCTGGACTAAGGATGAGAACGATATCGCCAAATTGGCCGCTCTTCAGGGCCAGATGCTGCGGCAGGCGCTGACCCTTGTTCGTCCCGGCGGTCTCGTGGTCTTCTCCAATTGCTCGCTTGATCCTTCCGAAGGGGAAGAGATGATTGCCGAGGTTCTGGCGGAAATTCCCGGCGTGGAGCGTGTTGCCGTCCGCCGCGAGGATTGGCCCGGAATGGAAGCGGCTATCAGCGCCGATGGCGATCTTCGTACGACGCCTGATATGTTCGGCGGCGTCGATGGGTTTTTTAGCAGTGTCTTGCGTAAGAAGTAGAAAAAAGCCAAGCTCTCGCGAATCATTAGATATTTATCGAAAACGTTCCGGTCGTCGCGGTTCACTGATAAAAACAAAACATGTGAAACGGGAAACACAGCTTGTTAGGGTCCTTTGCAGGCAGCATGAATGCCGCCGGTCTTCTTTCGCGGATGGCGTATCGTCATTTGTGTGTCGGCCTTACGCCCTTGCGCCTGCATGTGTCGCGATTTGCCAATCGTGTGCCCGATGGTCTGGTGGCGGCGCCGACCGATCTCAGAGCGATCGATCCCTATTTCGCCGAGGAATTGTTGCGGGGCCGCATCGCGTTGGCCGGGCGTGTCGTCGAAACCGGCGGAGCTTCGCCCTTTCAGGTGGACTACCCCTCGGCGGTTTTTGAAGAACGGCTGCATGCATTCACTTGGCTGCGGCATATTCGTTCCGATAAATCGAGCGAGGCCTGCAAGCGGGCTCGCCGCATCGTCGCCGAATGGATGGTGCTCCATGGCAGACGGCTTGCGGGTATCGCCTGGTCGCCGGAAATCGCGGCGCAGAGGTTGATAGCCTGGCTCTCGCACTCTCCCGTGGTTTTATACGAGGCTGATGCCGGTTTTTATCGCCGTTTTCTGAAAAGCCTTGCCTTTCATGTGCGGTATCTCGAAAGAATCGTCAGACATGCGCCTGACGGCGAAGCGCGGCTGAGGGTTAGGATCGCGCTTGCCATGGCCTCTATCGCCATGCCTACCCGCCTGTCGCGCATCAACCGGAACGGAATGAAGCTGGCTCAGGAAATGGAACGCCAGATTCTGCCAGATGGCGGGCATGTTTCCCGCAACCCACGGGTCATGCTGGATTTGCTGCTCGATCTCCTGCCGCTGCGACAAAGTTATATCAATCTGGGCCATGATCTGCCCTCCGGTCTGGTGCCGGCGATAGACCGCATGTTTCCGGCGATCCGGTTCTTCCGGCATCAGGGCGGCGATCTCGCGCTGTTCAACGGCGCCACGGCCACACTGGCCAATGAGCTTGTTTCCGTGCTGCGCTACGACGAAACGGCTGGCAGGCCCTCCAAAGTCCTGCCGGATGTGAACTATCACCGGCTTGCGACGGACGATACGGTCATCATCGTCGATACAGGGTATCCCGGTTCGGCGGAGCTTTCACGCAATGCCCATTCGGGTTGCCTTTCGTTTGAAATGTCCTGTGGCAAGAACCGCTTCATCGTCAATTCCGGTTTTCCGCGCAATGCCGCGCCGGAATATCAGCGGGCCAGCCGTTCGACGGCCGCGCATTCCACTGTCACGCTTGCGGATACATCATCCTGCAGACTGTCGCGCTCGAGGCTGCTTGGTCCGATCATGGTATCAGGTGTCAGCCAGGTTGACAGCCGACGTGGAACGGACGCAAACGGCAATGACATCCTGTGGGCGTCTCATGACGGTTATTTGCAGAATTTCGGCTGCTATCATGAGCGGGAAATAGAATTGAATGCGGCCGGCACCAAGATAAAAGGCCGGGATCTGCTTCGGGCTGATGAGAATGCCGCAAAAACGCAATTGCAGTCGATCTCCGCGGTTTCGCGTTTCCACATTCATCCTCACATTCAGCTGCATCAGCGGGACGAAGAGTCGGTCTACCTGGAGGCGGCGGATGGAACCGTCTGGCTGTTTTCGGCACCCGGGCTGGAGCTTTTCGTCACCGAGGATGTGTTTATGGCCGATGCGTCCGGTATGCGCCCGTCGCAACAAATCGAGCTCCCCTTCAATCTTGCGAATACGCGGGAAATCCGCTGGCTGATTGAACGCCAGGCCTAGGAAATTTCCGGCGGCGCGGGGCAAAAACCGCCATAGTTTACGCCGTTCAGCATCCCCGCTGTTTATTAATCCGGTAAGCTGTGTTAACGCGGCGGCAATTGCTGGATCAATCCCATTCCAGCCTGTCCTCCCCGTTTAACGGAGTATGCCTGATGGCCGTCGTGTCCAAGAAAATCCCCGCCCCCGACAAGGTCAAAATCCGCACGGCGCTTCTTTCCGTGTCTGACAAGACTGACATTATAGAGCTGGCGACGGTTCTGTCGAAGCTTGGCGTCAAGCTCCTGTCGACCGGTGGTACGGCGAAAGCCATTGCGGAAGCAGGCCTGCCGGTGACGGATGTCTCCGACGTGACGAATTTTCCTGAGATCATGGACGGCCGCGTCAAGACTCTGCACCCCAATGTCCATGGTGGGCTGCTGGCTATCAGGGATGACGCGGAGCATGTCGAGGCGATGAAGGCGCACGGCATCGAGGCGATCGATCTCTCGGTCATCAATCTCTATCCCTTCGAGGAAGTTCGCGCCAAGGGCGGCGATTATCCGACGACGGTCGAAAACATCGATATTGGTGGCCCGGCAATGATCCGCGCTTCCGCCAAGAACCATGCCTATGTCACTGTTGTTACCGATCCGTCCGATTACCCTGACCTGGTTGAAGCCCTGCAGGCTGATGACGGCCAGACCTCCTATGCGCTACGCCAGCGTTTTGCCGCCAAGGCCTATGCCCGCACGGCTGCCTATGACGCGGTGATTTCCAACTGGTTTGCCCAGGCGCTCGCGATCGAGACGCCGGATTACCGCGCCATCGGCGGCGTGCTGAAGGAAAAGATGCGCTATGGCGAAAACCCGCATCAGAGCGCCGGCTTCTACTTGACGGGCGAAAAGCGCCCTGGCGTGGCGACCGCCACTCTGCTTCAGGGCAAACAGCTTTCCTACAACAACATCAATGATACCGACGCAGCTTACGAGCTTGTGGCGGAATTCCTGCCGGAAAACGCGCCGGCCGTTGCCATCATCAAGCACGCCAATCCCTGTGGCGTTGCGACCGGCCCGACGCTTGCCGAAGCCTATCGGCGCGCGCTGGCATGTGATTCCGTTTCCGCCTTTGGCGGTGTCATCGCCTTGAATCGCACGCTAGATGCGGAAACGGCAGAAGAGATCGTCAAGCTCTTCACGGAAGTCATCATCGCACCTGACGTGACGGAAGAAGCCAAGTCCATCATCGCCCGCAAGCCGAACCTGCGCCTGCTGACCGCTGGCGGTCTGCCTGATCCGCGCGCGGCCGGGATTACGGCGAAGACCGTTTCGGGTGGCCTGCTGGTGCAGAGCCGCGACAATGGCATGGTCGAAGACCTGGATCTCAAGGTTGTTACCAAGCGTGCGCCAACGGCGCAGGAGCTTGAAGACATGAAGTTCGCCTTCAAGATCGCCAAGCACGTGAAGTCCAACGCCGTTATCTATGCCAAGGACGGGCAGACCGCAGGCATCGGTGCCGGCCAGATGAGCCGTGTGGATTCCGCCCGCATTGCCGCCCAGAAGGCGGAAGATGCCGCCAAGGCTCTTGGTCTTTCCGAGCCGCTGACACGCGGCTCTGCCGTCGCTTCGGAAGCATTTTATCCCTTTGCTGACGGTCTGCTCGCCGCGATCGCCGCAGGTGCTACCGCTGTTATCCAGCCCGGTGGCTCCATGCGCGATCAGGAAGTGATCGACGCTGCGAACGAGCACAATGTGGCAATGGTCTTTACCGGCATGCGTCACTTCCGCCACTAAGTGCGGAACAGGCAGAAATGACAAAGGCCCGGAAAGTGATTTCCGGGCCTTTTGTTTCACGTGGGACAGTCTGGTGTCGCAGGTTCAGGTCACAGCCCCAACCTGCCACGGCACAAATTCGTTGTCGCCGTAGTCGTAAATCTCGCTGACGGTCTTGTCGCCGGATGCGACGGCCAGAATATGCTCGAAAATTCGTTTGCCGGATTCTTCGATGGTTTCGTTGCCGGTGACGATCTCGCCGCAATTGATATCCATGTCTTCCTTCATGTGTTCATACATTTCGGAATTGGTGGCGATCTTGATGCAGGGAGCCGGCTTGAAGCCCGAGACCGAGCCGCGGCCGGTGGTGAAACAGATGACGTTGCAGCCGCCCGCGACCTGGCCGGTGACGGCAACGGGATCATAGCCTGGTGTATCCATGAAGACGAAACCCTGCTCCGTCACGGTCTCGGCAAATTCATAAACTGCCTTCAGCGGCATGGAGCCGCCCTTTGCGACTGCGCCGAGTGATTTTTCCAGAATGGTGGTCAGGCCGCCAAGCTTGTTGCCGTGGGAAGGGTTGTTGTTTAGTTCGTCACCGTTCCTGGCGGTATAATCCCGCCACCAGTCGATACGCTGCAAGAGCTTCTCGGCCACAGCAGGGGTGACTGCGCGCTTCGTCAACAGATGCTCGGCGCCGTAAATCTCCGGCGTTTCGGAGAGGACTGTGGTGCCGCCGTTGCGGACGATGAGGTCGGAGGCATAACCCAGGGCCGGGTTGGCGGAAATGCCGGAGTAACCATCCGAACCACCACATTCCAGCGCCACCTTCAGCTTGGAGAGCGATTGCTCGGTGCGGCTGGCGGCGTTGACCATTGGCAGCATGGCCTTGATCTCGGCAATCGCCGCATCGATCGTCTTGCGGGTGCCGCCATGCTGCTGGATCGTCATGGTGCGCAGCCGCTCACCCTCTTCCATCTTGTAATGTTCGAGGATGGGGGCGATCTGGTTGGTTTCACAGCCGAGGCCGATCAGCAGAATGCCGCCGAAGTTGGGATGACGGGCATAACCCTGAATGGTGCGGATCAGCAGGCGGTAACCTTCCGATTTTGTGTTCAGCGCACAGCCGCCCCCATGGGTCAGCGCCACGACGCCATCGACATTGTCGAAACCATCAAGGCCGCCCTGCTTGTTGAAATAATCAGCGATGTAACGCGATACCGTGGCGGAACAGTTCACCGAAGCGATGACGCCGATATAGTTTCTCGTTCCGACGCCACCGAGGCCGCGGTCATACCCCTTGAACGTCCGGCGCTCGGCTTCCGGCAGCATGCCCTTTTCTTCAATATCGACACTGAACTGATGGGCGTGTTCGGACGGCACCATGGCAAGATTGTGCAGGTGAACATGCCGGCCGGGCTCGATATCCTGTGTGGCGATGCCGATCACCTGTCCGTATTTCAGCACCTCGTCTCCGGATTTGATGAGTTTGAGGGCCACCTTATGCCCGCGCCCGATCAGCTCGAGCGCCGCCAGATCTCCCCTGCCCGTTGCGCCGCCGGCCGGAATGGACCGACGCGCCACCGCGACATTGTCGTTGGCGTTCAGCAAAATGGTCGCCTCGGAATTCTCACTCACGGGTTATCCTCCTCCCGGTATATATTGCCTGCTATGTTTCAAAATCAGCTTTCCACCCAGCGTCTCTTCGAACCTTCCAGATGGGTATGCATGGCCGCCTGCGCCAGCAGCGGGTCTTTAAGTTCAAGCGCCGCCAGAATGGCTTCATGTTCCTGAAGCGCATGGGTCCAGGTATCGCGGTCTTCAAATTTCACGCGAAGCTGGGCCGAAATTGGGCTGTGGCGCTCATCGAAGAGGTTCGCCACCATTCGGGCCAGAACGCTGTTACCGGATTGCTCGGCTATGGTGACGTGAAACAGCCGGTCCTGATCCAGAGGTTTGCGACCGGCCTCGATTTCCCTTTGCATGGTGTTGAGTATCTGGCGGAGGGTCGCGATCGTCTCATCGGTCATCCGGCTTGCCGCCAGCACGATGGTCGCGCCCTCCAGCGCGGCCCGCGCCTGCATCAGTTCGGAGGGGCTGTCGCCAAGCGATTTGGTATGATGGGTCGTCTGCAGAGCTTCCGCCGACACATAGACGCCGGAACCCATGCGAATCTCGACGGTGTTGTCGATTTCAAGCGCAATCAGCGCCTCGCGCAACGAAGGCCTTGATACACCGAGCTTCTGGGCCAGTTCCCGTTCGGCGGGAAGCCGCGTACCGGGTAGGAATTCACCTATATCGATGAGTTCACGTATCTGGTCCGCAATCTGCTGATAAAGCCTGCGCGGTTCCGCTATTTTGGCCTGACCACTCATGTGTTTTCCGACGAGCCCTATCTGCAATCCGTATTTGGCCTTACCGTAACGCCAAGCGTATCAATGCGCAAGGAATTACTTAATCACATGAAAATACATGCTTATTACCGATATGATTTCGATACTCTGTTTCCGCTTCGGATGCAGGATAGCAAATTTTGACCTAATTGGCTTGACCATTCTGAAAAATCGGCCTAACCATTTGACCTGTTCATGAACCCCGGTGGAGCGGGGATACGGGTGGGAGGTTTCCAGATGTCGCAGGGCGCATCGACAATTCGGGGCTATTTTTCGCCTGAGGAGATGGCGCGCGCGGAGCGTTCGGCCCTTCTGCGTCTCGACAATATCAGCAAGGAATTTCCGGGCGTCAAAGCGCTGTCCAACGTGCATTTTGATTTGCGCGGCGGTGAAGTGCATGCCGTCTGCGGTGAGAATGGTGCGGGAAAATCGACGCTGATGAAAATCATCAGCGGCGTTTATCAGCCGAGCGACGGCACGATCCTGCACAAGGGCGTGAAGGTGCAATATGCATCACCGCTGGAATCCGAAGCCGCCGGCATCGCCATCATTCACCAGGAACTCAACCTCGTTCCGCATCTTTCCGTTGCCGAGAACATCTATCTTGCGCGCGAACCGCGTCGCGGTTTCCTCGTTGACCGCAAGAAGCTGCGTCTCGACGCCAAGCGCTGTCTCGACCGGCTGGGTGTTGATATCAACCCCGACCAGATGGTCCGTGGCCTCTCCGTCGCCCAATGTCAGATGGTGGAGATTGCCAAGGCGCTGTCGCTTGATGCGGAAGTGCTCATCATGGATGAGCCGACCTCTTCGCTGACCGAGCAGGAAACCCGCCTTCTTTTCAAGGTTATCCGGGACCTCAAGGCCTCCGGCGTCGGCATCGTTTACATTTCCCATCGTCTCGATGAAATGGCCGAGATCGTCGACCGTGTGACGGTCCTGCGTGACGGACGTTATATTTCGACCGACGATTTCGCCTCGATTACCGTCGATGACATCGTCACCCGCATGGTCGGGCGTTCACTGGAAGACAAATTCCCCGAGCGCACATCGCGCCCGACGGAAGACGTCATCTTCTCCGTTGAAGGTCTGGCCCGCAATGGCGTGTTCAGCGATGTGAGCTTTTCACTGCGGCGCGGTGAAATCCTCGGTTTTGCCGGACTTATGGGCGCGGGACGAACGGAAGTCGCGCGGGCGATCTTCGGGGCCGATCCGCTTGATGCCGGCAAAATCACCTTCAATGGGCGCGAGCTTTCGATCAACTCGCCACAAGACGCGATCGAAGAAGGTATTGCCTATCTCTCGGAAGACCGCAAAAGCGATGGCCTCGCCATCAAGATGTCGGTGGCGGCCAATACGACGCTTGCCAATCTCGGCGAGGTTTCCAACCGTTTCGGGCTGATCGACTTCAAGAAGCACGACGACGTCGCCAAGCGCTACGTCGACCTTCTGAATATCCGCACCCCTTCGATCGATCAGACGGTGCGGCTGCTTTCGGGTGGCAATCAGCAGAAAATCATCATCGGCAAATGGCTGTTCCGCCAGTCGCGCGTGCTGTTCTTCGATGAGCCGACACGCGGCATCGATGTCGGCGCGAAATTCGCGATCTACAAGATCATGGACGAACTGGCCGCACAGGGCATCGGCGTCGTTCTCATCAGTTCGGAATTGCCGGAAATTCTGGGGCTGACGGATCGCATCGCGGTCTTCCATCAGGGCCGCATCACGGGCGTACTCGAAACCGCCAAGACCAATCAGGAAGAAATCATGCGGTATGCGTCCGGTTACGGCCGGGCCGCGCAGTGAGGAACGACATGGCCAATATTGCAGAACCCAAGAAGAGCTTTGCTGTCAGCGACCGCCAGAAGGACATCATCCAGAAGTTTGCTGCGCTCGGCAGCCTGTTCGCCCTCGTCGCGGTCTTCTCCGCCACCAGCAGCGCCTTCTTCACCGTCAATAACGGCATGACGATTGCGTTGCAGGTCACGTCCATCGCTCTGCTCGGCATTGGTGCCACCTGCGTCATCATCACCGGCGGCATCGATCTTTCTGTCGGTTCGGTGCTGGCGCTCGCCGGTGTGGTTGCCGCCCTGGCGGTGAAGGAACTCGGCATGCCGGTGCCGATCGGCATGCTGCTCGGCATTCTGACGGGATCGCTCTGTGGTTTCATCAACGGCCTTTTGGTCACGCGTTTTAAGCTACCGCCCTTTATCGCCACTCTCGGCATGATGCTGATCGCGCGCGGCGTGGCGCTGCAGATCACCGGTGCGCGCGCTGTTTCGGGCCTTGGCGAATCCTTCGGCGAACTCGGTAACGGCGCTCTCTTCCGCATCGTCAATATCGGTGACGACGGCTTTCCGAATGTCGTTTTCCCCGGCATTCCTTACCCTGTCATCCTGATGGTGGTAATCGCGCTTGCGGTTTCCTTCATGCTCAACCGCTCGATCCTCGGCCGCCACATCTACGCCGTGGGCTCCAATGCGGATGCTGCACGCCTTTCCGGTGTCAACGTCGCCCGCGTCACCAATTTCACCTACATCCTGTCCGGCACGCTCGCCGGGCTAACGGGCTGCGTGCTGATGTCGCGCCTTGTCACGGCCCAGCCGAATGAGGGCGTGATGTATGAGCTGGATGCGATTGCCAGCGCCGTTATTGGCGGCACATCGCTGATCGGCGGCGTCGGCACGATTTCCGGTACGGCCATCGGCGCCTTCGTCATCGGCATCCTGCGCAACGGTCTCAATATGAATGGCGTCTCCGCCTTCACGCAACAGATCATCATCGGCCTCGTCATTCTGGTCACCGTCTGGATCGACCAGCTGCGCAACCGCCGCTGATCAAAGGGCTGCGGACCCTTTCCGCAAAAAAGATCGGCAGGGGAGGCCCGGTATGCCGACATCACGGAGGAAGAAATGAAGAAAATTGCGACTGCCCTTCTGACATCCGCAATCGCGCTGTGGAGCGTTTCCACCGTGCAGGCCGGTGAAATCGCCGTCATCGTCAAGACCGTCAACTCCACCTTCTGGCAGAACGTCCAGAAGGGCGCTGACGCGGCGATGAAGAATTCTTCCGGCAACACCATGACCTTCCAGGGTCCGGCTGCTGAATCGGCGATTGCCGACCAGGTCAACATGGTTGAAAACGCCATCAACCGTAAGGTTGCTGGTATTGTTCTCGCACCTTCCGATCCGGACGCGCTGGTGCCTGCCGTCAAGAAGGCCTGGGAAGCCCGTATTCCCGTCGTCCTGATCGACTCGCAGCTCGCCAAGGGCTCGGAGCAATATTACCAGTCGTTCCTGGCGACCGATAACAAGAAAGCCGGCGAACTGGCAGCGCAGGCGCTGATCGACAAGGTGGGCAAGGAAGGCAAGATCGCCGTCATGTCCTATGTCGCCGGTGCCGGTTCCGAAATCGGCCGTGTCGGCGGTTTCACCGACTATATCCAGATGAACTCCAATCTGAAGATTGTCGGACCGTTCTACTCGCAGTCGCAGATGGCCACCGCGCTGAACCAGACGACCGACGTTCTGGCCGCCAATTCGGACCTCAAGGGCATTTTCGGCGCTAACGAGCCGACGGCAATCGGCGTTGGCCGCGCTCTCGCCCAGAGCGGCAAGGCCGGCAAGGTCGTCGCCATCGGTTTCGACGGCAATCAGGACCTTCAGAGCTTCGTCAAGGATGGCACGCTGGGCGGTATCGTGGTTCAGGGTTCCTACCAGATGGGTGAAAAGGGCGTAGAGACCATTTCCAAGCTCATCAACAAGGAAAAGGTCGAGAAGTTCGTCGATACCGGCGTCGTTGTTGTCACCAAGGACAATATCGAAAAGCCGGAAGCCAAGAACGTTCTTTACTGATGCATGATGGCGCGCCGCCCTGTGGCGGCGCGCCTTACCTGTTTGAGATGCGGTTTTCACCATCCCGCTCTAGCTAGAAATTCAGGAAGTCCCTGCGATGAAAGTCTCCGATACACGTAAGTTGCCGCACCGCGCCGTTGACGTCACCGTCATGGGCCTCGGTTGCGCCCAGATGGGCAATCTCTACCGCGTCACCCCCTATGAAGAGTCCAAGGGTGCGTTCGACAAGGCATGGGAAAGCGGCATGCGTTATTTCGATACCGCGCCGTTTTATGGCTATACGCGGTCGGAGCGTCGTCTCGGCACCATGGTTACGGAGCATGACCGGAGCGAATATACGCTCAGCACCAAGGTCGGCCGTGTGATGGTTCCTGACGAGACCGTCGGTCCGGAGGAGGATGCCTATATAGCACCCCTGCCCTTCCGCCCGGTCTATGATTATTCCTATGACGGTATTCTGCGCTCCTTCGAGGCAAGCCAGCAGCGGCTAGGCGTCCTGAAGCCGGATATTCTTTATGTCCATGATATCGGTTCCTACACCCATGGCGAAAAGCACCAGCATTATTGGGAGCAGTTGACCACGGGCGGCGGCTTCCGGGCGCTTGGCAAGCTGCGCGAGGAAGGATCGACGGGGGCCATCGGCCTTGGCGTCAACGAGTGGGAAATTGTTAGCGACGCGATGGATGTCTTCGACATCGACGTCGCCATGCTCGCTGGCCGTTATACGCTGCTGGAGCAGCAGAGCCTTGGTTTCATGAACCGTTGCGCTGAAAGCGGCGTCGGTATCGTTGTCGCCGGTGCTTTCAATTCCGGTATTCTGGCTGGCAACCGCAAATTCAATTATGCTGACGCGCCTGCCGATATTCTCACGCGTGTCGATGCGCTGCAGGGTGTTTGCGAGGAACTCGGCGTATCGCTGCAGGCCGCCGCATTGCAATTTCCGCTCGCCCATCCGGCTTCGGTCACTGTTGTTTCGGGTGCGCGCAATGCGCAGCAGCTCGCTTCCAATATCGAATGGTTCGAACAGTCGATCCCGGATGAGTTCTGGTCCGAGCTGCACAGGCGTGGCCTGATTGCCGAAGGTGCGCCTACGCCCGCCGGGAAGGCTTGAGGCATGATTATCGACGCCCACCAGCATTTCTGGCTGATGAAGGATCGTGCCGGGCAATGGCCGCCGCCGTCGCTCGCCGCCATCCATCGGGATTTTCTCCCCGCCGATCTGTCGCCCTTGCTGGCCGCTGCCGGAGTTTCCGGCACCGTGCTGGTGCAGACGATGGAGACGCGGGCCGACACGGATTTCATGCTGGAACTGGCGGAAAAGACCGATTTCATCAAGGGTGTGGTCGGCTGGGTGGACATGAAGTCTCCCGACGCGGCGAGTGAAATTGCTCGCCGGGCAAAACATCCGGCCTTCAAGGCTGTGCGTCCGATGTTGCAGGGCATGGAGGATGTTGCCTGGATCGATGATCCGGCACTCGATCCAGCCGCGGCGGCTTTGGTAAAGCACGGTCTGGCGTTCGATGCGCTGGTCCTGCCGCCCAATCTGCCGCATCTGCTGTCGTTCGCCTGCCGTCATCCGCAGTTGACTGTTGTCATCGACCATGGCGCGAAGCCCCTGATTGCCACCGGTCACTACAGCGACTGGCGCAAGGATATGGCCGCTTTGGCTGCTCTTCCCAATGTCCATTGCAAACTCTCCGGTCTGCTGACCGAGCGCGGTGAACAGCGACCGGAAGCCGTGCGACCCTATGCCGAGACCATTCTGGAACTCTTTGGCAGTAGCCGCGTGATTTTCGGCAGTGACTGGCCGGTGTTGCGGCTGGCCGGCGATTATCAGGCATGGCTGGATTTCTGCCGCGATATCGTGCGGGCAGAGGACCATGCGGCAGTCTTTGGCGGTAACGCCATTCGTTTTTATTCCCTTTCCCACAGGTGATGCATGCTGGCGATTTTCTGCGAAACTCCAGGTCAACTCGTCCCCAAGGAACTGCCGAAACCAGCGCGTGGCGAAGGTGAAGTGCTGGTGCGCATCCGCCGCATTGGTGTTTGCGGCACGGATTTGCACATCTTCACCGGAAACCAGCCTTATCTTTCCTATCCGCGTATCATGGGCCATGAGCTTTCCGGCACGGTGGAAGAGGCGCCGCAAGGCAGCCATCTGTCCGCGGGCGACGTGGTCACCGTCATTCCCTATATCTCGTGCGGCAAATGCAGCGCCTGCCTTAAGGGCAAGAGCAATTGCTGCCGCAATATCGGTGTGCTCGGCGTTCATCGTGACGGCGGCATGGTCGAATATCTGAGCGTGCCGCAGCAATTTGTACTGAAGGCGGAGGGGCTAAGCCTCGACCAGGCGGCGATGACCGAATTTCTGGCTATTGGTGCGCATGCGGTGCGCCGTGGCGCAGTCGAGAAGGGGCAGAAGGTTCTGATCGTCGGTGCCGGCCCGATCGGCATGGCCGTTGCGGTTTTCGCCGTTCTCGATGGTGGCGAAGTGACGATGATCGATGGGCGTACCGACCGGCTGGATTTCTGCAAGGAGCATCTTGGCGTTGCGCATACGGTGACACTCGGGGAAGGCGACAAAGATCGTCTTTCCGAAATCACCGACGGCGATTTCTTCGATGCGGTCTTTGATGCGACCGGCAATCCGAAAGCCATGGAGCGCGGCTTTTCCTTTGTTGGCCATGGCGGTTCCTACGTGCTGGTCTCCATCGTCGCCAGCGATATCAGCTTCAACGATCCTGAGTTCCACAAGCGTGAGACGACGCTGCTCGGCAGCCGCAATGCCACGCCTCAAGATTTCGAGCGCGTCCTGCAGGCGCTGCGGGAAGGTAAGGTGCCGGAGGCACTGATCACCCATCGCATGACACTTGCCGATGTGCCCTCCAGATTCGCCGGCCTGACCGATCCGAAGGCCGGAGTGATCAAAGGCATGGTGGAGGTCGCATGACGTCCGATACGCCCATCCTGCAATTTGGCACCAGCCGCTTTCTCCTGGCGCATGCGGATCTCTTTGTTTCGCAGGCGCTGGACAAGGGCGAAGCGCTCGGGCGCATCGCGATTGTCCAGACGACCGGCAATGCGGAGAGCCTGAAGCGTGTTGCGGCGCTGAACAGCGGCGCGCCCTATCCCGTGCTTATTCGTGGTATCCGTGATGGGCATGAAGTGGACGAGGAAATTCAAGGCAGGGCTGTCGCGCGGGCACTGACCGCTGCGACCGACTGGGCCGAAGTGCGCCGCCTCGCCTGCGAGGCCGAGGTCATTCTGTCCAATACGGGCGACCGCGGTTATGAGCTGGATTCGGCCGACAATGCTGGGCTTGCTGGCGATTTTACGATCGTGCCGAAGAGCTTTCCGGCGAAACTCTGCATGTTGCTGCTGGAGCGTTTTCAGAGCAATCCGGAAGCGACCGTGTCCATCTTCCCCTGTGAGCTTGTGCCGCGTAACGGCGAAAGGCTGAAGGAGGTCATTCGCCGGCTTGCCGATGAATGGCAATTGCCGGCGGGTTTTGCCTTTTATCTGAACGAGAAGTGCCGTTTCGCCAATAGTCTGGTGGATCGCATCGTCTCCGAACCTATCGATCCGGTGGGTGCGGTGGCGGAGCCCTATGCGCTATGGGCGATCGAGAAGCAGGACGGGCTTGTCATTCCCTGCACGCACCCTGCCGTGGTGCTCACGGACGATCTCGATCACTATGAAAAGCTGAAGCTTTTCTTGCTCAATCTCGGCCATTCCTATCTGGCGGAACGCTGGACGCAGGATGCGCGCGGGAAGGACGAAACGGTGCGTCAGGCAATGGCCGACGACGCTCTCGTCGCGGATCTGGAGACGCTCTGGCGGGACGAGGTTCTGCCGGTCTTTGCGGCTGAAGGCATGGGAGACGAAGCGCAGGCCTATGTAGGTCAGTTGCGGGAGCGTTTGCGCAATCCCTTTCTCGCGCATCGGCTGGCTGATATCGCCGGCAACCACGACGAAAAGAAGCGTCGCCGCTTCGCTTCGGTCATTGCCGCGGCGGAACGGCTGGGATTAAGCTTACCGCAGACAAAGCTGCGCGCTGCGCTCGCCACCATCAAGCAATAACGGAGTTTTTCATGCAGCGTATGGGCATGGTCATAGGCGTCAAACCTGACATGATCGCGGAATATAAAAGGCTGCACGCCGCCGTCTGGCCTGAAATTCTGGCGCTCATCAGCGACTGCAATATCCGCAATTACACGATCTTCCTGCGCGAGCCGGAAAATCTGCTCTTCGGCTATTGGGAATATCACGGCACCGATATCAGCGCCGACATGGCGAAGATGGCCGAAAGCCCCAAGAACCAGGAATGGTGGTCCTTCACGATTCCCTGCCAGCAACCACTCGAAAGCCGCAAGGAAGGCGAGTGGTGGGCGATGATGGAAGAGACCTTCCACCACGATTGAACGATTTCCTTTGACACTGACCGCGAGTGACCGGCCATGACCAAAATTACTGATCTGCGTGTTTTCGACCTGCGTTTTCCGACCTCCCAAAGTCTCGACGGTTCGGATGCGATGAACCCCGACCCGGATTATTCGGCGGCTTATGTCATTATCGATACCGATGAGGCGGGTCTCAAAGGCCACGGGCTGACCTTCACCATCGGCCGCGGCAATGACATCTGCTGCATGGCCATCGAAGCGATGCGTCATCTGGTGGTCGGCACCGATCTTGCCACCGTCACCGAGAACCCCGGCAAATATTGGCGGCATCTGACCAGCGACAGCCAGCTGCGCTGGATCGGCCCGGACAAGGGCGCGATGCATCTTGCCACCGGCGCCGTTGTGAATGCGGTATGGGATCTGCTGGCCAAGAAGGCGGGCAAGCCAGTGTGGCAGCTTGTTGCCGATATGAGCCCGGAAGAAATCGCCGATATCGTCGATTATCGCTATCTGACCGACGTGCTCACCCGCGACGATGCGCTCGCGATCCTCAAAAAAGCCGAAAGCGGCAAGAAGCAACGTATCGAGACGCTGAAGAACGAAGGTTACGCCTGCTATACCACGTCGGCCGGCTGGCTTGGCTATGACGACGCCAAGCTGCGCCGTCTTTGCCAGGAAGCCATCGATGCCGGTTTCAACCATGTGAAGATGAAGGTCGGCCGTGATCTGGAAGACGACATTCGCCGTCTTACCATAGCTCGCGAGGTGATTGGTCCCGACCGTTACCTGATGATCGATGCCAATCAGGTGTGGGAAGTTGATCAGGCAATCGAGTGGGTGAATAAGCTCGCCTTTTCCAAGCCCTTCTTCATCGAAGAACCGACCAGCCCGGATGATGTCGCTGGTCATCGCAAAATTCGTGCTGCCATCGGCTCGGTGAAGGTAGCGACGGGCGAAATGTGCCAGAACCGCATCATGTTCAAGCAGTTCATCGCCGAAGGCGCGATCGATGTGGTGCAGATCGACAGCTGCCGCATGGGTGGCCTGAACGAGGTGCTGGCGGTTCTCCTGATCGCCGCCAAATACAATTTGCCGGTTTGGCCGCATGCCGGCGGCGTCGGCCTTTGCGAATATGTGCAGCATCTGTCGATGATCGACTATCTGGTGGTATCAGGTACTAAGGAAGGCCGTGTGATCGAGTATGTCGACCACCTGCACGAGCACTTCATCGAACCCTGCGATATCAGAAACGCCGCTTACATGCCGCCGAAACTGCCGGGCTTCTCCATCGAAATGAAGCCGGAGTCGATCGAGACCTACACCTTCGAGGAATAACCAAAGGATGACAGCGCCTCCTCAAGGCGCTGCCACTCCGTTTCGCTCCCGGGAAGGCCGAAACGCACGTCGTTCGGCCTTTCATCAAAAATGCGGACCAGAATGCCGTGTTGGCCAAGATGGCTGAACAGTTCGGTGGCGCGAGGGTTCCGCGCCAAAGTAAAAAGGGACGTACCGCCGGCAATCGCCAGTCCCACTTTTTCCAGCATGTCGTTCATGCGCCGGGTGTCTTCGGCAAGGCGCAGACGCATGGACGATTGCCATTTTCCATCTGCCAGAGCCTGTGTTGCGATATGCAGCGCAGGGCCGGAAACCGCCCAGGGGCCGAGTCTTCCCTCCAGTTCAGCAGCGATATCGGGCTGCGCAATGGCGAAACCTAGCCGAACGCCCGCCATACCGTAAAATTTGCCGAAAGAGCGCAGGACCACCAGCGCATCCTGGCTGGCTGCATTTGCGAGGCTTTCTGCACCTCCTCCCGTCTCGATGAAGGCTTCGTCCACGACGAGCAGCCCGCCCTTGTCGCGCATGGCTTCGGCCAGCGACAGCAACGCTGCGCGATCCGTGATGCGGCCATCGGGATTATTGGGATTAACCACCACGGCATAGTCGTGAGCCGACAGTTCCCGGGTGTCTTCCACTTCGGTCACAGCCAGTCCGGCCATCCGCGCGGTCCGGGCATGTTCCGCATAAGCGGGCGAAAGCACGGCTCCGCTTTTTGCCCCGCGGGCAAGTGCAATCTGAGCCAGTAATGGCATCAGCATCTGGGTGCCGGGGGAAAGCGTCACATGCCGGGCGGAAGGCGCGCCGAAATGGGCTGCAGCCAGCTGTTTCAATTCTTCGGCGGCATCCGGTTCCGGCAGGCGGGTGAATGCGCTGGCGGGAACGGCCGAATGCGGATAGGAGTGCGGATTGATCCCGGTCGAAAGGTCGATCCACGGTGCCGGCGCTTCAGGAAACATCAGACGCGCCCTGCCGAGATTGCCGCCGTGACGGATCGCAGCCCGCGCCTTTTCTGGTACTGTTTCACCCATGTTCTTTGCTCTCGCTTTCCTGTCGCTCTTGATCGAACGCCTGACCGGTTATCCGGACTGGCTGTTCAAACGCATCGGCCATCCCGTAACCTGGGTCGGTTCGCTTATCGCGCTGCTGGACAAAAAATGGAACCGGGAGAACGAGTCATTTTCACAGCGCAAGGCGGCAGGTGTGGCGGCTCTGGCCGGTTTCGTCGGGCTGACGCTGCTTGTTGCGTGGTTTGCGCAATCCACTCTGATTTTTCTGCCCTTCGGCATTTTGCTGGTTGCCGTGCTGGGCGCTTCGCTTCCGGCGCAGAAAAGTCTTGAGCAGCATGTGGAGACTGTCGCCATTGCTCTGGAGCGCGAGGGTGTGGAAGGCGGCCGCAAGGCGGTATCGATGATCGTCGGGCGCGATCCGCAAAAGCTGGACGAAGCGGCGATCTGCCGGGCGGCGGTTGAAAGTCTGGCCGAGAATTTTTCCGACGGCATCGTTGCACCCGCCCTGTGGCTCGGTCTCCTGGGCCTGCCGGGCGGCGCGGCTTACAAGGCAATCAATACGGCTGACAGCATGATCGGCCATCGCTCACCCCGCCATGAGGCCTTCGGCTGGGCGTCCGCCCGGCTGGACGATCTGGTCAATCTGCCGGCGTCGAGACTGAGTGGCGGCCTTTTCGTGGCCGCTTCGTTTTTCGTGAAGGGCGCATCACCCGGCGGGGCCATTGCCGCGATACGTCGCGATGCCCGTCATCACCGTTCCCCCAATGCCGGCTGGCCGGAGGCGGCGCTGGCCGGCGCTCTGGGCTTCGCGCTTGCAGGGCCGCGCTCCTATGGCGGGCAGATGATCGAGGCGCGCTTCATGGGCGAAGGCGGGAGGGCGACGCTGGTTGCGGGGGATATTCGCAGGGCGCTGGAGCTGGCGCGGGTTGCCGACCTGCTGTTGATCGGCCTGTTCGGACTTCTGGCGATCCTTATCGCGCTATAGCCAGCAGACGGTCGAGATCGAGGTGCTGCTCCATATGCGCCGCAAGATGATCGAGGACGGCCTCCACCTGCGCATCATAGTTCAGGTCCGCGCCCTGCCCGCCGAGCCGCTCCAGCCATGCGCCGCGTTGGCGATCATCCGCGAAAAGACCGTGAATATAGGTGCCGAAGACGCGGCCAGAGGCCGAGATGGCGCCATCATTATGCCCATCAAGCGTCGAGAACGGCAGATGGTCCGTCATGCCTGTGGTTTCACCGACATGCATTTCGTAGCCGGATAAATCTATGCCGTCGAAACTCGTGCCGCGAACGGAAATGAGCCGCTTGTCGCCCGTCAGAACCGTGTCGACATCCAGCAGGCCCATTCCCTCGACCGTCGCTGGCGATCCTTCGATACCGTCAGGATCGGCAACTGTTTTTCCAAGCATCTGGTATCCGCCGCAGAGGCCCAGAACATAGCCGCCGCGTCTTACATGCGCCTTGATATCAATGTCCAGGCCAGCATTCTTCAGCACGGCAAGGTCGGCGATAGTGGATTTCGAACCGCACAGCAATACCAGCCGGCAATCGGTAGGAATTGTCTCGCCCGGCCGCACGCGGATCAGTTCGACATCGGGTTCCATGTCCAGGGGATCGAGATCATCGAAATTGGAAATATGCGGCAGGATCGGCACGGCAATGCGCATCTTCGCGCCAGGTTTCCGTTCAGCTGGCCCGGAAAGCCCGAGAGCATCCTCCGCCGGCAATTGTGCGGCGTCGGCAAAATGCGGCAGAAGCCCGATGGAGGCCCAGCCGGTCTTTTCCGCAATTATCCGCATGCCGTCCGAAAACAGGGCCGGATCACCGCGAAAGCGGTTGACGATAAAACCTTCGATCATCGCCGCGTCTTCCGTTTCGAGCACGGCTTTGGTACCGATGAGGCTGGCGATGACGCCGCCCCGGTCGATATCGCCGATGAGGATCACAGGCGCGTCCGCAGCTCTCGCAAATCCCATATTGGCGATGTCATTGGCACGCAGGTTGATTTCGGACGCGCTGCCCGCCCCTTCCACCAGCACCAGATCGGCCTGCTGTTTCAGGAGCTCGAAGCTTTCCAGCACGCGCGGCATCAGTCCGGCCTTCATGTGCTGGTAATCGGCCGCTTTGGCATTGCCAGCGATCTTGCCCTGCACGACCACCTGTGCGCCGGTTTCGCTCTGCGGCTTCAGGAGCACCGGGTTCATGTGCACGGAAAGCGGCACGCCCGCCGCCCGCGCCTGCAGCGCCTGCGCGCGGCCAATCTCGCCGCCATCGGCGGTCACGGCCGCATTGTTCGACATGTTCTGCGGCTTGAACGGCATGACAGACAGGCCGCGCCTGACGAAGGCACGGGCAAGACCGGCCACCATCAGCGATTTGCCGACATCCGAGCCGGTTCCCTGAAACATCAGCACGCGTGCAGCCATGTCAGAATTCTATCCCCGCCTGCGCCTTCACGCCCGCCTTGAAATGATGTTTGACGAGGGTCATTTCCGTCACCATGTCAGCGGCGTCGATGAGCGGTTGCTTGGCGTTGCGGCCGGTAACGATGACATGCAGATCGGGCCTGCGGCTGGAAAGCGTTTCCACCACCTCCTCCAGCGGCAGGTAATCGTAGCGGAGTGCGATGTTCAGCTCATCGAGGATCAGCAGGCCGATGGTTTCGTCGGCCATCAGGATCTTGGCTTCTTCCCAGGCCTTTGCCGCCGCTGCGACATCGCGTTTCAGATCTTGAGTGTCCCAGGTGAAACCCTCGCCCATGGTGCGCCAGACGACCTTGTCGCCGAACAAGGTCAGCGCCTGCTGTTCGCCCGTCGACCATGCCCCCTTGATGAATTGCACCACGCCGACCCTGCGTCCGGTGCCGAGCATGCGCAGGGCAAGGCCGAAAGCGGCGGTGGATTTGCCCTTGCCCGGGCCGGTATTAATCATCAGCAGACCCTTTTCAATGGTCTTTTCCGCAACTTCGGCATCCTGCACCGTCTTGCGGTTGACCATTTTCTGCCGGTGGCGTTCGGCCTCGCTGTCGCTGATGTCGCGTGTCATTGCATTTTCCTTTTCATCCAGCTGTGCGAGATTCGGTGCCCCCGCCATTCGGAGCGGCGACTATACCCAATTTGCCGCACCCGGCAATGTGCCGCCGCAGGGCCCGCAGCATTGACCCTCACGCCCGTTCAGCCTAAGGGTAACGGACTGACGGTCTTTTCCCGGCAACGGGAAAAGCTAAGAGGGAACACGGTCCAACCCGATTGCCGGGTCATTCCGTGGCTGCCCCCGCAACTGTAAGCGGTAAGCCCGCACCGTAAAGCCACTGGACCCTTGAAGATGGTTCGGGAAGGCGGTGTCAGGGTGTAAAGCCGCGAGCCAGGAGACCTGCCGTTTCAGGAAAAACGTCTGCCGGGCGGGGTGCTCCGGTCAGTCGGTTAGATCGAACATCCGGTTTGCGCCTGTCCGCATGCCGTTTTCGACATCCGCACCCCGAGATTTTTTGCAAGGCGCGGGAAACGATACGGTTTGGATATTTCAGCGACATCTTCTTCTACGAGTGGAAACACGCAGGACGAAACGGCGTCCGGCGTGACCGTCTTCATTTGCAGAAGCTGCCGCGATGAAGCCAATGCCGAACCGCGCCCCGGTTCGCGTCTCGTCGATGCCGTCATGGCAAAGGCGGAGGAAACGGGTGTCACCGTTCGTTCCGTCAACTGTCTTGCCAATTGCAAGCGCGGCCTCAGCGCCGTGCTGCGCAGCGCCAATGGCTGGTCCTATGTATTCGGCGGGCTGACGACCGGTGATGCGGAAGATTTGCTGACCGGCGCGCGGCTGCTGGCTGCCGCCCCCGATGGCCTGATGCCCTGGCGCGGCCGCCCCGAACCATTAAAGCGCGGCATGGTGGCGCGCATTCCCCCATTCGATTTTACCGAGGAGAGATCATGAGCACCCTTCTGGACCGCGTTCCCTGCACCATCGTTACCGGTTTTCTGGGGGCCGGCAAAACCACGCTGCTGCGCGGTCTTCTCGAAAAGCTTGACGGCAAGCGGCTGGCGATCATCGTCAATGAATTCGGCGATATCGGCATCGATGGCGAAATTCTGAAAGGCTGCGGTATTGAAAGCTGCCCGGAAGAAAACATCGTCGAACTGGCCAATGGCTGCATCTGCTGTACGGTGGCGGATGATTTCCAGCCCGCCATCGAACAGATTCTGAGCCGCCAGCCGAAGGTGGAGCATATCCTCATCGAGACCTCGGGCCTTGCCCTGCCGAAGCCCCTTGTGCAGGCCTTCCAGTGGCCGGCCATCAAGAGCCGCGTGACGGTGGATGCCGTCGTGGCCGTGGTGGATGGCGCTGCCCTCGCCGAAGGACAGGTGGCGCATGACATGGAAGCGCTCGCCGCTCAGCGGGCCAATGACGAGGCGCTCGATCATGATGACCCGGTCGAAGAGGTTTTCGAGGATCAGGTCGCCTGCGCCGATCTTATTGTGCTGACCAAGGCCGATCTTCTTGACGATGCCGGCCTGGACAAGGCCAAGGCGCATATTCTCGAACATCTGCCGAAGGCAGCAAAGATCGTCGTGGCCTCCAATGGCGCTATTGATCCCGCCGTGCTGATCGGTCTTGGCCTTGCGGTGGAAGAGGATATCGAAAACCGCCGCACCCACCATGATGGCGAGCTTGACCACGAGCATGACGATTTCGACAGCTTCGTCATCGATTTGCCGGCCGTCACCGACCCGGAAGCACTGGCTATCCGTATCGCCGAGACGGCTGCTGCGGAAAATGTCCTGCGGATCAAGGGCTTCATCGAGGTTTCCGCAAAGCCGATGCGCCTGCAGGTGCAGGCTGTCGGCAGCCGCGTCAACCACTATTACGACCGGCCCTGGGCCGCGGGTGAAGAACGCCGCAGCCGTCTCGTCGTCATCGGTGAAAAGGGCTTGAACCGCGAAAAGATCGAGCAGATGCTGGCCGCCTGACGATGCATATTCTCGCCACCACATCCTCGTCTCTGGACGACCTGATAGAGCCGGTTGATCTCAACCAGCCCCGGTCGGATGTGGTGATGCTGTCGTTTTCGGCCAGTGATCTGGCCGGGCTGGAACAGGCCTGGCGGCGAACCGAGGGTACACCACCCTCCCTGTCCGCCGCCAACCTGTCCGAGCTTCGGCACCCCATGTCGGTCGATCTGTGGATTGAAAAGACGGCGGAATACGCCAAGGTTATTCTTATTCGGATTCTCGGCGGTGCAGAACGCTGGCGCTACGGTGTCGATCAGCTTTCCATTCTGGCGCGCAGGCGCGGCATAAGGCTGCTGCTCCTGCCGGGAGAATGCAGCGACCGAGATGAAAAGCTTGAAGCGGCATCAACCGTCGACCGGCGGACTTTAGCCTCTGCCCTCTCCTTCTTTCGTGAGGGTGGGGAGGAGAATATGGGCCGGCTTGCCGGTGGTCTCACCGCTCTTGCAAAGGGTGAGACATGGCCGGATATCGAGGCTGAACCGCTGCCGAAAGCCGGTTTCTACCGACCCGGCAGGGGCGTCATGGATCGGGCGGAAGCCTGCGAGGGTTTTCCCGCCGATGCGCCCCTTTTGCCGATCCTCTTTTACCGCTCCATGCTTCTGGCGGCAGATGCTGCACCTGTGGATGCGCTCTTCGAAGCGCTCGAGCAACGCGGTTTTGCACCTTTGCCGATTTTTGTCAGCGGCCTGAAGGATGGCGAGGCGATCCGCTTCCTCGAAACGGTGCTGCCCGATCTCAAACCCGCCGCCATCATTGCCGCCACCGCCTTCGCCAGCCAGACGGATGACGAGGGCACAACCCTGTTCGACCGGCTCGGCGTGCCGGTGTTTCAGGTGGTGATGGCGACGACGCGACGGGACGGCTGGGCGGAAAATGCGCGCGACCTCAATCCCTCCGATCTTGCCATGCATGTCGTTCTGCCGGAACTGGATGGCCGGATTCTTGCCGGTGCGATCTCGTTCAAACAGGCGCGAATGGATGGTGGCGCGAGTTTGCTCAATGTACCCGAGGCCGATCGCGTCGAGCAGGTGGCAAATCGCATCGCCGCTTTCCTGCGGCTGCGGAATGCCGCTCCACGGGATCGCCGGATCGTCATTCTGATGCCGGATTATCCCGGTGCGGCGCCCGGGCGAACCGGTTATGCCGTCGGTCTTGATGTGCCGCAAAGCGTTCTCGAAATGCTGCGCGATCTCGCTGGCGCAGGTTATGCGGTCGAGGATATTCCTAAGACCGCGCGGGCGCTGCTCGACCGCGTCGAAAAGCAGGAAGCGACGATTGGTCTTTCCGTCTATGAAAGTTTTTTTTCCGCCCTGCCACCTATAGCTGCCGCATCCGTAAATGCGACATGGGGCGCAGCAACCGACGACGACGCATTGGTTGATGGTGCATTCCGGTTTCGTGTCGCCCGTTTCGGCGAAGTATTCGTGGCGCTTGCGCCCGACCGGGGCCGCAACGAGGATCGCCGGGTGGATTACCACGACCCTGCCCTGCCGCCGCGTCACGCGTTAGTCGCTTTCGGTGCGTGGATGCAGCGGGTCGCAGATGCGCATGCCATCGTGCATGTGGGCGCGCACGGCACGCTGGAATGGCTGCCGGGCAAAACGGTTGCGCTTTCCCGTGATTGTTTTCCCGAAATCGTCACCGGCTCGCTGCCCGTAGTCTATCCGTTCATTGTTTCCAATCCAGGCGAAGCGGCGGTCGCCAAGCGGCGTATCGCGGCCGTGACCATCGGCCATGTTCCACCGGTGCTGGTCAATGCCGGGCTTTCCCCGGAACAGTCGGCGCTGGAACAGCTCGTTGATGAATATGCGCAGGCGGATGGGCTGGATCGCCGTCGCCGTGACCGGCTGGCGAAACTGATTGTCGAAAAGGCGCTGGAGACTGGGCTTGCAGCTGAGGCGGGCGTGGGTGTGAAGGATGATGCCGATGCGGCCCTGTCGCGCATCGACGCCTTTCTGTGCGACCTCAAGGATTTCGCCATCAAGGACGGCCAGCATGTTTTTGGCCGCTGTGCCGAAGCCGAGACCGATCTTCTGAGGCTTGAAAGCGCCAAATCGGAAAAAGCTGCCCTGCTGGCTGCGCTTGATGGCCGGCATATCGCCCCCGGCCCCTCCGGCGCACCTGCGCGCGGACGGCTCGATGTGCTGCCCACGGGCCGCAATCTCTATGCCGCCGATCCGCGTACCATGCCGACGCCGACGGCGTTCGAGCTCGGCAAAATGGCGGGCGAAGAGATGCTGCGCCATCATCTGCAGTCCCACGGCGACTGGCCGAAACATCTGGTTTTCGATCTGTGGGGCAGCGCCAGTCTGCGCAATGGCGGTGAGGATGTGGCCCAAGCGCTGCATCTGATGGGGGCGAGACCGATCCACGATCCCGCCACCGGCCGGGTCACCGGCATCGAGGTTCTGCCGCCGGCGAGCCTGGGGCGGCCGCGTGTCGACGTCACCTTTCGCATATCCGGCCTTTTCCGCGACATGTTTCCGGCACTGATCGCGCTTCTCGACGCCGCCGCCAAGGCCGTTGCGCGGCGGGAGGAAGCGCCGGGCGACAATCCTCTGGCGGAAGAGGCCGTCGCGCTTGGGCATATTCCGGCGCGCATTTTCGGCTCCGCGCCCGGCACCTATGGTGCCGGCATCGAAGAAAAGCTTGCGAGCGGGAAATGGGAAGAACGCGAGGAGCTGGGGCAGGCCTATCTCGACGCGGCGAGCCACGCTTTCGGTGGTGCGGACGGGCTGGAGATTTTCGAAGATACCGGTTTTGTGGAGCTCGTCAGGCGGGCCGACCTTCTGGTTCATACTGGCGATGATCCGGGTCGTGACCTTCTCGATGGTTCTTCCGATGTCGCCTTTATCGGCGGCTTTTCCGCTGCGAAGGCCGTGCTTGGCGGGGTCGCTGACATCGTGGCGCTGGATACCACAGATCCGGCACGCCCGCGTGCAAGGTCAATGACGCAGGCGCTGACGCGGGTGGTGCGCGCGCGCGCCGTCAATCCACGCTTCATTGCAGGCCAGATGCGGCATGGTCCGCGCGGGGCGGCGGAGTTCGCCGAGACGGTGGATCGGCTGATCGGCTTTGCCGAAACCACACATGCGGTGTCCTCCTCGTTGATCGAGGCGCTTTACGACGCCTATTTCGGCAATGAGGACGTGCGCGATTTCATTCTGCTGGAAAATCCGAAAGCGGCGCAAGTGATGGCCGAACGGTTTTTATCCGCCCGCCGTCGTGGGTTGTGGCATAGCCGCCGCAATGCTGTGGATGCGGAACTTGAAATGCTCATCATGCCGCGGCCCCAAAGGGTGGAGGCGTGATGATGGCCGCTGCTGATCCCGTTCAGCCCTTTGGCCGCCGTGGCCTCTGCCCGGCCCTCTCCGTTCCCATGCGCACCGGAGACGGGTTTTTGTCGCGGATCGCTTTCGAGGCGGATATTGCCCCGCGTGACATGGCGGCGCTTTGCCATTTTGCCGAACTGCATGGCAACGGATTGATCGACATTACCGCACGCGGCAGCCTGCAATTTCGCGGCCTGACGCCGGAAAGCGCCCGCGCCCTGGAAAAAGATGTTCTGGCGCTGGATTTGCCGCTGCGTGGGGGACTGGCAGTTGAGACCTCGCCTCTCGCCGGTCGGGATGACGCGGAAATCGCTGATGGCCGCCCACTCGCCGCAGAGATTCGAAAAGAGGCTGACAGGCTCATTCTCCATGAGAAGCTTGCCGCTAAAATGTCTGTCGTCATTGATGGCGGCGGGCTCCTCCCCATGGGAGATTTGCTGGCCGATATTCGCCTGAAAGCACTGTCGCTTGATGGTCGGACCTTTTGGCGATTGCTCGTTGGCGGGCCGGAAAGCAGGGCGCTGAATGCGGGACTGGTCGAGACCGGCGCGGCGGCGGGCGTCGTCGTGTCGCTGCTCGCCTTTCTGGCCGGCAATGGAGCGCTTGCGCGTGGCCGCGATCTGGACCATTCGACCATAAAGACAGTTTGCGGAGATCGCCTGCTCGATCGGGTGATTGCGGACGAAGCCAGGGTGGCTTCTGCACCTCTGGGACTGATGACGACGGGAAAGGACTGCTTTGCAGTTGCTGTCGCGCCTGCTTTCGGGCAAATCCGGGCCTGCGATTTGTCCCATCTCTGCGAACGGGCCGGTACGCTCGGCATCAAGGCTCTACGGCCATCCCCAAACCATAGCCTGCTATTTTTCGGATCGTCATCCGCTTGCAACGCCTTGCTTGAGATCGCGCGGGAGGCCGGTTTCATCACGATGGCAGGTGATGCACGCTCTTCCATCGCCGTCTGTCCCGGCGCGCCGGGCTGCGTTTCGGCTTTTCTTCCCACCCATGAACTGGCCGCCTTTGCGTCCGAGGAATGCGCGTCATTGCTGGATGGCTCTTTCACGCTGCATATTTCCGGCTGTGGCAAGGGTTGCGCTCATCCCGCGCCGTCGCTTCTCACTTTTTCCGGCACTGCCGATGGCCTGGTCTTTTCTATTGCAGGCCGCCCCGGTGACGTGCCCGATGGCATTTTACCTTTCCCGCATCAGAGGACGGCGCTTTCGCGGCTTGCCCGTCTTTACGAAAAAGAACATAAGCCCGGGGAAAACGCCGCTACCCTGTTTGCCCGCCTGGGCAAACAGGCGATCGGTGCGGCGCTTCGACAGGATGACCGATGACCGACTATGACTATATTCGCGACGGCAATGCGATCTACGAGCGCTCCTTCGCCATCATTCGCGAAGAAGCGGATTTGTCCGCCTTTACCGAAGAGCAGGCGGATATCGCCATTCGCATGATCCACGCCTGCGGGCAGGTGGAGGCGGCCAGCCATTTCCGATTTTCGCCGGATTTTGTTGCCGCTGCACGTGGTGCTCTACGAGCCGGCAAGCCCGTTCTCTGTGATGCTGAAATGGTGGCCCACGGCGTGACGCGTGCCCGTCTTCCGGCTGATAACGATGTGATCTGCACCCTTCGCGATCCGCGCACGCCTGAGATAGCGCAAAAGATCGGTAATACCCGTTCCGCCGCCGCACTCGATCTCTGGGCCGAGAAGCTGGATGGCGCGCTGGTCGCCATCGGCAATGCGCCGACGGCCCTGTTTTATCTTCTGGAAATGCTGGAAAAAGGCGCGCCGCGCCCCGCCGCCATCATCGGCATGCCCGTTGGTTTTGTCGGTGCGGCGGAATCGAAAGACGCGCTGGAGGCAAGTTCGCTCGGCATCCCCTATGCCATCGTCAAGGGACGCATGGGTGGCTCGGCGATGACGGCTGCCGCCATCAACGCGGTTGCGAGGGCTGGCCTGTGAGCGCGGCTCTTTTTGAAAACCCCAGGGGTAAACTCGTTGGCGTCGGCACCGGCCCCGGTGATCCCGAACTTCTGACGCTGAAAGCCGTTCGTGCCATCGAAAATGCCGATGTGCTCGCCTTCTTCTGCAAAAAGGGTGGCAGCGGTAACGGTCGTGGCATTGTCGAAGCCTTCATTCGCCCCGGTACGCTGGAAATGCCGCTGGTCTATCCGGTAACCGTCGAAAGCGACAAAAACGGCAGCGATTATCGCGATGCGATCGCCGCCTTTTTTGATCAGTCGGCGAAGGATATCGCTGTGCATCTCGAGGCGGGGCGCAATGTTGCCGTGCTGTCGGAAGGCGATCCGCTGTTTTACGGTTCTTATATGCACCTTCATTTGCGACTTGCTCCGTCCTACCCGGCGGAGGTCGTTGCGGGTATCACGGCAATGTCCGGCTGCTGGTCCATGGCCGGTCTGCCGCTGGTGCAGGGCGATGATATTTTGAGCGTCCTTCCCGGCACGCTTGGCGAAGATGTTCTGACGGAACGTCTGTCCGGCACGGACGGTGCGGTGATCATGAAGGTGGGGCGCAACCTGCCAAAGATTCGCCGGGCGCTGGAAAAGGCCGGTAAGCTTGAAGAAGCGCTTTATGTCGAGCGCGGCACGATGGCCAACAGCCATGCGGTGCGGCTCATCGAGCGTGATGCATCGCCTGCTCCCTATTTTTCACTGGTTCTGGTGCCGGGCTGGAAAACGAGGCCCTCTGCAGGTGAAAAGCCATGACCGGCAGGCTCGTCGTTGTCGGCCTCGGCCCGGGCAGTGCGGCGCAGGTGACGCCGGAGGCGCTTGCCGCTGTCGATGCCTCGGAGGATTTCTTCGGTTATATTCCCTATCTCGATCGCCTTTCGCTTGGGCCGCACCAGCGTCGCCATGCGTCCGACAATCGCGAGGAGATTTCCCGCGCCGAGCAGGCTTTGCGGCTTGCGGCTTCCGGCGGCAAGGTCTGCGTGGTGTCCGGCGGTGATCCCGGCGTTTTCGCCATGGCGGCGGCAGTTTGCGAGGCGATCGAAAGCGGTCCTTCCGAGTGGCGCGAGATCGATTTTTCCGTCGTGCCCGGCGTGACCGCCATGCTGGCGGTCGCTGCCAGGGCCGGCGCGCCGCTTGGCCATGATTTCTGCGCCATTTCGCTGTCGGATAATCTGAAGCCCTGGAGCATCATTGAAAAACGGCTGATTGCGGCGGCGGAAGCAGGGTTTGTCATGGCTTTCTACAATCCCGTCAGCAAGGCGCGTCCGCACCAGCTCAGTACCGCTTTTGATCTGTTGCGGGCGCATTTGCCCGGTTCTGTGCCGGTGATCTTCGGTCGGGCAGCAGGCCGGGCGGATGAGCGTATCCGGGTGGTACCTCTTTCGGAAGCCTCGAGCGACATGGCTGACATGGCCACCTGCATCATCGTCGGTTCGGTTGAAACCCGATTGATTGAACGATCCGGCATAGAACCGCTGGTTTATTCGCCGCGTTTTTCGAGAAGAGAGAGCTGATGTTGGATGGCGGTGAGCGCAGCTGCAATATCCGGCACCGTCACATCATTCATGGACGCGTCGTTTCGCTTTCGCGGCCGCTCGATCATGATGACCGGCAGGCGGAGCCGTCTTGCGGCCTCGATCTTTCCATAGCTGGCGCTGCCACCGGAATTTTTCGAGACCAATGTCTCGATGCGGTTTTCTTCCAGCATGCGGATTTCATCATCCAGCGCAAAAGGACCACGCGCGGTGATGTAGCGCGCATGCGGCAGTTTCAGTGGCGGCTCCACGGGGTCAACGCTGCGGATGAGATAGCTGTGCTGGGGCGCGGCTTCGAAAGGAAGCAGCTCCTGCCGTCCCAAAGCCAGAAACACGCGCCGGCCTTCGCTGCCGAGCGCAATAACAGCCTGCTCGACGCTGTCGACACCATGCCATGTGTCATCCGGCTGGCACTGCCAGGCGGAACGCGAAAGCGCCACAAGCGGGACCTTGGCAAGCCGCGCCGCCTCAACGGCATTGGTGGAAATCTTCGCCGCATAGGGATGCGTGGCGTCCACCAGAATATCGAAACCCCCGGTGCGAATGAAATCCGCAAGACCTACGGCACCGCCAAAACCGCCACTGCGCATCGGCACCGGCTGTTCGACCGGCGAGAGTGTTCGACCGGCCATGGAAAGCAGAATTCGGTAGCCGGAGTCTTCTGCCAGCCTGCCGGCCAGAATGCGGGCATCCGTCGTGCCGCCAAGGATGAGTATGGAGCGTGTCATGACGTCTGAATATTCCGGAACGGGCGATGCTTCCACAGAAAAGAAAGAGGAGCCGTGGCTTTCCATCGTCGGTATTGGTGAGGATGGGCTCGCGGGGCTGGGCCGGAACGCGATCCAGGCGATAGGGGCGGCCGAGATCGTTTTCGGCGGTAAACGCCATCTGGAACTGGCGGCTGCGGCTGTTCGTGGTGAAGCACGACGCTGGCCGGTGCCGTTCGACACGGATATGAGTGATGTCGTGGCGCTGCGTGGCAAGCGGGTTTGTGTGCTCGCCTCCGGCGATCCGTTCTTTTATGGCGTCGGCGTCACGCTTCTGCGGCATGTCGAGGCGGATGAGACGGTTTGTCATCCCTCGCCTTCCGCCTTTTCCCTGGCGGCTGCGCGGCTTGGTTGGGGGCTGCAATCGGTCGAATGCGTTTCGCTACACGGCCGTTCCATCGATCTCTTGCGGCCGTATCTCCATGCCGGTGCGCGCATCATTGCGCTTACCTCGGATGCTCACGCCCCGGCTTTGATTGCGGAATTGTTGTCCGATTTGGATTTCGGTCAGTCGGAATTCGTTTTGCTCGAAGCCCTAGGCGGAGAGCGGGAAAAGCAGCGGCAGGTCAGGGCGGCTGATTTCGCCTTTGAAGACATCGACCCGCTGAATGTGGTGGCGATTGATGTCGTCGCGGCTGAGGGTGCCCGTATCCTGCCTTTTGCACAGGGACTGGATGACAGCCTGTTCGAACATGACGGGCAGATCACCAAACGCGAAATCCGCGCCGTGACACTTTCCTCTCTCGCGCCACGGCGGGGCGAATTGTTGTGGGATATTGGTGCCGGTTCGGGTTCGATCGGTATCGAATGGATGCTGTCGCATCCCTCGCTTCGTGCGATCGCAATAGAGCAGCACCCGGAAAGGGCGGAGCGTATCGCCCGCAATGCCGAAGCTTTCGGTGTACCGGGGCTTGAGGTCATGATCGGCGCGGCCCCCGCAGCTTTTGAAGGCTTGCCTCAGCCGGATGTGATTTTCATTGGCGGCGGCGGTAGTGAAACGGGCGTGCTGGAGGGGGCCATGGAGGCCCTGAAACCGGGTGGGCGGCTGGTCGCCAATGCGGTGACGCTGGAAATGGAGGCGGTACTGCTTGCCGCCCATGCGCGGCTTGGCGGTTCGATGATCCGTCTGGATGTGTCGCGGGTGGTGGCTGTCGGCTCCATGTCGGGCTGGCGTCCGGCAATGCCGGTGACGCAGTGGAACTGGGTCAAGCCATGGTGACAGTGGCTGGCATAGGCTGTCGCAAGGGCACGGGTCCGGATGCTGTCCTGGCCGCCGTGCGCGCTGCGGAGCATGCTTTTGGCATGACCGCAGAATGCCTGGCGACCGCGCCGCTCAAAGCCGGGGAAGCCGGACTTGCGGAAGCGGCAAAAGGTTTGTCGCTGTCGCTGGAAATCGTATCGCAGGAGCGGCTCGATGCGGTCGCTTCGAAAACAATGACATTTTCACAGGCAAGCCTTGATCATGCCGGCTCGCCAAGTGTCAGCGAAGCGGCGGCGCTTGCCGCCGCCGGAGAGAATGCAAGGCTGGTCGCGCCGCGTCTTGTGGTTGGCGATGTGACGGTGGCCATCGCAACGACTGACGATGCCCCACGTGATAGCGGCTGCGCCATCGAACATGGAGAACAACAATGACGGTTCATTTCATCGGCGCCGGTCCGGGTGCCGCCGATCTCATTACGGTGCGCGGGCGCGATTTTATCGCCGCCTGCCCGGTGTGCCTTTATGCGGGTTCACTGGTTCCGAAGGCGCTCATCGATTATTGCCCGCCGGGTGCACGCATTGTCGATACGGCAGCGCTTTCGCTTGACGAGATCGAGGCGGAGTTTGTGGCTGCAGCAGAGGCCGGCAAGGATGTGGCGCGGTTGCATTCCGGCGACCTTTCCGTCTGGAGCGCCATGGGTGAACAGATTCGCCGTCTGGAGCGGCTGGGTCTCGATTATACCGTCACGCCCGGCGTGCCCTCCTTTGCCGCTGCAGCCGCCACTTTGCAGCGGGAACTGACGGTGCCGGAAGTGGCGCAGAGCCTTGTACTGACCCGCATTTCCGGTCGTGCATCGAAGATGCCTGACGGTGAGACACTGAAGGCTTTCGGTGCGACGGGTACGACGCTCGCCATTCATCTCGCCATTCATGCCATCGGCAAGGTGGTAGAAGAACTGGCGCCACTTTACGGCTCCGATTGCCCGGTTGCCATCGTGGTTCGCGCCTCCTGGCCGGATGAGCGGGTTATCAGGGGAACGCTGTTCGACATTGAAGGAAAGCTCGCAGCCGAACCGGTGGAGCGGACGGCCCTGATCTTCGTCGGACGTGGACTTGCCTCGACGGATTTTCGTGAAAGCGCGCTTTATAGCACCGACTATGTCCGGCGGTTCCGATCTCCGAAAGAAGATGCGACGGGCTGATGCGACGGCGTGGAGGCGGTGCGCCCCTTGAGCGTGCCCTGACGATCGAACACCAGAATATCAAGCGCAATGGCGGGCGTCTTCAGCGCCGCCGCTGCGGTCACCCAGGCTTTTTCCGCCACGACCGCACCGAGGTCTATACCCGCGCGTTCGGCCAGCTCAAAGGCGTGCGCCACCATGTTGGCCTGACGGATGGCAATGGCGAGGCTTTCGTCTCCTCCGGCTTCCGTCGCCAATGCCGCCAGCGCATCAAGATCTGCCAGTCCCTTCTTGGAGTGCACGTCGAGCATTCCCTGCGCGAGCTTGGTCATCTTGGCGACGCCGCCGGCAATCGTCACCCGCTCGACCGGATGACTGCGCAGGTATTTCAGCATGCCGCCGATGAAATCGCCCATGTCGATCAGCGCGGTTTCCGGCAGATCGTAAAGCGCCTGCCCGGCTTTTTCGGAGGTGTTGCCGGTGGCGCCCAGCACATGGGCGCAGCCGGTCGCGCGCGCCACATCAATGCCACGCCAGATGGAGTGGATCCAGGCGGAGCAGGAAAAGGGAATAACGATGCCTGTTGTGCCGAGGATGGAAATACCGCCAACGATGCCGAGCCTGCCGTTCAGGGTTTTTTCCGCCAGTTTCTCGCCGTCGCGGACGGAAATCTCGACTTCGAAATCGGCACTTTCTCCAGCCACCTCGCGAATCGCTGTTTCGATCATCTTGCGCGGTACGGGGTTGATGGCGGGTTCTCCCGGCGGCAGGGGCAGGCCTGGCCTTGTGATGATGCCTACGCCCTTGCCGGCCTTGAAAATGATACCGCTTCCCGGTTGACCTCGTCGCACCGTGCTTTCGATCAGCGCGCCGTGGGTGACGTCGGGATCGTCACCCGCATCCTTGACGACACCGGCGCGGGCGAAATTTTCACCCTTTTCCTCGGTGGCGAGGGAAAATGCCGGCCTCGCGCCGCTTGGAAGTTCGACCTCGACAGGGTAAGGAAATTCGCCGGTCAAAAGGGCAGCGCAGGCCGCCTTCGTGGCGGCCGCCGCGCAGGTGCCCGTGGTCCAGCCGCGGCGAAGGGTCTTTCCATCCGTATCCATATGAATTTCTATAGCCGGGACGGCTTTTTCCGTCATCGTTAAAAAGCAGCCAAGAAGAATGTCGATACCGCAGATTTTGAACAGCATTGCCGCAAAAGGTCCGGTCTTCCAGGCCGGTCACGTCTGGCTCGCGGGCGCAGGGCCGGGCGATGTGCGTTATCTGACGCTGGAAGTGGCGCTCGCGCTGTCTCAGGCCGACGTCATCGTGCGCGATGCTTTGGTGGGCGACGATGTCGTCGCTTTGGGTCCGCAGGCAGAGATTGTTTTTGCCGGTAAAAGGGGCGGCAAGCCTTCCGCAACGCAGGATGACATTACCGCTTCGCTGATCGATTTCGCCGGTCAAGGCAAAAAGGTGCTGCGGCTGAAGGGCGGCGATCCCTTTATTTTCGGGCGTGGCGGTGAAGAGGCGGAGGCGCTTGTCCATGCCGGCATTCCGTTTCGCATATTGCCTGGGATGACCTCGTCGTTCACAGCGCTTGCTTCAGCCCGCATTCCCGCCACCATGCGCGGCATCAGCCGCGCCGTGACTCTCGCCACGGGCCACGCAGCGGGCACGGAAGAGGATCTGGACTGGCTGGCGCTGGCGAAAACACGGGAACCCATCGTCGTTTACATGGGGCTGAAGAATATTGGCACGATCGCCGGTCTTCTGATGCAGGGCGGCCGTTCCGGCGAAACGCCGGTCGCCGTCATCATGTCGGCAACGACTGCGCTGGAGCGGATTTTCATCGGTAAGCTGGAAAACATAGCTGACGATGCAATCAGGGAAAATTTCGAAGCGCCGGCTTTGATCGTTATCGGCGAGATTGTTTCGATGCGGGCGCGTCTTGGAGTTTCCGGCTCATGACGGCGCGGGCGATCATCATTGGCGCGCCACGCTCGGGCTCTGGCAAGACCAGCGTGACCATCGGTTTGCTCCGCGCCTTTGCTCGACGCGGTATCAAGGTGCGCGGTATCAAGACGGGGCCGGATTACATCGATCCCGGTTTCCATGCCTTCGCTACCGGCACACCGGGTCTTAATCTGGACAGCTGGGCCATGCAGCCGGACCTGTTACGACATCTTTTTTCGCAACAGACGGAAGATGCGGAACTCGTTCTGATCGAAAGCGCCATGGGCCTGTTCGACGGCATTCCGGTGGCGGAAAATCGCACGGGTTCTGCGGCTGATCTGGCGCGGCTGTTCGGCATTCCCGTGCTGCTCGTGCTGGATGTGTCCGGTCAGTCGCAGACGGCCGCTGCCGTCGCCCATGGTTTTGCTCACTACGATCCGGCCGTTACCATGGCGGCGGTTGTGCTGAACCGGGCGGGCAGTGAAAGACACCGGACGCTGTGCACGGAAGCCATCGAAAAAATCGGCCTTCCCGTTGCCGGCTGCGTGCTGCGTGATCCTTCGCTCATCCTGCCCGAACGGCATCTGGGGCTGGTGCAGGCCAGCGAACATCCGGAGATCGATGCACATATAGAACGGCTGGCGGATGCGATGGAAAAATCCATCGATCTCGATGCCTTGCTTTCACTCGCCGCGCCGGTGGACGTGCCTTCAGGCTCGGTGGATGCGGCAATCGCACCGCCCGGTCAGCGTATCGCGCTGGCGGAGGATGCGGCGTTCACCTTCCTTTACCCGCATCTTAGGAAGCATTGGCAGGCGGCCGGGGCCGAGATCGTGCCGTTCTCACCGCTCGCGGATGAGGCGCCGGACGACAGCTGTGATATCTGCTGGCTGCCCGGCGGATATCCCGAGCTTTTTGCAGGGAAGCTTGCAGATGCGGCTGGTTTCAAGGCAGGCATTGCCCGCTTTGCCGCGACAAAGCCTGTGCATGGCGAGTGCGGCGGTTACATGGTACTCGGCGAGGCATTGGAAGATGCGGATGGGGTGACCCACGCAATGACCGGGCTTCTGTCGCATGCCACCAGCTTTGCGACGCGCAAGATGAATCTAGGCTACCGGCAGGCAACAATTGCGGCAAGCGGCCCGCTCGGCACGGCGGGGGATGTTCTGCGCGGCCATGAATTCCATTATGCGCGGGTTACTGATGCCGGCAGCGATGAGCCCTTCGCCCAGATTGCTGACGGGCAGGGTCGTCC
>NZ_PHGS01000027.1:0-141386 GCF_003031125.1 Agrobacterium sp. LAD9 | reverse complement strand
GAGGCGGTTGACTGTTAACGGCTTTGGTCCGTGGGACCTGCGGCAAAGTGGAGCAAGCTGCGAAAGTTTGTAGGCTTGGATAACGGGAAAGTGCTATAGATCATTTTATAGGGCATGGAAGAGCGGAGTTGTCTGCCGTGATCTATGTTCGGTGAAGCGCAGCCGGACCGAAAGCCGCTTCATATTTCCCGGTCCGAACCTGCCCTCGCGCATTCATATCGAGCGTGCCTACCGATGATGAAACCCGGATTTTTTGTCTCTGCCGCTCTCGCTGCGACCATTTTGCTGGCCCCTTTGGGCACCGACGGCACGGCCGCCCACGGCGGTGAAGATTACGCAACGCTGGAAAAGCTCGGTGCGGCGCTGTTCGACGATCCCAACCTTTCGATGAACCGCACCATGGCCTGTTCCACCTGCCATATGCAGGTGGCCGGTTTTTCCGATGCGCGGGAGAGCGAAAAGGTCGGGCGGGACGTCTCTCTCGGCGACGATGGGATTTCGCTGGGCGACCGCAACGCGCCGACTGCAGCTTATGCCCGCTTCACGCCGCCTTTCGGCAGGAATGCGGCGGGCGAGTATGTCGGCGGGCAATTCTGGGATGGCCGCGCCTCTCTGCTCGAAGATCAGGCGGGCGGTCCGCCGCTTAATCCCCTCGAAATGGGCATGCCGGACAAGACCTCGGTCGTCAAACGGCTCCGGGAAAACCCGGATTATGTCGCGGCTTTCGGCACGCAGTTCGGCAAGGATGTTTTTGAGAGCGACGACACTGCCTATGCCGCGATGACGAAGGCGCTGGCGAGCTTCGAGCGCTCCGATGAATTTTCCACCTTCGATTCCAAATATGACCGTTTCCTGCGCGGCGAGGAGAAGCTGACCGATCAGGAAGAGCTGGGTCGGGTCCTGATCTCCTCGACGCAATTTACCAATTGCAATACCTGCCACGAAATCCGCGGCGCCAAGGGCCTGGAAGACGGCCTCTTCACCAACCACAAATATTTCAACATCGGCGTTCCCGCCAATACATCGGTTCGGGCCGTGAACGGCTCCAAGCCGGGCGCGGTCGATCTGGGGCTGGCGCAAAATCCTGAAGTTGCCGGCGATGCCGCCCAGCGCGGCAAATTCAAGGTGCCGACGCTGCGCAATGTCGCCGTCACCGGTCCTTACATGCACAACGGCGTATTTAGGGATTTGCGTACGGTGGTGCTGTTTTATGTGAAATATAAAAGCAAGAAGCCCAGCCGCCAGATCAATCCGGAAACCGGCAAGACGTGGGATGCGCCGGAAGTGCCTGAAAATATCGCCATGACGGAACTGACATCCGCGCCGGCGCTGGACGACAAGCGTGTGGACGCCATTGTCGCATTTCTGAAGACGCTGACTGACAAAAGATATGAGCATCTTCTGCCAAAGGAAGATGGGCAGGTGAACGTGCCGCCTGCCCAACCGGTTTCGTCAGGCGTTACGCCGAAAGCGCCTTGAATTCGGCGAGAACCGCATCGCCCATTTCGGAGGTGCCGACCTGACGGCTGCCCTCGGCCATGATGTCGGCGGTGCGGATGCCCTTGTCGAGCACGTTTGCGATTGCGGTTTCGAGCTTTGTCGCCTCATCCACCATGTTGAACGAGTAGCGAAGGCACATGGCGAAGGACGCGATCATGGCGATGGGGTTGGCGATGCCCTTGCCGGCAATATCAGGGGCCGAACCGTGGACCGGCTCATACATGGCCTTGCGCTTGCCGGTCTTGGCGTCAGGTGCGCCGAGAGAGGCCGAGGGCAGCATGCCGAGCGAGCCGGTGAGCATGGCGGCGACGTCGGAGAGCATGTCGCCGAAGAGGTTGTCGGTGACGATCACGTCAAACTGCTTGGGCTTGCGCACCAGCTGCATGCCGCCGGCATCGGCCAGCATATGTTCCAGCTGAACATCCCTAAACTTGGCGGCGTGGGTTTCGGTGACGACCTGGTTCCACAAAACGCCTGATTTCATGACGTTGCGCTTTTCCATCGAGCAGACGCGGTTGTCACGGGTGCGGGCCAGTTCGAAAGCGACGCTGGCGATGCGCTCGATTTCGAACGTATCGTAGATCTGCGTGTCGATGCCGCGCTTCTGGCCGTTGCCGAGATCGATGATCTGCTTCGGTTCGCCGAAATAAACGCCGCCCGTCAGTTCACGGACGATGAGGATATCGAGACCTTCGACCAGCTCCGGCTTCAGCGAGGAAGCAGCGGCGAGCGCCGGATAGCAGATGGCGGGACGCAGATTTGCGAAAAGTTCGAGATCCTTGCGCAGGCGCAGCAGGCCGGCTTCCGGGCGGTGCTCGTAGGGCACGCCATCCCATTTCGGGCCGCCGACGGCGCCGAACAGGATCGCATCGGCGGCAAGCGCCTTTTCCATATCCGCATCGGAAATAGCCACGCCATGGGCGTCATAGGCAGAGCCGCCGACGAGGCCTTCCGAGACAGTGAAGCCGGCATTGTGCGCGCTGTTCATATAATCGATCAGCTTGCGGACCTCGGCCATGGCTTCGGGGCCGATACCGTCACCGGGCAGCAGGAAAAGCGAACGGACTGTCATGAGAACCCTCCTTGGGCGGCGCGCCGGAAAACATCACGAAGGGTTTTCGGTTGCGGCGAGCGCGGCGTCAAACTCGTTTCCGTCCTGCAGATGCAAAGTCTTATCGCAACCGGACGGGATCGTGGGCTTCTTATCTCTGCCTCAACGGCTTTTCAAGCAAAGCAAAAGCCGATCCGGTACGGTTTGGTACGGGATCGGCTTTTTTTGAAGAGCGGAAATGTCGTCAGGCCCAGGGGCGGACCGAGGCGTTCGCCTTTTCGAACGTGTCGATGGCGCTGGAATGTTCGAGCGTCAGGCCGATATCATCAAGCCCGTTCAGCATGCAGTGACGCTTGAACTCATCGATCTCGAAGGTAATCGTGCCGCCATCGGGGCCGCTGATTTCCTGGCGTTCCAGATCAATCGACAGAACGGCGTTCGATCCGCGCGACGCATCGTCCAGCAGCTTTTCGAGGTTCTCGGGGCTGACGACGACAGGCAGAATGCCGTTCTTGAAACAGTTATTGTAGAAGATGTCGGCGAAGCTGGTGGAGATCACGCAGCGGATGCCGAAATCGAGAAGCGCCCATGGCGCATGTTCGCGTGAGGAGCCGCAACCGAAATTGTCGCCGGCGACAAGGATCTGGGCGTTCTGATAAGCGGGTTTGTTCAGCACGAAATCCGGATTGGGCGAGCCATCCTCAAGATAACGCGACTCGGCAAAGAGGCCCTTGCCAAGGCCGGTGCGCTTGATGGTCTTCAGATAGTCTTTCGGAATGATCATATCGGTGTCGATATTGACCACCGGCATGGGCGCGGCAACGCCCGTCAGCTTGGTGAATTTTTCCATCTGTCGCTTCCCGTGTTTCCCTTGAACATAATCCGGCGCGGACAGGCCTGCCGGATATTTTCAGCCGGGAAATACCGCAAAATTAAGCGCTTTAGAAGCGCAAACCCGCGTTCTTCGGTACGCCGTGTGTGGCGCGCTGGCATTTTTGCCGATTTGAGACGATCTCAGAGATCGATAATCGTGCCCTTACCGTCGTTCCAGACGCGCATATCACGCTGGTTACGGGGCTTGACCGGAATAGGGGCCGGCTTCAAACGCGCAGAAAGCAGGCGGGCAGCGCTGAGAACCGCGAGCACGCCGACAAAAGCGACCGTAAGCGACGCAGTGAAAAGGGCGACTATCGCCAGAACTGCAATGCCGGATGCGGCGATGAAAAACGAACGTATGCCTTGCATGATCCAAACCTTTCTATCCAGACGAATGTGGGCCTTCTTCTTCCGGCTTGCAAGAGGATTCAGTGGATTGTCAGCTTGCAGATGTCACAAAAGCTTGACACAAGTGCGGCATGGTCGATTTTTCCGAAAATATTCTTGTGAGACCGCGCCGTTCGCTGCTGTCAGTTCCGGCCATTAATGTCCGGGCGCTGGAAAAAATCCGCGATCTCGATTGTGACGGGGTGATCCTCGATCTGGAGGATTCCGTCGCGCCCGATATGAAGGGCAAGGCGCGGGACAATCTGGAAAAGCTGTTTTTGGGGCAGCCTTTTAGCGGGCAGGAAACCGTTATCCGCATCAATCCGCTCTCGACGCCAGATGGAAAGGCGGATTTGCAGCTCGTGCTTTCCTGCCGGCCGGATGCGGTTCTTTTGCCGAAGGTGGAACAGCCGGCCGATATCAATGATGTGGCCGATCTTCTGGCTGAGGCGGATGCGCCGGAGCGCCTGAAAATCTGGGCGATGATCGAAACGCCGCTTGGTGTGCTGAATGCCGCCTCGATTGCTGACGCGGCCCATACGCCGGATGCGCGGCTTGCGGCTTTTGTCATCGGGCTCAACGACCTGCGCAAGGAAACGCGGGTTCCGGCCCTCCCCGGACGCACCTATCTCGTACCGTGGATGACGCAGGTGGTGCTTGCCGCCCGCGCCTACGGGCTCGACGTCATCGACAGCGTCTCGAACGACTTTCGCGATATAGCCGCTTTCGAAGCCGAATGTGAGCAGGGTCGCGCCATGGGGTTCGATGGCAAGATGTTGATCCACCCGGCCCAGATCGAGCCGGCCAACGGGCGCTTCGCGCCGGACGAGGCGGCGGTCGCGGAAGCGCGCGAGATCATTGCCGCTTTCGCAAAACCGGAATCTGTGGAATTGAACGTCATCAACATGAACGGTCGCATGATCGAGCGGCTGCATGTGGTTGAGGCCGAAAGGCTGGTCGCCATGGCCGATATCATCGCACAAAGAAAGGCAAACAGGACGTGAAGGTCTATCGTTTCATAACCGGTCCCGACGACGCGAAATTCTGTCACCGGGTGACCGAGGCGCTGAACAAGGGTTGGGAACTCGCGGGTTCACCGAGCTATGCCTTCAACGCCGCAAGCGGCGTCATGCATTGCGGCCAGGCCGTGACCAAGGTGGTCGAGGGCAAGGAGTACCATCCGGACATGAAGCTCGGCGAGCAGTGAGCGGCGCTAGCCGCCCCGATCAGCGATCGGCGGCGGCCTCGTCTGCGCTTTCTTCGATCCGTTCCATGTCGTCATCCGACAGGCCGAAATGATGGCCGATTTCATGGATCAGGACATGGGTGATGATATCGCCCAGCGTCTCCTCATTTTCGGCCCAGTAGTCGAGAATGGGGCGGCGATAAAGCGTGATGCGGTTCACCATCTCGCCCGTTTCCATGGTGAAACGTTCGGAGATGCCGCGTCCTTCGAATAATCCGAGAAGGTCGAAAGGCGTTTCGAGAGCCATGTCCTCGAACACGTCATCGGTCGGAAAATCGGCGATCTCGATGATGAGATCCTTCGTTAGTGCGCGAAATTCTTCCGGCAGGTGGCCATATGCCTCGATCGCAAGCGACTCGAAGGCGGAAATTGTCGGCGCATGGCGGTCCCGCCAATCGTCGGTCTGGTCTATGCGGGCCATTTCTGCTCCTTGTTGGAAGGCCCATATAAACACTTGCTGGGCAAATTTCGAGACCTGACTGCTTCACCCGCCGAAAAAGCATGAAATTCTTGGCGTTACAGTTACTTTTCGGGCCGTCGTCATCTTGACATAAACTGGCGTCTCGCGTAATCGGCACCCAAATTGATGGCGTAATGCGCCTTCCGTTTATTCCGCCCCTTAAAAGGCGGCTTCACCGGCAGACATTCAAAGGGGCATTCTGTTCCCAAGGGTTTCTACCAAATTCCGACTGATAAAAAGACGGCCAGCTTGCATTTGCGAGCAGAGCCGGAACGAACATGAAAGGATAAAAAATGTTCGCAGTCATCAAGACCGGCGGTAAGCAGTACCGCGTAGCGGCCGACGCCGTGCTGACCATCGAAAAGCTGGAAGCAGAGGCAGGCGCAACTGTAGAATTCACCGAAGTTCTCGTTGTTGGCGAAGGCGCCGACGCCAAGTTCGGTGCTCCCTTTGTCAAGGGCGCCATCGTCAAGGCTGAAGTTGTCGAGCACAATCGCGGCAAGAAGGTCATCGCCTTCAAGAAGCGTCGTCGTCAGAACTCCAAGCGTTCGCGCGGCCATCGTCAGCATCACACTGTCGTCCGCATCACGGACATCGTTGCTGCCTGATCGGCGCGACACGGGAAACAAGGTTTAAAGGAGAACTCCAATGGCACACAAAAAAGCTGGCGGTTCCTCGCGTAACGGTCGCGATTCCGAATCCAAGCGCCTTGGCGTAAAGAAGTTCGGCGGCGAAGCTGTCATTCCAGGCAACATTATTCTGCGTCAGCGCGGCACGCAGTGGCATCCGGGCGCCAATGTTGGCATCGGCAAGGACCACACGATTTTCGCACTGACCGCAGGTAACGTGAACTTCCGTACGAAGGCCAACGGCCGCGTATTCGTATCCGTGGCTCCGAAAGCGGAAGCCGCAGAATAAGCCGGTAAGCGTCATATGCAGCCGGTGTCCCATCGACCCGGCTGAGACGTATCAGGTTCAGTCAAGAAAACAGGGGAGATGGGGCACCACCCAACTCCCCTTTTTCTTTAACCTCATGGAGGGACTGAACCATGCAAGCTGAATTGTTGAGGGTTGACCAATCACGGTCACCCGAAGAGCGGCCGCGGCCCGATCGGTCGAGGAGCGATTGCCCCGTTTTACTGTCGCAGAGGCTGGTTTTACGCAAACCTCACGAAGAAGACATCGACGCCCTTGCCCATCTTGCCAACAATGCCAATATCGCGACCATGGTGTCGCGTATGCCGCACCCTTACACGGCCAAAGACGCCGCGGATTTTGTGCGACGCTCCAAAGCTGGCGAGATTGGCAAGTGCGTCTATGCGATTACCCGCATGGACAATGGCGAGTTTCTGGGCTGCTGCGCGCTCGAACCCCAGGAAGACGAAAAGACGCTGGAAATCGGTTACTGGCTGGGGGAACCCTACTGGAACCGGGGCTACATGACGGAAGCCGCGCATGCGCTGATCGACATGGCCTTCCGCACGCGTGAAATCGACCAGATCGATGCCCGTTGCCGGGTCACCAACATCGCTTCGCGCCGCGTCATCCAGAAGTGCGGTTTCCAGTTTCAGGGTTCCGGCATGGTCGGTTCGCTGGCGCTCGGCGGCATGGTGCCGGTCGAATGGTACCGGCTGGACCGCAAGACCTGGGTTTCGCTGAAGAGCTGGGGGGACATGGGATGAGTGCGCTCGAACTGACCCGCCGCCGGGCTGCTACGTCAGTGGCGCCGCCCGGCCCCTGCCCCGTCATCGAGACGCGGCGTCTGGTGCTGCGGCCGCAGCGGCTTTCCGATGCCGGCAGCATTGCGGAATCGCTTGGCGATTTTGCTGTGACGAGGATGCTCGCTCGTGTTCCGGCGCCCTATCATAAGCAGGATGCGCTGGAATGGTTGGTCCTGCGCACCTCAGGCACCCTGCCCGACTGGGATTTTGCCATTACCAGTGGCGACGATACCCTGATCGGTGTCGTCTCGGTGGAATTGCGGCACGGCGAGTGGCATCTCGGCTACTGGCTCAACCGCTTCTACTGGGGCAAGGGTTACATGACCGAGGCGGTGGCTGGCGTGGTCGAGCGGTTCTTCCGCCGCATGCCGGGCGTGACCCTTCATTCCGGCGTGTTTGCGGATAATCCCGCTTCGCTGCGGGTGCAGGAAAAACTCGGCTTCCGGGTGACCGGCTGCCACCAGATTTACGCCACGGCGCGCGCCGCCATGGTGGCGCATATCGACACGATGATCACGGCTGAGGATTTTATCCGGCCGCATCGCTGACAATCAAAACAAGGCCGGTTTGCACCAAACCGGCCTTGTCTCGCACAGGGGCTTCCCGCACGATAGTCTTTGACCTTGTGAAGAAGCGCTTGTATTCGAAACGACGATATTTTTGTTTGGCGCAACGCGATTGGCGGCTGTGCCCGCAAACCGATAGAACGGCAGTCCGATGAAATTTCTCGATGAAGCAAAAGTCTATATCAAGTCCGGTGATGGCGGCGCAGGCGCGGTGTCTTTCCGGCGCGAAAAATTCATCGAATTTGGTGGTCCTGACGGTGGTGATGGCGGACGTGGCGGCGATGTCTGGATTGAGGTCGTCAACGGTCTCAACACGCTGATCGACTTCCGTTTTCAGCAGCATTTCAAGGCCTCGATCGGGCAGCACGGCATGGGCAAGACCCGCAACGGCGCCAAGGGCGCGGATGTGGTGCTGAAGGTGCCTGTTGGTACCCAGATATTTGAGGAAGACAATGAGACGCTGATCATCGACCTCACCAAGGAAGGCCAGCGCTTTCGTCTTGCCGCCGGCGGTAATGGCGGTTTCGGCAATGCCTATTTCAAGTCTTCGACCAATCAGGCGCCCACCCATGCCAATCCGGGTCTTGCAGGCGAAGAAAAGACGGTCTGGCTTCGCCTGAAGCTGATCGCCGATGCCGGTCTTGTTGGATTGCCGAATGCGGGTAAATCCACATTCCTCGCGACCGTGACCCGCGCGCGGCCGAAGATCGCCAACTATCCCTTTACCACCCTCCATCCGAACCTCGGCGTGGCGACCATCGACGGACGCGAATTCGTGCTGGCCGATATTCCCGGCCTCATCGAAGGCGCGCATGAGGGCGTGGGCATTGGTGACCGCTTCCTCGGCCATGTGGAGCGCACTCGCGTGCTTCTGCATCTGGTTTCCGCACAGGAAGAAAAGGTCGGCAAGGCCTATAAGACTGTCAAGGCCGAGCTGGACGCCTATGGTGGCGGGCTGACCGACAAGCCGGAAATCGTGGCGCTGTCACAGATCGACGTGCTCGATGAAAAAGAACTGAAAAAGAAGGCGAAGGAACTGGAAAAGGCCTGCGGCCGTCCGCCGCTTCTTCTGTCTGCCGCCGCGCATATCGGCATGACGGAAGCGCTGCGCGCCCTTCGCGACATCATCGTTTCGGCAAGCGAGGGCGGGGAGACTGCCCTGCCCGACAGGTCCATGCCGCATGAGGATAGCGAGGCCGAAGAAGAGGACGACCGCCTATGAGCCTGACGCGCAAGCCGCTGGCGAGCCACCACCGGATCGTGATCAAGATCGGGTCGGCGCTTCTGGTGGACCGAAAGACCGGTCTGAAGAAAGACTGGCTGGATGCCATCTGCGAGGATATCGCTACGCTGAAGAAAAACGGCGCGGATGTGCAGGTCGTCTCTTCGGGTGCCATCGCGCTTGGGCGTACCGTGCTTGGCCTGCCTTCTGGTGCATTGAAGCTGGAGGAAAGCCAGGCGGCGGCGGCGGTTGGTCAGATCGCGCTGGCGCGGGCATGGTCGGAAAGCCTGTCGCGGCATGAAATCGTTGCAGGCCAGATTCTGCTGACGCTGTCCGATACCGAGGAGCGTCGCCGTTATCTCAATGCGCGCGCCACCATCAACCAGTTGCTGAAGATCGGCGCTATCCCGATCATCAATGAAAACGATACGGTTGCGACCACCGAAATCCGTTATGGCGACAATGACCGTCTGGCAGCGCGTGTGGCGACCATGACGGGTGCCGATCTTCTGGTGCTGCTTTCGGATATTGACGGACTTTATACGGCTCCGCCGCATCTCGATCCGGACGCGAAATTCCTTGAGACGATCGCTGATATCACCCCCGAGATCGAAGCCATGGCAGGTGGTGCGGCCTCCGAGCTGTCGCGCGGTGGCATGCGCACCAAGATCGATGCGGGCAAGATTGCAACTGCTGCCGGTTGCGGCATGATCATTGCGTCAGGCAAAACGCTCAATCCGCTGAAGGCTATCGAAAACGGCGCGCGCTCCTCGTGGTTTGCACCATCAGGCACGCCGGTGACGGCACGCAAGACCTGGATTGCCGGGCAATTGCAGCCGGCCGGTGAAATCCATGTGGATGCCGGCGCGGAAAAGGCGCTCTATGCCGGAAAAAGCCTGCTTCCCGCGGGTGTGCGACTGGTGAAGGGCAATTTCGGCCGTGGTGATGCAATCGCCATTATCGGTGCGGAAGGCCGGGAAGTCGCTCGTGGTCTTGCGGGCTACGATGCGGAGGAGGCGCGCCTTATCATCGGTCACAAGTCCAACGAGATCGAGGCGATCCTCGGTTATGTCGGGCGCGCGGCCATGATCCATCGCGACGATCTCGTGATGACCGGCGCCGCCGTCAAAGTTAAACATGCAAAGAAGGATGAGGTCCATGCCTGAACAGGCCGTGAAGCAGAGCCATGACATCGATGCGCTGATGATCACCATCGGCGCTCAGGCGAAAGCTGCTTCACGACCGTTGTCCATCGCCGGCACGGACCAGAAGAACCGCGCGCTGCTCGCCATGGCCTCCGCCATCGAGGCGTCGAAGGAGGCGATCCTTGCCGCCAACAGGAAGGATCTGACCGCAGCCGAGAGCGCCGGTCTTGCTGCTTCTTTCGTTGACAGGCTTACGCTCAACGATGCTCGCATCGCCGGTATTGCCGAAGGTATTCGCTCGGTTGCGGCGCTGTCCGATCCGGTCGCCGAAGTCATTGCCGCCTGGGATCGCCCCAACGGGTTGAAGATCGAGCGCGTGCGTACGCCGCTTGGCGTCATCGGCGTGATCTACGAAAGCCGCCCGAATGTTACGGCGGACGCCGGTGCTTTGTGCCTCAAGGCGGGCAATGCCGTCATCCTGCGCGGCGGCTCGGATTCGCAACATTCATCGCGTGCTATTCATGCCTGCCTCGTGGAGGGGCTGAAGATTGCCGGTCTTCCCGAGCATGCCATTCAGCTGGTGCCGGTGACCGACCGTGCGGCCGTCGGCGCGCTTCTCAGCGGCCTGAACGGCACTGTTGATGTCATCGTGCCGCGCGGCGGCAAGAGCCTCGTGGCTAGGGTGCAGTCGGAAGCCCGCGTGCCGGTCTTTGCGCATCTGGAAGGCATCTGCCACATCTATGTCGACAAATCCGCCGATCTCGACATGGCAAAACGTATCGTCGTCAACGCCAAGATGAGACGCACCGGCATTTGCGGTGCGGCTGAGACGTTGCTGGTGGATGCCGCTGCCGTTTCCACGCATCTCGAGCCGCTCGTCAAAGCCTTGATCGAAGCTGGCTGCGAAGTGCGCGGTTCGCAAGCCGTTCGCGATGTGGTGGCGGGTCTGGTGCCGGCAACGGAAGAGGACTGGCGCACCGAATATCTTGATGCGATCATTTCGGTCGCCGTGGTGGATGGCATTTCCGGTGCGATAGAGCATATCGGCACCTATTCGTCCAACCATACCGAGGCGGTGATCGCCGAGGACCCTGATGTGGTCGAGCGGTTCTTCAATGAACTCGATTCGGCTATTCTGCTGCACAATGCCTCGACGCAATTTGCCGATGGCGGCGAATTCGGCATGGGTGCGGAAATTGGCATCGCCACCGGCAAGATGCATGCGCGGGGTCCCGTTGGCGTCGAGCAGCTCACCTCGTTCAAATACCGGGTGCATGGCACCGGCCAGACACGGACCTGATATTTGCCCGCTGATAAGCGCCTCGACAGACGTTATCTCACCATGCCGCATGTGGAACGCGGCATGGTCGTCGGGCTTTTCGGCGGCTCCTTCAATCCCCCCCATGCAGGCCATGCGCTTGTGGCCGAGATTGCGCTGCGCAGGCTGGGTCTCGATCAGCTCTGGTGGATCGTCACGCCGGGCAACCCGCTGAAAAGCCGTTCGGAGCTGGCGTCCCTGGAAGATCGCATCGCGGCCTGCGAAAAGCTGGTCCACGATCCACGCATCAAGGTGACGGCTTTCGAGAAAACGCTGGGGATGAGCTATACGGCCAATACACTCGCGAAGGTGAAGGCAAAAAATCCGCATGTCCGCTTCATCTGGGTCATGGGTGCCGACAATTTGAAGAGTTTTCACCATTGGCAGAAATGGCGCACCATAGCCGAGACTTTTCCAATCGCGGTGATCGATCGACCGGGTTCGACCCTGTCCTACCTCTCCTCCACCATGGCGCAGGCCTTCAGCCAGGCGCGGATAGATGAGGACGATGCCGGGGTTCTGTGGAAAAAACGCGCTCCCTCCTGGGTTTTCATTCACGGACCGCGTTCTACGCTCAGTTCCACGGCGCTGCGCAACGGCCGTAAATGACAGCTCCGATCACAAATGATGTATGCGGCTGATGTTGAAGTGCCCATATCTTGAAAAGTTAATGCTTTGATGCCACCTTCATTGTGTGACGCAGAGAATCGCGTCGCGCAGTGCCTGTTTTGTCATTCTTGGAAAGGAAAACCTCTGACAACAGTACACGCCAAGGGAAAAGCATTTGTTGCTATCCCGAAGGGTCAGGACAGTGGCGCCGATGCCGCCGGCCATGCCCTCGAAACCGTCCTCGCGAGCCTCGAGGACTCCAAGGCTGAAGATATCGTCTCTCTCAACATTGCCGGAAAATCGGCGCTTGCGGACTACATGGTTGTGGTCTCCGGGCGATCGAACAGGCATGTCTCGGCGATTTGCGAGCATCTTCTGAAAGACATGAAGGATGAAGGGTTCGGAAACGCCCGCGTCGAAGGTCTCGAGACCGGAGACTGGGTGCTGATCGATACCGGCGACATCATCGTTCATGTGTTCCGCCCGGAAATCCGCGCCTTCTACAACATTGAAAAAATGTGGGCGACGCCGGATATGCCGGAAGAGACGCTGCATTGATGCGGTGAGCCTTTGAGCGAGTGCATCGTTTCTGCCGAAGATCATATCTGACTTCGGAAACGGTGCCTCTGGCCGGAAATCAGACCGGCCGCATAGGAATCCGCAGGCTATGCTGTTAAGAGCGGGACCCTGTTGGGTCACGACGAATGCAGGTTTGCGATGCGGATTTCAATTTTTGCGGTGGGACGGCTGAAATCCGGCCCAGAAAAGGATCTTGCGGCCCGTTATATCGAGCGTCTGGCAAAGACCGGCCCGGCGATCGGGCTGGAGTTTTCGCGGGTGATCGAGGTGGGCGAAAGCCGTGCTTCCAATGCGGAGACCCGCAAACGCGAAGAAGCCGCGATGCTGGAGAAACATCTGGCCGACGGCGCTGTCCTCGTCCTGTTGGACGAGCGCGGGAAGGCACTTGATAGTCCCGCCTTTGCTTCATTTTTTGGTGATCTGCGTGATAGCGGCAAACGTGACCTTGTGATCGCCATAGGCGGGGCAGACGGGCTTGACCCCGCGCTTTACGACAGGGCGACGGCCGTTCTCAATCTCGGCAAGCTGACATGGCCGCATCAGATCGTTCGTATCCTGATTGCCGAGCAGCTTTACCGGGCTGTCACGATCCTCTCCGGCCATCCCTATCACCGCGTCTGAACGGGTTTCCTTTCGGGGAATTGTCTCAATTTCAACATGAAGCTCCGCGACACCGCTGGCTGCGGGCGACTTTGGCGGCGGCCTTTCTCAGGCCTCTTGGAAGATCGCGGCAAAATCCCTAATATCGGCGCTCCTGCTTCGGCATCAAAGAAAGCTCAAATGGACACCACGCCTCAACGAAAACGGCACGCTGCCCTTGCGGGCGCGGTTATTGCTGCTTTCGTCATGGGGGGCGGTCCGACCCATTCGCGTGACGATGCGGGCGCTGCCCCGGCGGCAACCGATGCTTCCTCGCCGGATGCGCTGCAGACGCTGGAGAAGCGCCGCGACCAGAACCGGCAGGATCTGGAGGAGCTGGTCGACAGCATCGGCCTTTCGGAAGACAAGACAAGGACGCTCGAAGAAAGCATCGCCTCCCTCAACCAGGACAGCGCGCGCATTCGCGAGGAACTGATCGCATCGGCTGCCCGGCGCAAGGCGCTGGAAGCCAAGATCAGCGACGGCGAGGATCGCCTGGCCAAGCTTTCGGTCCGTGAGGATGGCGTCAAGGCATCATTGCGGGAAAGACGCGGCGTGCTGGCGGAGGTTCTGGCCGCATTGCAGCGCATGGGCAGAAACCCGCCACCGGCTCTCCTCGTTTCACCTGAAGATGCACTGGCTTCCGTTCGCAGTGCCATTCTTCTCGGCGCCGTCGTGCCCGGCATTCGCGGTGAAACCGACAAGCTCGTCGCCGCTCTCAAAGAATTGACCGACGTCAGGCAGGCAATCGCTCGCGAAAAGGGTGATCTTACGGGTATGATGACGGCAAGTCTGGAAGAGGAAAAACGCCTCGACCTCCTGATTGCCGAAAATGACCGCAAGAATTCCCAGACGGCGGCCGAACTGGAGGCGGAACGCAAGCGATCTGAAGAGCTTGCGAGCAAGGCGACGAGCCTTGAGGGGCTGGTCAGTTCGCTCGAAGGCGAGATTACCTCGGTGCGGGAAGCGATGGAAAAGGCGCGGGCGGAAGAGCAGCGTCTTGCTCGTCTTTCGGAGGCGGAACGCGAGAAGGAACGCGCCGCGGCCGAGGCGGGAATGCCCGATAAAAACCGCATTGCGCCCGCATATCCCTTCGCGAGTTTGAAGGGAAAGCTGGAGTTGCCGGTGACCGGCGAGGTGCTGCGGCGCTTCGGCGATTCGGACGGAACGGGCCACTTTTCCAAGGGAATTGTTGTCGCGAGCGGACCGGAAGCCATCGTGACGGCGCCTGCAGACGGCTTCGTGGTGTTTGCCGGAGATTTTCGCAGTTACGGCCGGATGATCATCCTCAATACGGGTAACGGATATCATGTGGTGATGACGGGCATGGACAATGTGAGGACGCGGCAGGGAATGTTTGTGTTCTCCGGAGAGCCTATCGCCTCCATGGGTGCAAAAAGAGTAGCGAGTGCAGCAGCATTGGCGCTGGAAACCGACAGGCCAACGCTCTACATTGAGTTCAGGAAAGATGGTGTACCGGTTGATTCCCAACCGTGGTGGACCGCAAAAAATACCGGAAGGGCGCACAATGATTCGTAAGGTTTCGCTTCTCCTTATCGGTGGGCTTATGGGCGCCACGGCGATGAGCGTGATTTATTCGGCGAGCATGCCGGCACAGGCGGCCGGGCCTTCGACCTATAAGGAACTGTCGATTTTTGGCGACGTGTTCGAGCGCGTGCGCGCACAATATGTGACGCCGCCGGATGACGAGAAGCTGGTGGAAAATGCCATTAACGGCATGCTCAGCTCGCTCGATCCGCATTCGAGCTTCATGAATGCCAAGGATGCCAACGACATGCGCACCCAGACCAAGGGTGAATTCGGCGGTCTCGGCATCGAAGTGACCATGGAGAACGAGCTGGTCAAGGTCATCACGCCGATCGACGACACGCCGGCTTCCCGCGCAGGCATTCTCGCAGGCGACTTCATTTCAGAAATTGACGGTACGCCGGTTCGCGGCCTGAAGCTGGAACAGGCGGTCGAAAAGATGCGCGGCGCGGTCAAGACGCCGATCAAGCTGACGATCATCCGCCAGGGCGCTGACAAGCCGCTTGAATTCACCGTCATGCGCGATGTCATTGCCGTGCGGGCCGTCAAGTCCCGCGTCGAGGGTGACAATGTCGGTTATCTGCGCGTCATCTCCTTTACCGAGAAGACCTATGATGATCTCGAAAAGGCGATCAAGAAGATCAAGGCTGATGTGCCTGCCGACAAGCTGAAGGGTTATGTGCTCGATCTGCGCCTCAACCCGGGTGGTCTGCTTGATCAGGCGATCAACGTTTCCGACGCCTTCCTTGAGCGCGGTGAGGTCGTTTCGACCCGTGGCCGCAATCCCGACGAGACCCGCCGCTTCAACGCGACGGCCGGTGATCTGACCGATGGCAAGCCGGTAATCGTGCTCGTCAACGGCGGTTCGGCTTCGGCTTCGGAAATCGTTGCCGGTGCCCTGCAGGATCTGCGTCGTGCGACCGTCGTCGGCACGCGCTCCTTCGGCAAGGGCTCGGTCCAGACGATCATTCCGCTCGGCGAGGCCGGTGCGTTGCGTCTGACCACGGCACTTTATTACACGCCGTCGGGCAAATCGATCCAGGGCACGGGCATTACGCCTGACATCAAGGTTGAGCAGCCTTTGCCGCCGGAATTGCAGGGTCGCGTCACGACCGAAGGCGAATCCAGCCTGACCGGCCATATCAAGGGCCAGAGCGAAACGGACGAAGGTTCTGGTTCCTCCGCCTACGTGCCGCCGGAAGCAAAGGACGACATCCAGCTCAACTACGCGCTGGACCTGTTGCGCGGCGCCAAGACGGATCCGTCTTTCCCGCCGAACCCGGACAAGGCTGTGGTCAACAAGCAGTAAGATAGTGCGCCGGTCAGCCGGCGCATTGTCTCTATTGCCCAACCGTTGGACGGATCGTTCATTGCCTTCGGACCTGCGAAAACCGCTTCTAGGTCGTCAGAAAAAAAGCGCCGGTATTAACCGGCGCTTTTCCGTCATTATGGCTCTGTCGGTGCTTGCGGTTTTTTCGATTGGCGGCCTCTCCGTCTATACGGCGCTTTCGCCCGGCAACTTGCAGAAGACGGCGAGCGGGCCGGATGCACAGCTTCAGCTTGCCGACAAGACACCTGAAACCGCACTGGCCGAGGTAACGGCTCCCGGTGATGCTGCCGTTCTGCAGCCGCAAAGCGGGCGCTCCGGCGCCAATATCAATCGCGAGACAATGCCTGATGGCAATGTCGTATCGGTGTACTCCCCCCGCCCGCGCGAGGGTGACGGGCCGGTGCTGATGAGCGGCCAGACCTATGGTCAGGATCCGCGCATGGCGACGCGGCCCAATGAGGAGCTGCTGGAAGAAACCGCATTCGGCAGATTGCCGGTCGTTGGCGCGGACGGTTTGCGGCCGATGGAGCAATATGCACGGCCCTGGTCGGGCGCACGGGGCACACGGGTGGCGATCGTGGTCGGCGGGCTGGGTCTCAGCCAGACGGGGTCGCAAAAAGCGATCCGAGACCTGCCGCCGGAGGTCACGCTTGGTTTTGCCGCCAGCGGCAACAGCCTGCAACGCTGGATGCAGGAAGCGCGCCGGCAAGGACATGAAATTCTTCTACAGATACCGCTGGAACCCTTCGGTTATCCGGGTACTAATCCCGGTCCGGACACGCTGCTGGCGGGTGACCCTGCCAAGGTCAATATCGACCGGCTGCATCGCTCCATGACAAAAATCACCAATTACACCGGCATCATGAATTATCTCGGCGGGCGCTTTCTTGCCGAGCAGGCGGCCTTGGAGCCTGTCATGCGCGACGTCGGCAAGCGTGGCCTGCTGTTTCTGGATGATGGCTCCTCGGCGCAGTCGCTGAGCGGGGGGATCGCGAAGGCTATTTCCGCGCCGCAGGGCTTTGCCGATGTTCTGCTCGACGGTGACGTCACCGAAGCTTCCATTCTGCGCAAGCTGGACGAGCTGGAGCGGATTGCGCGCCGTAACGGCCAGGCGATCGGCGTTGCGTCGGCCTTCGATGAAAGCGTTGCGGCGATATCGAAATGGTCGCGTGAGGCCGGCGGGCGCGGTATTGAGATCGTCGGTGTTTCCGCGCTTGTTTCCGGGCAGGCGGGGCAGTAAACCTTGCCTGCGACCATTTCCGGCGTTGAGACAGTGCGGGTTTCCCATGACAATCAAAGCAGAAGATTTGCCTTACCGTCCCTGTGCGGGAATAATGGTTCTGAACGCTCGAGGCCTCGTCTGGGCCGGTCGGCGTATCAAGGAAGGCAATTCCGAATATGACGGTTCACCGCAATTGTGGCAGATGCCGCAGGGCGGCATCGATGACGGCGAACGGCCTTTGACGGCCGCCATTCGCGAACTCTACGAAGAGACGGGCATGAAAACGGTGAGCCTGCTTGCGGAAGCGAGCGACTGGATTCACTATGATCTGCCGCCCGAACTGATCGGTATCGGCCTCAGGGGCAAATATCGCGGGCAGGCGCAGCGCTGGTTTGCGTTCCGCTTCGAGGGCGATGAAAGCGAAATCCAGATCGATCCGCCGCCAACCGGGCACACGGCCGAATTCGACGCATGGGACTGGAAGCCGATGGAAATCCTGCCGGAGCTCATCGTGCCTTTCAAGCGGGCGGTATACGAAAAGGTTGTGGCGGAGTTCCAGCACCTTTCCGGCAAATAAAAAAGGCGGCCTGGGCCGCCTTTTCTGTCCTGTCGCCAGTGCTTATTCCGCTTCGTTGGCGGAATCGGCATTGAGCTGGCCGTATTTCTCTTCGCCGATCTTGCCGAGCAGTTCGAGCTGGGTTTCGAGAAAGTCGATATGGCCTTCCTCGTCGATCAGCAGTTCTTCAAAAAGCTTCATGGAGACATAGTCTCCGGCCTCATAACAGATATCGCGCGATTTCTTGTAGGAGGTGCGGGCGTCATATTCGCCGGCAAGGTCAGCTTCCAGAACTTCCTTTACGTTCTGGCCGATGCGCAGGGGCGAAACCGTCTGAAGGTTGGGATGGCCTTCAAGGAAGATGATGCGTGCGACCAGCTTGTCGGCGTGCTGCATTTCCTCGATGGATTCAGCACGTTCCTTTTTGGCGAGCTTCGTGTAGCCCCAGTCTTCCAGCAAACGATAGTGGAGCCAGTACTGGTTTACCGCACCGAGTTCGAGAAAAAGGGCCTCGTTAAGCCGCTCGATGACTTTTTTGTCGCCTTTCAATGTCCGCTCTCCTGTTCTCTTCATGGAATTGCTTCAGGCGGGACATAAAATCAAAAACATCGGCCTCAGTCGAGTGGCGACGGGCATGATATTCTTCAGTCGTTTTGATGATCAGGTCGACAACGGTCGGGAAACAGCCGCAGCAGCGGCCGCGTTTTTCCATGGCGTGATACACTTTTGCAGGAACGATGAGCTGCCAACAGTCCTCGTCGAGGAGCTCGTTAATGACGTCCCGGATATCGTGATCAGTGATGTAATTGCAGCTGCAAACCAGCATGATGGACTGCCTGTATGACGCAACACGTTGTTTTCATTCTTAAACCAAAACAGGACAGCCAATGTCAAGAAAAACCTATTAATGAGTCTCCAAGGGTTTTCTAGACTCATTCTAAACTATACAAAAACTATCGTATTTTCATTGGTTTAGGTGGCCTGTCTTTCCTGTATTTCATCTTCAAGTTTTTGTGCGCAGCAAAATTATCGAAGCTGAGATCACGGAAAGTTTACTGAGTTCAGGCGGTCGGCAGGGCGGGGATGTATGGCCTCAGGCGAAATATTGTCCGCCATTGGCCGTCATGGTCGAGCCGGTGATGAAACCGGCCTGGTCGGAAACCAGAAACAGAACGCAGCGCGCGATTTCCTCGGGTTCACCCAACCGTCCTACGGGAATTTGCGGCACGATCCGTTCGGCCAGAACCTTCTCCGGTATAGCCCTCACCATTTCCGTGCCGATATAGCCGGGGCAGATGGCGTTGACAGTGATGTTGCGGCTGGCGCCCTCTTGGGCGAGCGCCTTGGTGAAGCCGATATCGCCCGCCTTCGAGGCGGAGTAATTGGCCTGCCCCGCCTGCCCCTTCTGGCCATTGATGGAGGAAATATTGACGATGCGACCGAAGCCGCGGTCGCGCATGCCCGGCCAGACGGGGTGCGTCATGTTGAACACGCCAGTGAGGTTGGTGTCGATCACCTCACGCCATTGCTGCGGTGTCATCTTGTGGAACATCGCATCGCGGGTGATGCCGGCATTGTTGACGAGGACTTCGACGGGCCCGAGAGTTTCCTCCACCTTCGCAATACCACTGACGCAGGCGTCATAGTCGCGCACGTCCCACTGGAATGCAGGGATCCCGGTTTCTTTCTGGAATGCCTCCGCCCTGTCCGTCGTGAAGGCGTAATTGACGCCCACGCGGTAGCCGGCCGCCTGCAGGGCGCGGGCGATTGCGGCACCTATGCCGCTCGTCCCGCCGGAAATCAAAGCAACCCGGCTCATATCGGCCTCCATGACCTGTCATTGAAGCGCCTGCATATGCGAGGATGCTTCCATATCTTGCAGAAGTTTTTCGTCGCGCTCACCGGCCACAGAAATGCGGCCAATGGGAGGCCGCTTCTAACCTATTGCACGCCGAACCGGAATTGCTTTTTGACAGGTCAGGCGGTGGTTTCAGAGCGCTTCGATGCACATGGCGACACCCATGCCGCCGCCAATGCAGAGCGTTGCGAGACCCTTCGACACGTTGCGGCGGCGCATTTCGAAAATCAGGGTGTTAAGGACGCGTGCACCGGAGGCGCCGATCGGATGGCCGATGGCAATCGCCCCGCCATTGACGTTGACGATATCAGGATCAAGGCCAAGTTCGCGCACCACCGCGCATGACTGGGCTGCGAAGGCTTCGTTGGCTTCCACAAGGCCAATATCGCTGATCGACCAGCCGGCCTTGGCCAGCGCCTTGCGGGAGGCGGGAATGGGACCGGTGCCCATGATCTGCGGATCGACTCCTGCCGTCGCCCAGGACGCGATACGTGCCAGCGGCTTGATACCGCGTTTTCCCGCCTCCTGTTCCGACATCAAAAGCGTGGCGGCGGCACCATCATTCAGACCGGAGGCGTTGCCCGCCGTCACGGTGCCTTCCTTGTCAAAGGCGGGGCGCAGCTTGGCCATCGTTTCCAGTGAAGCGCCGGCGCGGATATGTTCATCCGCATCGATGACGATATCGGCCTTGCGGCCTTTGACCGTGAAAGCAACGATCTCGTCAGTGAAACGACCGGCATTCTGCGCGGCTTCGGCCTTATTTTGCGATGCGACCGCAAATTGGTCCTGTTCATCGCGGGAAAGCTGCCATTGGCGTGCGATGTTTTCAGCAGTGATGCCCATGTGATAGCCGTAAAAGGCGTCAGTCAGGCCGTCTTTCAGCATGGTGTCGATCATCTTGAAATCGCCCATCTTCACGCCGCCGCGCAAATGGGCGCAGTGGGGCGCCATGGACATGGATTCCTGGCCGCCGGCAATAACGATGGCCGCATCGCCGGTAACGATCTGCTGCATGCCAAGGGCCACGGCGCGCAGGCCAGAACCACAGAGCTGATTGAGACCGAAGGCGGTTGCTTCCTGGGGAATTCCGGCCTTCATCGCCGCCTGCCGCGCCGGGTTCTGCCCTTCGCCCGCCGTCAGGACCTGACCGAGAATGACTTCATCGATTTCGCCAGCCGCGACGCCGGCGCGTTCCAGCACGGCGCTGATGACGGTCGCCCCCAGTTCATGGGCTGGCGTATTGGCAAAGTGGCCATTGAAAGAGCCGACTGCGGTGCGCGCGGCGCTGGCAATCACGATTGAAGGCAGGGTCATTAGTTTTCTCCTCACTTGCGGGCGGAGACTGGCAAAGCTTTCAATACAAGTCAAATGGCGAAAGTTGCTTTAAAAGATGTTGCTAAATCACGCTGGGATCTTGCGGAAAATTGCTGCGCAAAAAACAAACTGTTGCGATGCACAAAACATTTGTCAGAGGGCTTGTTTTGCGCATACACTTTGCGGTGGGAAGAGCAATAACACCAAAAAACAAGAAAATACCATCATCGCGAGGAGGCGGGCATGGCGAAACACGACGGCGAAACAATCATTAAAAAATACGCCAACAGGCGGCTCTATAATACCGGCACGAGCACCTATGTGACGCTTGATGATCTGGCGCAGATGGTCAAGCGCGGCGAAGACTTCAAGGTTCAGGACGCCAAATCATCAGAGGATATTACCCACGCAGTCCTGACGCAGATTATCGTCGAGCAGGAGGCCAAAACCGGCAATACGTTGCTGCCGACGGCGTTTCTGCGGCAGCTGATCTCCTACTACGGCGACCAGATGCAGATGGTGGTGCCGACATTTCTCGAACATTCGATGAAGACCTTCTCCGACCAGCAAAGCCAGATGCAGGAGCATATGGCCAAGGCCTTCGGCGACGGTTCGCTGGCTCGCAATTTCCAGGCGCCTCTGCAGATGATGGAAGAGCAGATCCGCCGTAACACCGAACTCTTCCGCCAGGCGATGCAGGGCTTCACGCCTTTTGCGATGCCGCAGGCGCCGAAAGAAACCCGCAAACCGAATGCATCCGAAATCGATGAGCTGAAGGCGCAGTTGCGCGCATTGCAGCAAAAACTCGACCAGCTGTGATTCTACCGCATTCTGGCCGATGCTGGATTTGATCACCGCATCGGCTGCTGCTTGGGACTTTCAGCCCGCCGCTCTTTCCGGAACGCGCAACAGCAGCAGGAAACCTGCCCCCAGAAATACGATGAGCGTCGCCATGCCGATATGGGCGGAGCCGCTTATATAGGTGGCTATGGAAAATGATAGCGTCGCCATGAAACTCGTGGCGCGCCCGGAAAGCGCATAGATGCCGAAATAGCGGCCCGCTTCTGCGACAGTGATGTTGCGGGCGAGATAAGAGCGCGACGAGGCCTGAACCGGGCCAAAGGCAAGGCCGATCAAAACGCCATAAAAGAGATACGCCTTTTCCGCACCGGTGGCGAAGATGCCGCCATTGTCAGCGGTTGATAATTGTACCCAGCCGAACAGGGTGGAGCCCTTTTCCGTGGAGACGATGCCCAACGTGGCCAGCAGCAACAGCACCAGGCTGATGAGGATGGTGACGCGTGACCCCAGTCTCTGGTCGACGCGCCCGGCGGCAAAGCAGCCCGCGATGGCGACGACATTGAGCAGAATGCCAAAAAGGCCGATTTCCATCGTCGCCCAGCCGAACATGCCGGCAGCGAAAGCCCCGCCCAGAATGAGAACACCATTGACGCCATCCTGATAGAGCATGCGTGCGATCAGAAACCGTAACAGCGTGGGGCGGTAGCGAAGCTCACGGAGCGTGATCTTCAGTTCCCCTAATCCCGAGCGGATCGCGGCTGCGAAGGGCAGCCCCTTTTCAGCATCAGGAGTGAGAAGAAACATCGGCAGAATGAAGATGAGATACCAGAGCGCGGCGAGCGGGCCGGTTATTCTGGCATCTTCGCCGGTTGCAGGATCGAGGCCGAAAAGCGGCTTGATACCGGCAATGGTCACCCCGGTCTGTGGGTTGGCGGCCAGGAGTGTCACCACGGCAATCAATACCACCATGCCGCCGAGATAACCGAGCCCCCAGGCGAGATTGGAAATGCGCCCGACATTTTGCGGATTGGTCAGCCGCGGCATCATGGAATCGTTAAAAACGATGGAAAATTCCGCCGCGATGGAGGCGAGGATCATGCAGACGATGGGCAGGATGAGCGGCGAACCCGGAGCGGCAAACCAGAGGAAAAAGAGGCTGGTAATCTTGATGACGGCGAAAAAGGCTATCCAGGGTTTGCGTGCGCCCGACTGGTCGGCGATGGAACCGAGAATGGGTGAGAAGAGAGCGATGATGATCGACGACACCGTCGCCATGTTGCTCCATGTCGCCTGCGCCGAAATCGGATCATCGGTGAGCCGGGCGACGAAATAAGGCCCGAAAACGAAGGTTGTGACAACAGTGAAAAACGGCTGTGCCGCCCAGTCGAACATCACCCAGCCCCAGATGCCGCGTTTGGCAACCACTGTTTCCGCATTGGGGGAAGGGACAGTCATTCATCGTCCTATCGGAAAATCGGGAAATAAAAGGCGCGATGCCGGTGCATCCGTCTTGCCTGCGCCATCCGGGCCGGTGACCCGGATGGCGTTTTTTAAGGTTGCCGCTCAGCGTGCCTGAACGATATCACCAAGCAGCCCCGCCGCGACCGTCAGACGGGCAAGGTTGGTATCGCCGCTGTCGCTGAGTGCGCCGAGTTCAGAGACGATGCGGTTAACCCGCACGCGGTCTGCCGCATACCAAGCCTGAACCGGGTCCTTTTCCTTGGCATATTCCGTCAGCGCGGAGATGACGATCCGTCGTCTCGACGAGGAAATCTGGTCCTGGCTGCGCAGGAGAGCCAGACTCTCGTAATGATCCGCCGGTGTGATGCGCTGGCTGGCATCCAGCAGACGCGCGACACGGAAGGTCGAGGAGACGGTGGCGTAGCTTTCGGCGGCGCGGGCGAGCGTCGTGCCGGCACTTTCGGCGATGCGCATGATTTCAGGCACATAGACCAGCAGCGAAAGCGTATCCAGTTCCTCCACAAGAACTGAGGGAACGCCGTCGATTTCCGTGACGCCAAGCTCTCGGCGATATTTCGCCGCCGCTGGCGACAGCGTCTTGATCGCGGTTTTCAGACGCTCGATCTCGGTCGCCATGTCGCCCGTCGCCGCGCCCGCGTTCCCGGTTTGCAGGTAGAGCCGGCTCGCATCCGAGAAGATGCGGCTGATGGTGGCATAAAGCCCGTTCTGGACTTCACCACCCACCTTGCCGTCCAGCGCGTCGACCTCTCCCCAAAGATGTTTGAGACCGAAACCATCCTCGACGATCACCGCCGCCTTGACGACATCAGCGGCCAGAAGACCGCTCGCATCGGCGAGTTTCTGCACGAAACCAGGGCCGCCGCGATTGACCACCGCATTGGCGAGTGCGGTCGCGACGATTTCGCGGTGCAGACGATGCGCCTTGATATCGTCGGCATAGTTCTTCTGCATCTTGGCCGGGAAATAATCGACCAGCAGATGCTGGAGATAGGGTTCGTCCGGAAGCGGGCTTGCCACCAATGCGTCGAACAGGGTCAGCTTGGCATAAGACAGAAGCACGCCGATTTCCGGCCGGGTCAGCGGTTTGCCCGAGGCATATCTTTCGCTGAGTTCGGCATTGTTCGGCAGGGTTTCCACCTTGCGGTTCAGCTGTCCGGTTGCCTCCAATGCGCTCATCAGGCGGCCGAGTTCTTCCCGGTTGGCGAGCCCCAGCCGCTCCGTGAGCGAAATCGCCAGGGATTGCAGGTAGTTGTTGCGCAGCACGAGCTGCGCCACTTCCGGCGTCATGGAGGCGAGAAGCTGATTGCGTTTCGGCATCGTCAGGCCGCCGCTATTAACGGCGGAGGCGAGCGCGATCTTGATGTTGACCTCGACGTCGGAGGAATTCACGCCCGCCGAATTGTCGATCGCGTCGGAATTGCAACGCCCGCCCGAGAGCGAATAGGCGATGCGGCCCTTTTGGGTGATGCCCAGATTGGCGCCTTCACCGATGACCTTCGCGCGCAGCTCTGTTGCATTGACGCGGATGGGGTCATTCGCCCTGTCGCCCACCTCGGCATTGGTTTCCACCGCCGCCTTGATGTAGGTGCCGATGCCACCGAACCAGAGAAGATCGGTCGGCGCCTTCAGGATGGCGGTCATGATTTCGAAAGGCGTGGCGACCGACTTGTCGATGCCGATGGCAGCCACGGCTTCCGGCGTCAGCGTCACCGATTTTTCGGAGCGCGAAATGATCATCGCGCCGCCGGAGAGGGTTGAGCGGTCATAATCCTGCCAGCTGGAACGCGGCAGTTCGAAAAGCCGCTTGCGCTCGGCAAAGGACTTGTCGGTATCGGGATCCGGGTCGATGAAGATGTCGCGGTGATCGAAGGCCGCAATCAGCCTGATCTTTTCCGACAGCAGCATGCCGTTGCCGAAAACGTCGCCGGACATGTCGCCCACGCCCGCCACGGTGAATGGCGTGGTCTGGATGTCGGTGCCCATTTCACGGAAATGGCGTTTTACCGTTTCCCATGCACCACGGGCGGTGATGCCCATCTTCTTATGGTCGTAACCGGCCGAGCCACCCGATGCGAAGGCATCGTCCAGCCAGAAGCCGGCGTCGTGGGCAAGGCCATTCGCCGTATCGGAGAAGGTTGCGGTTCCCTTGTCGGCGGCGACAACGAAATAGGGATCGTCGCCATCGAGCCGCAGCGTATCGGCCGGCGGCACGATAGCGTCATCAACGATATTGTCGGTGATGGAAAGCAGGGTGCGGATATAGGTCTTGTAGGCCTCGCGGCCGGCATTAAAGACCTCATCGCGGGAGCCGCCGGCGGGCAGGCTCTTCGGGAAGAAGCCGCCCTTGGCGCCAACAGGAACGATCACCGCATTCTTGACCTGCTGCGCCTTGACGAGACCGAGCACTTCCGTGCGGTAATCCTGGCCGCGATCCGACCAGCGCAGACCACCACGTGCGACCTTGCCGAAACGCAGATGCACACCTTCGACCTCAGTTCCGTAAACGAAGATTTCGCGGAAGGGGCGCGGGTCGGGCAGGCCATCAAGATGTTTGGGATCGAACTTGAACGCCAGAATGTCACGCGGTGTGCCATCGGCGTTTTTCTGGAAGTAGTTGGTGCGCAGCGTCGCGTCGATGGCGTTGACGTAACGTCGGAGGGTGCGGTCCTCATCGAGATTGGGAACGCCGCTCAGTGCCGTTTCGATTGCCTTGTGTATCTCGGCGAGTTTCTTCACCCGCTTCTTTTCCTCAACAGACGGATCGAAGCCGGCCTTGAACAGCGCGAAAATATTCCGCGAAATATCAGGATATTTATAGAGCGTTTCGGAAATATGCTCCTGTGAATAAACGATGCCGGTCTGGCGCAGATAACGGGCATAGGCGCGCAGGACGGAAACTTCGCGAACTGTCAAACCGCTGGTGAGGATCAGGCGGTTGAAGTTGTCGTTATCGACCTTGCCGGAGAAGGCGGCAAGGAAGGCTTCTTCGAGCTTCGGTCCGTAATGCGGCAGATCGAGCGTCGTGCCGGCTGCGACGGAGAGTTCCATATCGTGCAGAACGATATCGCGCTTCTCGCCATCTGAAATCACACCGATGTCGAAGGTGCGCTCACTGATGACGTTGAAGCCGAGATTTTCGAGCAGCGGTACGCGGCGCGAAAGCGGCAGGTGACCGTCGCGGTGGAAGATTTTCAAGGACAGCGTGTCGGCCGACTGGCCTTCCTGCTGGTAAAATTCGATGCGGACCGGCTCACCCTTCGCGGCACCCAGAATATCGGGCATGTCGCCGATCGCCTCTTCCGGCGTGAAGGCCTCCTGATACGCCTGATCCACCTCCAGCACCGGCGCACCGGGCTCCGACAGGGCAATGAAGTGGTCTATCCAGCGCGCTGCAATATCGCTGACGGCATCTTCGAGCTTGTCCTGGGCAATGCGTGGCGTTTTGCCTTCCGTGCGGCCGACGATGAAGTGCACGCGGGCGACGGCGCCTTCGGGGAAGGCGGGGTAATAGGCGGAAATATGCCCATCATAGACCCTGCTCAGATAATCGCCGATCTTCTCACGCACATAGGAATTATATTCCTCACGCGGAACGAAGATGATGGCCGAAACGAAGCGGTCGAAACGGTCGATACGCGCAAGCACGCGCACGCGTGGCCGGTCGCTCAGTTCCATGATCTGCTCGACGAAGCGGATCAGAAGATCCGTTTCGATCTGGAAGAGATCGTCGCGCGGGTAGGCTTCCAGCGTGTTCTGCAGGATGCGGCCGGAGTGGCTGTTCGGATCGAAGCCGAAATGCCGTTCGACTTCCGCGACCTTGGCGCGCAGCAAGGGTATCTGCTTGACCGAGCGCGTGTAGGCGGTGGCGGTGAAGAGGCCGACGATGCGCAATTCGCCGATGACATTGCCGTCCTCGTCGAAGCGTTTGATGCCGATATAATCCATATAGGCGCGGCGGTGCACGATGGATTTCACGTTGGCCTTGGTGACGATGAGGAAATCCGGGCCGTCGAGGAAGGCAAGGATTTCCGGGGTCGTCGTCACGGCGTTCTTGCCGAGACGCAGCACGCGCACATCCGGATCGCTGAGACTGCCGAGGCCGACGCCGTCGCCGCGTTCGATCTTCGCGTTCTTTCCCTTGCCGGAATAGGTGTAGTCACGCATGCCGAGGAAGGTGAAATTGTCATTGCGAAGCCAGTTGAGGAATTCGACCGCTTCTGTCCGCTCCGTCTTGCGCCGCGACGAGCCGCGCTTGGACAATTCGTCCAGCGCCTCGTCGAGTTTCGCCAGCATGGGCCGCCAGTCACGATAGGCCGACTGGACCTGCGTCAGTACGAAGCGCAGCTTCTCTTCCAGTGCTGCGGCGGCCTGCTGTGTCAGCGGCGCGATATGCAACTGGATGAGGCTGATATTTTCAGCGGGATCATCCTCCGGTTCCGCAAGACGATAACCTGCCTGCGCGCTTTCGTCGCGTACCAGTATCGGGTGCACGGCGAGGTAAAGGCCGCGATAGCTGCTGGTGACCTCGCCCATGACGGAATCGTAAAGGAAAGGCATATTGCGGCCGATAATGGTCAGAACCGTTACCGGAACGTCCCGCGGCGAAACGCCCTCCACCTGGGAGATGCCGATGTACGGAACCTCTCCCGTCCAGTGCGAAAGTGCCTGGAAACTGTGGGCCGCGCTCGCCGCCAGCATCTCTGCGGAATAATATTCTATATCGTCCGCACTTGCCCTTCCATAAAGAATACCTGGATCAAGAAATTGGACATTTTCGGCAATTGCCTGCTGGCGCGCTTTTTCGATCTGTTTTTCGCGTTTTGGATTGTTTCTATAGCCCATTTGACGTGGATTCCTCCAAAAATCACACTTTAATATAAAAAAGCATCGCCAATTTGCGGATTTTGCCTTTTCAGTCGAATCGGATATTGGCGTGGAATTACGAAGAGTTTAAGAGGCTTTCGTGTTTCTGCAGTTTGGAAACGAAATTTTTTTGCTCCTTTTGCCATGAGGCCTGTCACGAAGCATTTTGACAGTATTTCTGCGGCTAATTTTTAGGCGGTTCTTTGGCCGCCATGTGATGTTGCGGCCACGGTCGAAGCAAATTATTGATTTGCGCCTATTTTTGTGGTACACCAACGACACTGATCCACAGCGTGGCATTTGTGTGCCCAAAAACACCACGAAAGCAACACCTCTTTTGCACGCGGTTTCCGTGACATATCGAGCGTTTACGTTATCGAACCCCGCAAGACGGGAAGGTGTGTTTTTGCGTGCACGGCTGGACCAGTGCGGAGTCACCTGACGGTTCCCCCGTCTCATCAGGGCCTGACCGACCCAACCCCGGCATCCCCGGGTATGTAACAGGGAGTTTTTAGAACGAATGACGACCCAGCAGAAGAAATCTCCAGCACATCACGGTTTCAAGACCGGTGAAGCGATTGTGTATCCCGCTCATGGTGTCGGTACCATTTCTGCAATCGAGGAACAAGAAGTTGCCGGCATGAAGCTTGAGCTTTTTGTCATCGATTTCGAAAAAGACAAGATGCGTCTTAAAGTTCCCGTCGCAAAAGCCGTCAGCATCGGCATGCGCAAGCTTTCCGAAGGCGATTTTGTCGAGCGGGCGCTGAAAGTGGTGCAGGGCAAGGCGCGTGTGAAGCGTACCATGTGGTCGCGCCGCGCGCAGGAATATGATGCGAAGATCAATTCCGGCGATCTCATCGCGATTGCGGAAGTTGTGCGCGATCTCTACCGTGCGGAAAACCAGCCGGAGCAGTCCTATTCCGAGCGTCAGCTTTATGAGGCTGCGCTCGATCGCATGGCGCGCGAAATCGCCGCCGTCAACAAGATGTCGGAAACCGAGGCTGTTCGCCTGGTGGAAGTCAACCTTGCCAAGGGCCCCAAGCGTGGCAAGACCGTTGAAGAGGACGATTCTCAGGACGAAGCCGCTTAATATCAGGCTTTTTCCTTCTAAAAAAACCCGCCTTAATGGCGGGTTTTTTGTTGGCTGCTTGCAGGCTCAACGTCACAGGATGCGGATCTTTGTGTCCTTGCGCAGATACGGTAGAATGCGGCGCATGTCTCGGGGGTGCAGGGCGACGCAGCCGGCGGTCGGCTCATATCCCGGCCGGATCAGATGCATGAAGATCGCCGAGCCCCGGTTGCGGCTTCTCGCGGTGATGTTCCAGTCAAGCACCAGGCAGACGTCGTAGAGGCCGTCCTTGCGCATCATTTCTTCATGGCTCAGGGCGAAGGGCGCCTTGACCAGCCTGTTATAATTGGCGTTGCGTGGCTCGTCGCACCATAACATGGACTTCCGTGTTCGCTGCATCGGCAACGCCGTGGCGATGCCGGGAAGGCGGTCGCCGCGATAGAACCCGTGCAGGAGGCGCGTGGTGGAAATGGGGGATTTTCCATCTCCCTCGCGTTTCAGTGCGGTGCGGCCATTACGACCGATCGCGGCTGGAAAAGTGAGGTGTCCGAGCTGGACGATGGCGCGGCTGATTTTCGAAGGGGCTGGCCGAACCATGAGCGTCGATGCGCGTTTACGTTGTCTTGCGGGCTGTATGCTCATGTTTTTCACGAGATTTTGCTTTGCAGGTTATTTAACGTGAAGTCATAGCACTTCGTTATATCAAGGCAATGGGTTGACCTTTTATCGGCAAACCGCTGAATTGGCTGATAATTGGAGCGCCAGGCGTCTTTTCGGACGCCCAAGGGACGCTCTAACTCTTTTAAACTACGCATCGTGCTTCTCGAAAATCGAACCTGATTTTTGGGCTGGTGCGCTAAAGTAAGAAAGGCTGAGAATCCGAATGACGGCTCGCACTATCCTTCTGGTGGACGATGACGACGATCTTCGGGAGACGCTGACCGAGCAATTGTCTCCCTATGAGGAATTCTCGCTTTTGAGCGGCGCAAACGCCGCACAGGCGATGCAGACCGCCAAGACCGCCCAGGTCGATCTTTTGATCATGGATGTCGGCCTTCCGGACATGGACGGCCGCGAGGCGGTGAAGCTGTTGCGCAAGGGCGGCTTCAAGGCGCCGATCATCATGCTGACTGGGCACGACACCGATTCCGATACTATCCTTGGGTTGGAAGCTGGGGCCAATGACTATGTGACGAAACCTTTCCGTTTCGCCGTGCTTCTGGCGCGTATCCGGGCGCAGCTGCGCCAATACGAGCAGAGTGAGGATGCGGTTTTCACTGTCGGCCCCTATCAGTTCAAACCCAGCCAGAAGCTGTTGACGACGGAGGACGGCAAGAAAATCCGGCTGACGGAAAAGGAAGCGGCGATCATCCGTTATCTCTACCGCGCCGGCAGCACCGTCGTGACACGCGACGTCCTGCTCGAAGAGGTCTGGGGTTACAATTCCGGGGTGACGACACACACGCTCGAAACGCATGTCTATCGTCTGCGCCAGAAGATTGAACGCGACCCGTCCAACGCTGAAATTCTGGTCACCGAGAACGGCGGATACAAGATCGTTCCCTGAGCAGGGACCTTGTTGCGCCTTTCATATGTCGTCGTTGAAGCTCACGCCGCGCGTCCGAAAAGGCGCGCGGCGTTCTAACACCTTGTATTTTGAGGACCGATATTGGAAAACCGCTATAGTGATGCAGGCGTTTTCCGGAGTAACGATCGACATGGCCTTGACGGACGATATCATGCTGCTGGGGCAAGTGCCGTTGTTTGCAGGGTTCAGCGATGACCAGCTGCGGCTCATCGCCTTCGGTGCGGAACGCCGCCGTGTATCTGCCGGGCAGACATTGTTCCGGGAGCGCTCACCGGCCGAATGCGCCTTTGCGGTGACATCGGGCCATTTCGAGCTTTTCACGGCCGGGCGGGATGGCAAGCCCGTGCTGCAGGCGACGCCCGGCAAAGGGGCGCTGCTTTCGGAGCTGGCGCTTTTCACGCTTTGCGAAAGAAAGTTCACTGCGGTCGCGGCTGAGGATTCCGAAGTCATTCGGATAACGCGCATCCTCTTTCACCGGCTGGTGGAGGAGTTTCCGGAAGTGGCCGATATCGTATCGGCGCGTATTCGCGACAATATCGCGTCTTTGGCGGCCGGTGCGGCCCGGTTGCAGAACCGCTTCGTCTGACGCCAAGTCAAACGCGCCGGCTCAAAACCGGAACTGGGCGGTGACCGGAACGTGGTCCGATGGCCGGTTCCAGCCACGGGCCTCGCGCAATATGTCGATTTTTTCAAGCGAGGGGCCGAGATCCTGCGAAGACCAGATATGGTCAAGACGGCGGCCGCGATCAGCCGCCTCCCAATCCTTGGCGCGGTAGCTCCACCAGGTGTAGATCTTTTCAGTCTCAGGCACGTTCAGACGCATCAGATCAAGCCAGTTGCCCTGCTTCATGATGTCAAGCATCCCCTCGGTTTCGACAGGCGTGTGGCTGACGATCTTCAGAAGCTGCTTGTGGGACCAGACGTCATTTTCGAGCGGTGCGATGTTGAGATCGCCGACGAGAATGGACGAGGTGCCGGGCACGCCATCGGCACGCAGCGCCTTCATTTCCTCGATGAAATCGAGCTTGTGGCCGAATTTCGGATTGATTGAGCGATCCGGCTCGTCACCGCCCGCCGGCACATAAAAATTATGCAGCCGCACACGGCGCGATCCAACCTGGAAAATCGCGGAAATGTGCCGCGCGTCACCGATTCCGCAATAGTCCTGTCGATGATCTTCGGTCAGCGGAATCTTCGAGGCGATGGCGACGCCGTGATAGCCCTTCTGGCCATGGATGATGACGTGCTCATAACCCAGCGCCTTCAGCGGCTTCATCGGAAACTCGCCATTCGGGCATTTCGTTTCCTGCAGGCAGAGAATGTCGGGCTTGTAACGCACCAGAAACTGCTCAACGATCGGCATTCTGAGCCTGACCGAGTTGATGTTCCAGGTGGTTATCGAAAACGACATGCATGTGCTCCGCTTTTATTGCCGCGAACCGCATGGCCCGTGACATGTTTCCGGGGCGCAGGCTTATAACATCGCGATGAAAACGGGAATTTATTTTAGCGCTAAAATGAAAAAGGCGACCGCAGGGCCGCCTTTCGAAAAGTTTCCGTGGGCTTGATGCCTCAGCCGCCTTTACGGACTTCCTCATAATTGATGCTGAAGACGCGTTCATCAAGGTTTACGCCGGTCTGGACGTTGAAGATCATGACGGTCGTGTCCTTGTTCTGGGCGTCGGTCGTCGTCCATTGCCTCAGGTCGAAGGTCTTCGGATCGAACATCAGGGTAATGGTGGAATCGCCGAAGACGCTCTTGTCGCCCAGCACGATTGTGGTCAGGTCCGATTCTTCCTTCACGTTCCGGACCTTCTGGTTGCCGAGATCGATCTTGTCGGACAGAAGCAGGCTGAGCGGCGTTTTGGAGAGCGGATAAAGATCCCATGTCTTCAGCTTCATATTGCCAATGACGACGTTCCTGCCGTCGGCAATGACGCGCATGGGCGAAGGGTCCTCGTAATTGAAACGAAGCTTGCCGGGCCGTTCGATGTAAAACTTGCCGCCGGTCTGCTCACCACGCGGGCCGAACTGGACGAATTCCCCCATCATGGTTTTGACCGACGAGAAGTGATTGGCGATTTTCTGTGCGGTCGCGCTATTGCCGGCCGCCTGGGCAAAGGCGTCAAGCGGCGATAGGCCGGCGATCACCGCGGCCATGGAAAATGCCGTCAGCACGCCACGTCGCGTCACGCCGTTTTGCGTTGCGTTTGCGGTGGCCGTTTCGCCGGTGGTGAGGTCGTTCATTCTATTCTCCTTCATCGCAGCGATTGTCCGCATAAAAGGCGGCGGCTTCATGACGTTGAAAGCGTGGAATAACGCTTCTCCGCCCCGCTTGGTTGCGGACGTTACCGCTCGATGATGTCTGCTTCCGTTGGCACGAGGATTTCGCGTTTTCCGGCGTGATTGGCGGGACCGATGATGCCTTCCTGCTCCATGCGTTCGATCAGCGAGGCGGCGCGGTTGTAACCGATGCCGAGACGCCGTTGCACATAGGAGGTGGAGGCTTTGCCATCGCGAAGCACGACGGCCACGGCCTGATCGTAGGGGTCTTCGGAATCGGAGAAGTTGCCTGCGCCGGCCGGGCCGCCGCCATTGCCTTCCTCGTCGTCTTCCTCGGTAATCGCTTCCAGATATTCCGGCGACCCTTGTGTCTTCAGATAGGCGACGATTTCTTCGACTTCATTGTCGGAAACGAAGGGGCCGTGTACGCGCTGGATGCGCCCGCCGCCCGCCATATAGAGCATGTCACCCATGCCGAGCAGCTGTTCGGCGCCCTGTTCGCCAAGGATGGTGCGGCTGTCGATCTTCGACGTCACCTGGAAGGAGATGCGGGTTGGGAAGTTTGCCTTGATCGTGCCGGTGATGACATCGACGGACGGACGCTGGGTGGCCATGATGACATGGATGCCGGCGGCACGCGCCATCTGCGCCAGGCGCTGCACCGCGCCTTCGATGTCCTTGCCGGCAACCATCATCAGGTCTGCCATCTCGTCGATGATGACGACGATATAAGGCAGTGGCTTCAGGTCGAATTCTTCCGTTTCGTAGATCGCCTCACCAGTCTGGCGGTCGAAACCGGTCTGGACCGTGCGGGTAAGGATTTCACCCTTGTCGAGCGCCTGCTGCACGCGGCTGTTGAAGCCGTCAATATTGCGCACGCCGATCTTCGACATTTTCTTGTAGCGCTCTTCCATCTCACGCACCGTCCACTTCAAAGCCACCACGGCCTTTTTGGGATCGGTAACGACCGGGGAAAGCAGATGCGGAATGCCGTCATAGATCGACAGTTCGAGCATTTTCGGGTCGATCATGATCAGGCGGCACTGTTCCGGCGACATGCGGTAGAGCAGTGACAGGATCATGGTGTTGATGGCAACCGACTTGCCCGAGCCGGTGGTGCCGGCGACCAGCAGATGCGGCATCTTGGCAAGATCGGCGATGACGGGTTCGCCGCCGATGGTCTTGCCGAGCGCCATGGCGAGCTTCGCCTTGCTGTTTTCGAAATCGCGGCTGCCGATCAGTTCGCGCAGGAACACGGTTTCGCGCGTCTGGTTCGGCAGTTCTATGCCGATGGCGTTGCGACCGGGAACGACGGCGACACGGGCGGCAATCGCGCTCATGGAGCGGGCGATGTCATCAGCAAGACCGATGACGCGCGAGGATTTGATGCCGGGCGCCGGTTCCAGTTCGTAAAGCGTGACGACCGGGCCGGGGCGGACATGGATGATTTCGCCCTTGACCCCGAAATCCTCGAGAACGCCTTCCAGAAGGCGGGCGTTCTGTTCCAGCACTTCCTCGCTCAGCATATTGTCGCGAACGACATTCTTCGGTTCTGCCAGAAGATGGACGGTTGGCAGCTGGAAACCGTCTGCGGCGATGAAGGAGGCCTGCGCCTCCCTTGCCACGCGCTCGCTGGGCTTCGGTCGTGCGGAAGGTGCTGTTATTCTGGGCTGTCCGCGTCCCGGCACCTGTCTGGCGGTGAATTTCTGGTCGGCCTCGTCGTCGGAGAGAATGCCGTCCGGCAGCCGGCGTTCGTCCGCGTCGAAGGGCGGTTCGTTATCCATGTCCTCGTCATGACCGAGCGCGATGGATGGAGGTGACATCTGGCGACGCGATGCGGCGCGTTCTTCGAAAGACGGCTCTGCGCGCTGGTCGAGGCGGTTGATTGCGGTCTTGAGGCGAGAAGGTTCGTTCAGCGTGCCGAATTCATATTCGTTGAAGTCATAGGGATGTTCGAACTCATCGTGCAGGGACTTCGACTTCAGGCCGAACAGGCGGCGCAAGCGCGCCTGGGTGATGTACCAATAATGCGTAAGCGCGCCGAAGGCGAGCATATTGGCGAAGAAGCCTTCGCCGTCGTCTTCGTCATCCTCTTCGACTTCACGGGCTGCGCGGGCCTTGCTGGTGGTGACCGGAGCGGCTTCTTCCCGCTCCAGTTCATCGTCCAGGCCGCCCACAATACCGGCGGCAAACAGCATCAGCCAGGCAGCCGGTGCCGCGAATATGACACCCAGTACCGTGGCGATCGTGCCGGTGGGGTAAGCGCCGATAAAAAGGGCGGGAAAACGCAGGATCATGTCACCGATGACACCGCCGATGCCGTTCGGAAGCGGCCAGGTGACGGGGGCAGGAAAACAGCCGAGCGAGGCGGCGCAGACAATGGCGCCAGCGATCCAGGCCACGAGGCGGACGGGTATGCGGTGGAATTTACGACCGGCGATCAGCGCGATCGCCCAGGCGATGACCGGGAGAAGCGAGATGATTGCGGAAAGCCCGAGGAACTGCATCACGATATCGGCGAAAATCGCACCACCGTAACCCAGAAGATTGGTAGGCTGGTTTCCTGTCGCATAGGAGAGGCTCGGATCCGCCACATTCCATGTGGCGAGTGCGGCAATGCCCAGCGCGATCGTGGCCAGCAGAGCGAAACCGGCCAGAGCCATGATCTGACGCACGAAAAACGCCGTCAGCACGAAGCGTGTGTGACGACCATCGAATGTCGGAGAATGCATTCTGCCCATGTCCCTGAACCCGTCGCTTTTCTTGGTTTCGGCAAGATTCGGCTGGTGACCAAATCCCAGATTGACAGGGAAAACTAACCGCTTGCTGGTTAATGTCGTATTAACCATGCGGTTTTTTGAGCGTTTACGGGTTTGCGTCAAAGAAAAAGGCCCGCCGAAGCGGGCCTTCTTTTGGGAGAGGGGATGGAGAACCCCTCTTCCGTGATATCAGGAGTGGTAGGCGGCTTCGCCGTGGGTCGCGAGGTCGAGACCTTCGCGTTCGGCTTCGACCGGAACCCTGAGACCAACGATCACGTCGACGATCTTGTAGAGGATCGCCGAGACGATGGCGCACCAGACGATGGTGATGGCGACGGCGACGAACTGCGTCCAGACCTGCGAGGCGATGGAGAAATCGGCCTTGCCGGTGCCGCCGAGCAGCGGCGAGGTGAAGATGCCGGTGCCGAGCGCGCCGATGATGCCGCCAATGCCGTGGACGCCGAAGACGTCGGCAGTGTCGTCATAACCGAACTTGTTCTTCACCACGGAGACGAAGAAATAGCAGATCGGCGAGACGATGAGGCCGAGAACGATCGCGCCCATCGGTCCGACAGAACCGGCGGCAGGTGTTACGGCGACGAGGCCCGCGATCATGCCCGAAGCGGCGCCCAGCATGGAGGCCTTGCCACGGGTGAAGCTTTCAACCAGCGACCAGGAAACGATGGCGGCTGCGGTGGCGAGGAAGGTGTTCATGGTTGCGAGAACCGCGCCACCCGATGCCTCGAGGTTGGAGCCGGCGTTGAAGCCGAACCAGCCGAACCACAGCATGGCTGCGCCGACGAGCGTCAGCGTCATGGAGTGCGGAGCCATCATGTCCTTGCCGAAGCCGGTACGCTTGCCGACCATGATCGCGCCGATCAGGCCCGCTACACCGGCATTGATGTGAACGACCGTGCCGCCGGCGAAGTCGAGAGCGCCCATGCCGAAGATCAGGCCGTTCGCATCCCAGACCATGTGAGCGATCGGGAAGTAAACGAAGGTGGCCCACAGGATGGTGAAGAGAATGACGGCGGAGAACTTCACGCGTTCTGCGAAGGCACCGATGATCAGCGCAGGCGTGATGGCCGCAAAGGTCATCTGGAAGGCGATGAAGGTGTATTCGTATATCACGACGCCCTGGGAGAAGGTTGCCGAGGTGCTGTCAAGCGAAACGCCCGACAGGAACAGTTTGCCGAAACCGCCGAAATAGGGGCCGGTGCCGCCGCCAAAGGCAAAAGAATAGCCGTAGATGACCCAGATGAGCATCATGACCGCGGTGATGACGGTGCACTGCATGAGAACGGAGAGCATGTTCTTCGTGCGGACGAGGCCGCCGTAAAACAGCGCGAGACCCGGAAGGATCATGAACAGCACGAGGATCGTCGCGACATACATGAATGCGGTGTCGGCTTTTTCAGGAACGGGCGCTGCGGCTGCTGCCGGCGCGGCATCCTGGGCAAAGGCGATGGCCGGCGCCATCAGGGCCGCCGCTGCGGCGCCCAGCTTGCCGAGCGTGGAAAATTTGTTGAGTTGCATAGTTAGAAAACTCCCCTGTCAGCCGTGCTTCAAAGCGCTTCTGTGTTGGTTTCGCCGGTACGGATGCGCACGGCCTGTTCGATAGAGTAGACGAAGATCTTGCCGTCACCGATCTGCCCGGTCTTTGCCGCAGACGCGATCGCCTCGACGGCCTTGTCGACGACGTCGGATGGAACTGCGATCTCGATCTTCAGCTTGGGAAGGAAGCTCACCGCATATTCCGTGCCGCGATAAATCTCGGTATGCCCCTTCTGGCGTCCGTAACCCTTTACCTCGGTCACGGTCAGGCCCTGGATGCCGACGCCGGTGAGCGCTTCGCGCACTTCATCCAGCTTGAACGGCTTGATAATGGCCATCACAATTTTCATCTGGTTTCCCATCCTTTGTTTTGTCCTCGGCACGGAGCCGACTCTCCTGCCGCTGGCAGATCAGTAACAGCGACTGAGGACATACATTCAAAGGGCGTGCCAGTTTTGAGTGTGTATCTAACGTATTGAAATATAAAACTTATATGAAAGGCGTCTGAAAAAGGGGCATTTGTCGCCAAAATTTGCGTCTATTAAATGTGCGATTTTCAGAAAAAGCACATTATTTAATCATTTGCCCTTTTGCGGATCAAACCCTCCTGCGCCACGGAAGCGACCAGTTCACCCTGTCTGGTGAAAATATTGCCACGGGTCAAACCACGAGCGCCGGAAGCGCTGGGGCTATCCTGTGTGTAAAGCAGCCAGTCGTCCAGACGGCAGGGGCGGTGGAACCACATGGCGTGATCGAGGCTCGCCACCTGAATGGAGGGATCGAAGATCGTTGTTCCATGGGCGTAGAGCGAGGTGTCGAGCAGGGTCATATCTGAGAGATAAGCGAGAATGGCCGACTGCAGACGCGGATCATCCGGCACGTCGCCGACGGCGCGGACCCAGATATCCTGCTGCGGTTCCAGCTTTTCTTTCGAGATATAGTGGGTCAGCGAAACCGGCCTTATCTCGATCGGCCGCTTGTTGCTCCAGTATTTGCGAATTGAAGCGGGCGCCTTGGCGAGGAAGGCCGCCTGCATCTGCTCTTCGCTCATCAGCTTTTCGGGCGGCGTCACATCAGGCATCTTGATCTGATGGTCGAAACCATCCTCGAAAATCTGAAACGAAGCAGACATGGAAAAAATCGCTTTGCCATGCTGAATGGCGACGACACGGCGGGTGCAGAAACTCGCGCCGTCGCGGATGCGCTCTACCTGGTATACGATGGGCACCAGCGGATCGCCCGGGCGCATGAAATAGGCATGCAGCGAGTGCACGAGACGGTCGTCATCCACCGTTCTTTGGGCGGCAATCAGGGCCTGCGCGATGACCTGACCGCCGAAAACCCGCTGCCAGCCGATTTGCGGGCTTTCGCCCCGGAACAGGTTCTCCTCCAGCTTCTCGAGATCGAGCGTGGCGATGAGATTGGCCATCGGGTCTGACGTTTGCGAGGGATGCGACATTTTTTCGGCCTGCTCCGGCTGTAGGAAGACGTCACATGGTCTATAGTGCGCCGATGATGCGTGCACAAGATTTGAGGAGAAGCGTGATGCTGGACGTAGTGGTGGCAGGCGGCGGATATGTCGGTCTTTCCGTTGCTGTTGCAATCAAGCAGGCGGCCCGGCATCTGAACGTGCAGGTGGTCGAGGCCGCTCCCGAGGATGTCTGGGTAAAGGACGTCCGTGCGTCCGCCATCATCGCGGCGGCCACCCGGATGCTCGATGTTTTCGGCATCTGGAGCGAGATTGAGCCGGAAGCCCAGCCGATCCACAAGATGATCGTCACCGATTCGAAGACCGCCGATCCGGTGCGTCCCGTGTTCCTGACGTTCGACGGTGCCGTAGAAGAGGGCAGGCCGTTTGCCCATATGGTTCCGAACGTCGCTCTGGTGGGGGCGTTGCGCGGCCTATGCGAACGCCTTGGCATAGAAATCCGCCACGGGCTCAGTGTTTCCGATTTTGCCGCGGGGCCGCAGTCGACGGCCATCAGCCTTTCCGACGGGTCAATGCTCGAATCGCGATTGCTGATTGCCTGTGACGGGGTTCGCTCGGCACTCAGGGACATGGCTGGCATCAAGACCGTGCACTGGGCTTATGATCAGTCCGGTATCGTGACGACCGTTGAGCATGAGCGGCCGCATGAGGGTTGTGCCGAGGAGCATTTCCTGCCATCGGGCCCCTTCGCCATTCTGCCCTTGAAGGGAAACCGGTCTTCGCTCGTCTGGACCGAACGCACGGCCGATGCCGACAGGCTGGTGGCCTCCGATGATCTGGTGTTTGAAGAGGAGCTGGAGCGCCGGTTCGGTCACAAGCTTGGTCCTCTGCGTCCCGTCGGTCCCCGCCGCGCTTTCCCGCTGGGTCTGACGCTGGCGCGCTCCTTCGTCGCGCCACGGTTTGCGCTTGCGGGTGACGCGGCGCATGGCATTCACCCGATTTCCGGGCAGGGCCTCAATCTTGGCTTCAAGGATGTGGCGGCGCTCGCGGAAACGGTGGTCGAGGCAGACCGTCTGGGCCTCGATATTGGCTCTCTCAATGTTCTGGAGCGTTACCAGTCCTGGCGGCGTTTCGATACGTTGCGGATGGGCGTGACGACCGATGTGCTGAACCGGCTTTTCTCCAATGATATTGGTCCTATCCGTGTCATGCGTGATTTCGGTCTCGGCGTTGTGGATCGTTTGCCGGGTCTGAAATCCTATTTCATCGGTCAGGCCGCCGGCACGACGGATGCGAATGCGCCGCGTCTGCTTGCCGGCGAGGCGCTTTGATCCAGCCCTTCGCATATGTTTCGGATCGGCTTTTCCGGGATTGCCGCTTGACAGCCTATCCCGGTATTTTCTGCGCCGACGCCCTGCCGTAAAGATGAATCCGGGCAAGGACTTATCCGGATTCATAATCTGGTATGGGCTGCGCGCTCGCCAACCAGATATTGCGGAGAACAAAAGCTGAATCCCGCGGAGTCAGCGATTCGTATTCGATTCGTTCGCAGACTGTTCCGTAGCCGAATCGATTCCATTTTCGCCGGATTCTTTTTGTTTCTTCAACTTGCTGAATCTGCACGGAAAATTCCGTGGATCGGTCGCCTTGCGCCACTTTGCGGGCAAGGCCTATTGCCTTTGTCAGCGGGCGTTGCCATGTGTGGTGCGTGCGGCCCGCATCAGCAATGGTGAGCGGCACGGCAAGCAGATGAAGTCGATTCGCGGATAGTACGTTGAATTTTCGCCCCATGATCCTGAGCGGCCGCGGTGTCACGGCCGTTCTCGGCCCCACCAATACCGGCAAGACCCATTACGCGATCGAGCGGATGGTCGCGCATGGCAGCGGTGTCATCGGCCTGCCGCTGCGTCTTCTGGCGCGCGAGGTCTATACCCGTCTTGTCGAAAAGGTGGGTGCGCCGAATGTGGCGCTGATTACCGGCGAAGAAAAAATCTCACCCCCAAAAGCCAAATATTCCGTCTGCACGGTGGAAGCCATGCCGCGCGAGACAACGGCTGCGTTCGTCGCGATCGACGAAGTGCAACTGGCGGGCGATCTCGAGCGCGGGCATATCTTCACCGACCGGGTGCTGCATCTGCGCGGGCGGGAGGAAACGCTGCTGCTCGGCGCGGGCACGATGCGCCCGATCCTCGAAAAGCTGCTGCCGGGAATTACCGTGGTGGAACGTCCGCGCCTGTCGCAGCTTTTTTATGCGGGTCAGAAGAAGATAACCCGTCTGCCGCAGCGCACGGCGATCGTCGCTTTTTCCGCCGATGAGGTCTATGCCATTGCCGAACTGGTGCGCCGCCAGCGCGGTGGCGCAGCCGTGGTGCTGGGTGCGCTTTCGCCACGCACGCGCAATGCGCAGGTGGGTCTCTACCAGTCCGGCGATGTCGAATATCTCGTCGCGACGGACGCCATCGGCATGGGTCTCAACCTCGATGTCGATCATGTCGCCTTCGCACAGGACCGCAAATTCGACGGTTATCAGTTCCGCAATCTCAATCCCGGCGAGATCGGCCAGATTGCCGGCCGCGCCGGTCGCCACCTTCGCGACGGCACATTCGGTGTGACGGGGCGTGTCGATCCGTTCGATGACGAATTGGTGGAGCGGATCGAAACCCATCAGTTCGACGCGGTGAAGGTGCTGCAATGGCGGACGAAAAATTTCGATTTTTCCTCCATCGCCAATCTGCGCCTGAGCCTCGACGCCGCACCGGCGATCCAGGGACTTTCGCGCGCGCTGCCGGCAATTGACCAGCAGGCGCTGGAATATCTGTCGCGTTATCCTGAGATCATTGATGTGACGACCACCGATTCGCGGGTGGAAAAGCTCTGGGAGGCCTGCGCGCTGCCCGATTATCGCCGCATCGCCCCCGCACAGCATGCCGACCTGATCTCCACGCTCTATTTCGACCTCGTCAAACGGGGGGCGGTGAACGAGGATTTCATGGCCGAGCAGGTGCGCCGCGCCGACCGGACGGATGGAGAGATCGATACCTTGTCTGCAAGGATTGCGCAGATCAGAACATGGACTTATGTATCGAACCGCCCAGGATGGCTTGCCGATCCGACACACTGGCAAGAAAAGACTCGGGAAATCGAGGATCGATTGTCCGATGCGCTACATGAAAGGTTGACGAAACGCTTTGTTGATCGCAGGACATCTGTGCTCATGAGGCGCCTGAGAGAGAATGCGATGCTTGAAGCTGAAATCAGTGTAAATGGTGATGTCTTTGTAGAAGGACATCACGTCGGCCAGTTGGCCGGGTTCCGGTTCACGCCGGTGCCGGGAATGGAAGGGCCGGATCAGAAGGCCGTGCAGGCTGCGGCGCAGAAGGCGCTCGCGCTCGAATACGAGGCGCGTGCTGCGCGTCTGCATGCCAGTGGAAATGGCGATCTCGCTTTGAGCTCCGATGGTCTGGTTCGCTGGTTGGGCGAGCCGGTAGCCCGCCTTTCGGCCGGCGACAACATCATGAAGCCGCGGGTGATCCTGCTTGCCGACGAGCAGTTGAGCGGCAATGCCCGTGATCACGCGCTGGCGCGCGTCGAACGTTTCGTCAATCATCAGATTGCGACCGTGCTGAAGCCGCTGGACGATATTTCCCGCGCCGAAGACCTTCAGGGTCTGGCGAAGGGGCTGGCGTTCCAGCTGGTCGAAAATCTTGGCGTGCTGTTCCGCCGCGACGTTGCCGAAGACGTGAAGTCGCTGGATCAGGACGCGCGCGCCTCCATGCGCCGTTACGGCGTGCGTTTCGGCGCCTACCATGTTTTCCTGCCCGCGCTGCTCAAGCCCGCTCCGGCGGAGCTCGTCACGCTGCTCTGGGCTTTGAAGAATGATGGCCTCGGCAAGCCGGGTTATGGCGATCTCATTCCGGTGCTTGCCGCCGGCCGTACATCGGTCGTCACCGATGCCAGCTTCGAGCGCATGTTCTATAAGCTCGCCGGTTTCCGTTTCCTCGGAAAGCGCGCCGTGCGTATCGACATTCTCGAGCGTCTGGCTGATCTCATCCGTCCGCTGCTGCAGTGGAAGCCCGGCCAGCAGCCGCGTCCGGAAGGCGCCTATGACGGTCGCCGTTTCACGACCACGACGGCCATGCTTTCCATTCTCGGCGCGACGCTCGACGACATGGAAGAAATTCTGAAGGGTCTCGGTTACCGCGCTGACCAGGTGACGGCGGAAGAGGCGCAGGCCTTCCTCACCAGTCACGCCGGTGTCTCTGCCCCGGTTGCTGCAGAAGCGACGACGCCTGAAGAGGAAAACATCGAGACCGAGGAGCACGAGCCGGCTTCCGAAGAGCAGGTGTCCGAAACGGCGACTGTTGCGGAAGGCGAAGCTGCCGAGGTGCCGGTTGCGGAAGCTGCCAGCGAAGAGGCTGCTGCAGCCGAGGCTGCGCCGGAAAGCACCGAGGCCACCGAGCCCAAGCCCGTCCTTCTGTGGCGTCCGGGTGGTCGCAACGAAAATCAGCGTGGCGAAAACCGTCGTCCCGGTAATCGCGGTCAAGGCCGTGGTGAGGGAGCCCGCGAGCAGGGCGAGCGTCGCAGTGAAGGTCGTCGCGACAATCGTGACGGTGCAAACCGCGAAGCTGCCAATCGCAGTGGCGACGGCGAGCGCAAGCGTGATGGCGGACGTCCCGACCGTGGCAACAACCGCAACAATGATCGTCATGATCGCGGGGAGCGCAAGGACCGGCCGGAACGCAATGACCGTGGCGGAAAGCCGCAGGGTCAGCAGCGCTTCGAAGCCAAGCCGCCGCGCAAGGAGAAGCCGCTCGATCCGGATTCACCTTTTGCAAAGCTCGCTGCTCTCAAGGAGCAGCTGAAGAAGTAAGCCTATGGGAAGCAGCGAACAGCCACTGGAAGGCACGCGTCAGCGTCTGGACAAGTGGCTGTTCTTTGCCCGTATGGCCAAGTCCCGTTCGCTTGCCCAAGGCTACATTCAGTCGGGCCACGTCAAGGTCAACGGGGTTACCATCCGCCAGCCCAGCCATGCGGTGAAGGCGGGTGACAGGCTCGATATCGGTTTCGAGCGCATGGACAAGTTGTTCGTCGTCAAGTCCGGCGGAACACGGCGTGGGCCCTATGAGGAAGCCAGACTTCTTTATGACGACCAAACACCGCCACGGGAACCTTCCGACAGGCTGACGCCTCTCGAGCAGGCGTTGCGCCAGCCGGGCAGCGGGCGTCCCACTAAAAAAGAGCGCAGGGCGCTCGACAGGTTTCTGTCTGATAGCGACGGAAGCAAAGATTAGAATAAACCTCCAAGTCGCACCCGTTTTTCAGAATTGTTTATCCTTGCTATCTGTAGTCAAAGGCATTACGTCACTTGCGAAATTGCCCTGTCTGAATTCCGGGCGACGGCTTGTGTTCCGAAGCCCAAAGACCCGGCCTGCATATTCTGGAGTTCATCATGACATATGTCGTGACCGACAATTGCATCCGCTGCAAATATACCGATTGCGTTGAGGTCTGCCCCGTCGACTGCTTTTACGAGGGTGAAAATTTCCTCGCGATCAATCCCGATGAATGCATCGATTGTGGTGTGTGCGAACCGGAATGTCCCGCCGAGGCTATCAAGCCCGATACGGAGCCGGGTCTCGACAAGTGGCTGAAGCTCAATGCCGAATATGCGGCAATCTGGCCGAACATCACAATCAAGCGTGACCCGATGGCGGAAGCCAAGGAAATGGACGGCGTTGAAGGCAAGCTGGAGCTTTATTTCTCTGCCGAGCCCGGTAAGGGCGACTGACCTCGGATTTACGAAGGTCCTGTACAAATATTTGAAAAGCCCTCGTTGCACCCAGCACGAGGGCTTTTTGTTTATCCGCCGCGGCCGGATTGGAGCGTGGTGGAGAGCAATGTCAGAAGGGCCACGCTTTCCTCCAGACTTTGCCGCTGGCGGCTTTGCAGGATGGCGGCCTGCAGACGGTTCATCTCGCGGGCAATCGCCGCTGGCTGCCACGTTCGCAGCGCTCTTTCGATGACGGGTTTTCTGCGAAAGTGGATGTGGCGTCCAAGCGTCTGCATGACCTGGCCGGCCTGCAGTTTTTTCTCATCCATTTCGGCCCGCATCTGGTCGAGCAGCTGGAATTGCTTGAGGCATCCCTGGAGCACAAGGAAGATCGGCGTCTTCGAAGAGACGATCTTCTGTGTCGCATGGAAAAAGGCGTTTCTGTCGCCTTTCAGGATGGCGTCGACGGCATCGTCGGCGGAGACCGTGCTGGCATCGCCGATAATGGAGAGAACGTCGTCTTCTTCGATCACGTCCGCGCCACGGCAATAGAGCGCGAGCTTACGGATTTCATTGCGCGAAGCGATACGGTCGCCGCCGAGCGATTCTATCAGCCTCTGCCGCGCAGCAGGCGCGATGCGCAGATTGTCTGCGGATAGTTCCTGATCGATCAGTGCATTCAGCGAGCGGGCATCGTCGGCATAACAGGGGATCGCGGCGATGGAGCGCGCAGGCTCCGCGATCTTGCGCAGTCCGGTACCTTTTTTGACATCGCCCGCTTCGATGATCAGGAAGCTCGCTTCCGGCGGCGTTTCCGCCAGAATCTGGAGGGCATCCACCAGCGCCTTTTCGGCTGAGGCACCTTTGACCCAGACAAGTTTTTCACCGCCGAAAAGACCGATGGCGTTCACTTCGTCGAGCAGACGGCCCGGGTCGCCCTGCAGATCGGATGCGGTCAGCTTCAGCGATGCGAAAGCGTCGTCGGGATCGATACCGGTCTTTTTGGCGATGAGGGTCGCCCGTTCCGATACGAGGCCGCGATCCGGGCCGTAGAGCACGAAAACGCGAAAGCGCTCCGCCGGATTTTCGGCGAAGCGCTCGAATTCATGGGACTTTATCTCCGTCACGGCCGCCGCTCTCAGCGGCCGAGTGTGGCGGCGATATCGGTGCGGATGATTTCAGCCAGTTCCCGGGCGGCACGATTCTCGGCGTCGCGAGTTGCACGGATCTTGGCGAATTCCTGTTGCGGCAAGTCCACCTGCGCCGTCACGCTGCGGCGTGCAGAGCGCAGAATCTGACCGTCGGAAACGCGCGTCAGCACATATTGACCGCTCATCACGACACGGCCGGGATAGGGGCCGTCGTAATTGTTGTTCGCGCGGGTCGTCAGGTCGTAGTTCTGCACTTCCGTTGACGTGGCGCTCGAGCTTACAAAAACTTTGACGTTATATTGTGCCGTGGCCGGTTGGCCCGCGCCGCCGGCCATCAGAAAGATCAGCTGATTGCGGACTTCCTGCCCGACCCTGCCACCGGTCTCGGAGACGCTGACGGCCGCCAGCCTCTCCTTGGTTCCGGAAGCCTCACCATAAAGCGGGCGCACCTGGCAGCCTGCCAGAAGACCAGCCATCGTCACGACGGAAATCGTTGCCGCGACGCGGCTCCATCTTGAAAAAACGTCAGACAACAATGTTCACAATCCTCTGCGGAACCACGATGACTTTTTTGGGCTCGCCACCGGCAAGAATCGATTTGACGGCATCCAACGCAAGGGCGGCCGTTCGAACCGCATCTTGATCCGCATCGCGCGCGATTGTCAATTCGCCACGCTTCTTGCCATTGACCTGCACGGGCATGACCACGTCGTTTTCCTCGACCAGCGAAGCGACGAAGCTTGGCCATGGTGTCTGGGCCACGAGGCCCGTATTGCCCAGCGCCGACCAGCATTCTTCCGCCAGATGCGGTGTCATCGGGGCAATGATGCGGATGAGGATTTCGACGGCGTCGCGCGCCGCTGCCTTGACGTCGTCAGGCTTGCCGCCAGAAGCAACATCGGCGAGCGGACCGGCCAGCGCATTGACCAGTTCGTAGATGCGGGCGATGGCCTTGTTGAAGGCGAGCTTGTCCAGATCTTCCTGGACAGCCTTCAGTGTCTTGTGGGCCGCCTTGGAGGCTGCCAGCCCTTCGCCTTCGGTTGCCGGCTTCGGCTTCACGCCCTTCAACTGTTCGGCTGCTTCGCCAATGATCCGCCAGACGCGCTGAACGAATCGGTTTGCACCTTCCACACCGGCTTCAGACCAGATGACGTCGCGATCAGGTGGCGAATCGGAGAGAACGAAGAAGCGCGCGGTATCCGCCCCGTAGGATGCGATGATATCGTCAGGGTCGACCACGTTCTTCTTAGACTTCGACATCTTCTCGATGGAGCCGATCTTCACCTCTTCGCCGGAAGAGAGCAGGAAGGCGCGGCGCGCGCCGTCGTTTTCCTCGATCCGCAGTTCGGCAGGCGGCACCCATTCACGCGTTGTGCCTTCACCGCGGCTGTAAGTCTCGTGGACCACCATGCCCTGGGTGAACAAGCCCTTGAAGGGTTCCTTGACATCCACATGCCCTGTTTCGCGCATCGCACGGGTGAAGAAGCGCGAATAGAGCAGGTGCAGGATGGCATGCTCGATGCCGCCGATATATTGATCCACCGGCAGCCAGTGGTTGGCGACCTTCGGGTCGGTCGGTGCGTCTTCCCACGGCGCGGTGAAGCGCGTGTAATACCAGCTGGAATCGACGAATGTATCCATCGTATCCGTTTCGCGGCGTGCGTCATGGCCGCATTGCGGGCAGGAGACATGGCGCCATGTGGGGTGCCGGTCCAGCGGGTTGCCGGGCACATCGAAAGTCACGTCGTCGGGCAGTTTGACCGGCAGGTCCTTTTTCGGAACCGGCACCACGCCGCAGACTTCGCAATGGATGACCGGGATAGGGCAACCCCAGTAACGCTGGCGGGAAATGCCCCAGTCGCGCAGGCGGAAATTGACCTTGCGCTCGGCCTGCGGCGTGTTGCCCAGCATCTCAGCAGAGAGCTTCTGCACGACCGCCTCAAAAGCGTCCGTCGTATTCATGCCGTTCAGGAAGCCGGAATTGATCATCACGCCATCATCGGTGAAGGCGGTGTCTTCGATGGTGAAGCTTGCGGCATCCGGACCTTCCGGTGCGACGACGGCGACGACCGGCAGGCCGTATTTGCGGGCGAAATCCAGATCGCGCTGGTCGCCGGAGGGGCAGCCGAAGATCGCGCCGGTGCCATAGTCCATCAATACGAAGTTGGCGACATAGACCGGCAGTTCCCATGTCGGGTCCAGCGGGTGCACGACCTTGACGCCGGTATCAATACCCTTCTTTTCCGCCGTTTCCAGCGCTGCCAAGGAGGTGCCATGGCGACGGCATTCGTCGCAGAACTCGGCAATCGCAGGATTCTGGGCAGACAGTTCCCGCGCCAGCGGATGGTCGGCGGCGATCGCCAGGAAGGATGCGCCGAACAGCGTGTCCGGGCGCGTCGTATAGACGGTGATGTCGGAGAAACCTTCCGGCGCCGTGTCAGCAACGGTTTGCCAGCGCAGCGACAACCCCTCGGAACGACCGATCCAGTTCTTCTGCATCAGGCGCACTTTTTCCGGCCATTGATCCAGCGTATCCAGCTCGTCCAGCAGGTCCTGGCTGAAATCGGTGATTCGGAAGAACCATTGCGTCAGTTCGCGCTGTTCCACCAGCGCGCCGGAGCGCCAGCCGCGGCCGTCGATCACCTGCTCATTGGCGAGAACAGTGTGGTCGACCGGGTCCCAGTTGACCTTGGACTGCTTGCGATAGACCAGACCCTTTTCCATGAAATCGACGAACAGCGCCTGCTGGCGATGGTAATATTCCACGTCACAGGTGGCGAATTCGCGGGTCCAGTCCAGCGACAGGCCCATGGATTTCAGCTGGCCGCGCATGGTCGCGATGTTCTGGTAGGTCCAATCCTTCGGATGAACCTTGTTCTGCATGGCGGCATTTTCGGCAGGCATGCCGAAGGCGTCCCAGCCCATCGGATGCAGGACGTTGAAACCACGGGCACGCTTGTAGCGGGCGACGACGTCGCCCATGGCGTAGTTGCGGACATGGCCCATATGGATGCGTCCCGATGGATAAGGAAACATCTCTAGAACGTAATACTTCTCGCGCGGATCGCTGTTGTCGGTGACGAAAACCTTGTCTTCGTTCCATTTCTGCTGCCAGCGCGGCTCGGCGTCGCGAGGATTGTAACGTTCGATGGCCATTGTTTAGAATTCCGGGTATCGAGGGGAAAAATTTGCGCTGACCTTCACCATGAAACGACCGGGGCGTCAAGTTTGGCGGGGCATTCGGGCGTTCAATCTTGGCCAGCTTGCCTCAAATGGTGCTAAACCCGCTTGGCATCAAGGCAATCGGCGTCTAGTTAGCGTTGCGAATGGTTCAAATGAAGGTCTTGTGATGGAAATCGAAGCACGTCTTGAGGATGTCAGGCAACGCATTGGTGATGTCGCGGAAAAATCCGGCCGCAAGCCTGCGGATGTTGCCCTCGTCGCGGTCTCGAAGACCTTTGATGCGGAAGCTATCCAGCCGGTCATCGATGCCGGCCAGCGTGTGTTCGGCGAAAACCGTGTGCAGGAAGCGCAGGGCAAGTGGCCGGCGCTGAAAGAGAAGGCTGACGGCATAGAGTTGCATCTGATCGGCCCGTTGCAATCCAACAAGGCGGCGGATGCCGTGGCGCTGTTTGATGTCGTCGAGAGCGTCGACCGCGAAAAGATCGCCCGCGCGCTTGCCGAGGAATGCGGCAAGCAGGGCCGCAGCCTTCGGTTTTATGTTCAGGTCAATACGGGGCTTGAGCCGCAAAAGGCGGGCATCGATCCGCGTGAGACCGTTGCTTTCGTGGCCTTTTGCCGGGATGAGCTGAAATTGCAGGTCGAGGGATTGATGTGCATTCCGCCGGCCGATGAAAATCCCGGCCCGCATTTTGCGCTGCTGGCGAAGCTTGCCAGGGAGTGCGGCCTTGAGAAGCTTTCCATGGGCATGTCGGGCGATTTCGAAACCGCCGTCGAATTCGGCGCGACCAGTGTGCGTGTGGGTTCGGCCATCTTCGGTACGCGATAAGGCCATAAACAAAAAACCCGGCGCTGAGGCCGGGTTTCAAACATTCGAAAACGTCGATCAGTACTGATCGTCCTCGTCTTCGTCCTTCTGCGTGGATTTCAGCGAGGAGAGCTTCTTGAAGACCGCATCGGCGTCGATCTGTTCGTCTTCTTCGCGCTGGAGGTTGTAATCCAGACCTTCGGTCACGGTTGCCGGCTGCAGCGTGTTGTCCAGCTCTTCGGCTGTCGGCAGCGGGCGGCCGCGCGAGGCGCGTTCGACTTCAAGGTCGAGGTCGATCTGGCTGCAGAGGCCGAGCGTTACCGGATCCATCGGCGTCAGGTTGGCCGAGTTCCAGTGGGTACGGTCGCGAATCTGCTCGATCGTCGATTTCGTGGTGCCGACGAGACGCGAAATCTGCGCATCCTTCAGTTCCGGGTGGTTGCGAACGAGCCAGAGAATGGCGTTCGGACGGTCCTGACGCTTGGAAACCGGCGTGTAGCGCGGGCCACGGCGCTTGGATTCCGGCACGCGGACCTTCGGCTCGGAAAGCTTCAGCTTATGGTTCGGATTGGCTTCGGCACGGGCGATTTCGTCGCGGGAAAGCTGTCCGGTCGCGATCGGATCGAGGCCCTTGATGCCCTGCGCGGCTTCACCGTCGGCAATTGCCTTGACTTCAAGCGGATGCAGTTTGCAGAACGTGGCGATCTGATCGAACGACAGCGCGGTGTTGTCAACCAGCCATACAGCCGTAGCTTTTGGCATGAGCAATTGTTGAGCCATAGATACAGTCCTTCTGTCCGTCCGCGCCGGTGTCGCGGGCGTGGTATCAACCACTGATTTCCGGGATATTGGCGCTCTATAACCGGATTGCATCATAATTGCAATTCTTTGCGAAACAAATGACCTTTGTCTAATTGCCGTGCGGATTTGAACTGCTATGAATTCAACACATGCCTGAGGTGGGAGTCTCAAGGTCACGCATATCTAGCCATATCTGGTTCCAGGAGGAGTTCATGTCTGCCAAAATCTACCCGGTGCTCAAATCGGCGAAGGCCCGCACGCTCATCGACAATGAGCGTTACCAGAAATGGTATCAGGAGAGCGTCGAGGATCCGGAAAAGTTCTGGGACAAGCACGGCCGGCGGATCGACTGGTTCAAGCCCTATACCAAGGTCAAGAATACGTCCTTCAAGGGTAGGGTGCCGATCAAGTGGTTCGAGGACGGCCTCACCAACGTCTCCTATAACTGTATCGACCGTCACCTGAAGACGCATGGCGAGCGCACGGCGATCATCTGGGAAGGCGACAATCCCTATATCGACAAGAAGATCACCTATAACCAGCTCTATGATTATGTCTGCCGTCTTGCGAATGTGCTGAAGAAGCACGGTGTCAAGAAGGGTGACCGCGTCACCATCTATATGCCGATGATACCCGAGGCGGCTTATGCGATGCTCGCCTGCGCCCGCATCGGCGCCATCCATTCGGTCGTCTTTGGCGGCTTTTCGCCCGAAGCGCTGGCGGGCCGCATCGTTGACTGCCAGTCCACCTTCGTCATCACCTGCGATGAGGGCGTGCGCGGCGGCAAGCCTATCCCGCTCAAGGAAAACACCGACAAGGCGATCGATATCGCCGCCAAGCAATATGTCATCGTCAACAAGGTTCTGGTGGTGCGCCGCACCGGCGGCAAGACCGGCTGGGCTCCCGGCCGCGACATCTGGTACCACCAGGAAATCGCCACCGTTAAGCCGGATTGCCCGCCGGTGAAGATGCGCGCTGAAGACCCGCTGTTCATCCTTTATACCTCCGGCTCTACCGGCAAGCCGAAGGGCGTGCTGCACACGACTGGCGGTTATCTCGTCTATACGTCGATGACGCATGAATATGTCTTCGACTACAAGGATGGAGAGGTCTTTTGGTGTACCGCCGATGTCGGCTGGGTCACCGGGCACTCTTATATTGTCTATGGGCCGCTTGCGAATTGCGCGACGACGCTGATGTTCGAAGGCGTTCCCAACTTCCCCGATCAGGGCCGGTTCTGGGAAGTCATCGACAAGCACAAGGTCAATATCTTCTACACGGCGCCGACGGCGCTCAGATCGCTGATGGGGGCGGGCGACCAGTTCGTTCAGCGCTCGTCGCGCTCCAGCATCCGTCTTCTCGGCACGGTGGGTGAGCCGATCAACCCGGAAGCATGGGAGTGGTATTACCATGTGGTCGGCGAAGACAAGAGCCCGATCGTCGACACCTGGTGGCAGACGGAGACCGGCGGCATTCTCATCTCGCCGCTGCCGGGTGCGACCGATCTGAAACCTGGCTCGGCGACGAGGCCGTTCTTCGGCGTGCAGCCGCAACTTGTCGATGCCGAAGGCAACGTGCTGGAAGGGCCGGCTGACGGCAATCTCTGCATCATCGACAGCTGGCCGGGCCAGTCGCGCTCCGTCTATGGCGATCATCAGCGCTTCATCGATACGTATTTCTCGACCTACAAGGGCAAATACTTCACCGGTGACGGCTGCCGTCGTGATGAGGACGGTTATTACTGGATCACCGGCCGCGTCGATGACGTGCTGAACGTTTCCGGTCATCGCCTTGGCACGGCCGAAGTGGAATCGGCGCTGGTGTCGCATCATCAGGTTTCGGAAGCGGCCGTGGTCGGTTATCCGCATCCCATCAAGGGACAGGGCATTTATTGTTATGTCACGTTGATGGCGGGCCAGAATGGCGACTATGCGCTGCGCGAGGAGCTGGTGAAACACGTGCGCAACGAGATCGGGCCGGTTGCGACACCTGACAAGATCCAGTTCGCGCCGGGCCTGCCCAAGACCCGTTCCGGCAAGATCATGCGGCGTATCCTGCGCAAGATCGCCGAGGACGACTTTGGTGCGCTGGGGGATACATCGACGCTCGCTGATCCGGCGGTGGTCGAAGACCTCATCGCCAACCGGCAGAACCGCACGGCGTGATCTTTTGAAAAGGCTGCTTCGGCAGCCTTTTTTCTGTCGGCCATTTTCACAAACAAAAACACCCGGAGGCGGAACCTCCGGGTGTTTTCAATTTTATCCGGTAAGGATTACTGGCCGCGGATCTTCTTCAGGTCCGCCAGAACGGCGTCAACGACGTCAGCGCCGATTTCAGCCTTGTGCTTTTCGTAAACGACCATCGACTTTTCGCGAATACGGGTCTGCTCTTCCGGAGACAGCGTGTTCACTTCGAGACCGGCAGCCTTGATCTTTTCCAGCGACTTCTGGTTCAGTTCGCGGATGACCTTGCGTTCTTCGTCACGGCCGACGACTGCGCATTCACGCAGGGCCGTCTGCTCTTCGGGCGTGTAGCTGTCGAAGATCGGCTTGGAGAAGAGGAAGAGGAACGGCGTATAGGCGTGGTTCGTCTCGGTGATGTACTTCTGCACCTCGTAGAACTTGGAGGTGTCGATCGTCACATAGGGGTTTTCCTGTGCGTCGATCGCGTTGGTTTCAAGCGCCGAGAACACCTCGCCGAAGGCCATCGGCGTTGCGTTGGCGCCGAGGTTCTGGAAGGTGTCGAGGAAGATGTTGTTCTGCATCACGCGGACCTTGAGGCCCGAGAAATCTTCCCACTTGTTCACGGCATGCTTGGAGTTGGACAGGTTGCGGAAACCGTTTTCCCAGTAGGCGAGATTTACGAGACCCTGCTCTTCCAGCTTCTTGTTCATCATGTCGCCGAAGGCGCCGTCCATGACGGCATCGGCTTCCTTGTCGTTCGCAAAGAGGAACGGCAGGTCGAAGACGCCGAGCGACGGGATGAGGCCGACGAGCGGCGAGGACGAGGTTACGACAGCTTCCTGAACGCCGGAGCGCAGGGCCTGCGTTGCCTGAAGGTCGCCGCCAAGCGCGCCGCCCCAGAATGCCGTGAGCTTCAGCTTGCCGCCGGATTTGTCATCGAGGCAGGCCTGCATGGCCTTGATGCCGTTGCCAACCGGGTGGTCCTGGTTGATGCCGTTCGAAACGCGGATGTTACGGCTGTTGAATTCGGCCATTGCCGGGGCAGCGGCGCCAACGGCGAAGGCAATCGCTGTAGTGGTCAGAAGAAGCTTTCTCATAATATCCTCCCTTGGATTGTGGTCGAGAAAAAGTATCGATTAACGAAGGTACTGCAGCGGAACCATGACGATGTCAGGGAATATCACCAGCAGCGCCAGCACGATGGTTTCGGCGACGAGGAACGGCCAGACGCCGATTGTGACCTTGCCGAGCGGGATGCGGCCGACACCGCTGACGACGTTCAGCACGACGCCAACCGGAGGGGTAATCAGGCCGATGGCGTTGTTGATGATGAAGAGTACACCGAAATAGACCGGGTCGATGCCTGCCTGCTTGATGATGGGCATCAGAACAGGCGTCAGGATCAGGATGGTCGGGGTCAGATCGAGCGCGGTTCCGACGATGAAGACCAGCACCATGATGACGATCATCAGAAGCATCGGACGGTCGATCAGCGGCTCGATATAGCCTGCGACTTCGTTCGGAATGTTCGCCGCCGTGATGAGCCACGCGGAGACGAGTGCAGCGCAGACGAGGAACATGATGATCGAGGTGCTCTTGGCGGCGCGCAGAAGCACGTGGAACAGGTCCGCCGGCTTCAGTTCGCGGTAGATCACCATGCCGACGAACAGCGCGTAGGCGGCAGCGACGACGGCGGCCTCCGTCGGCGTCATGATGCCGGCCTTGATGCCGCCGAGAATGATGACGGGCATGCCGAGCGCCCAGCCGGCGCGGGCGGTTGCGACGAGACGTTCCTTGGCTGTGGTTCTCGGCAGCGGCTTGATGTCATCCTTGCGAACGACGATCAGCCAGGCGACGATCAGCGAAATGCCCATCAGAATGCCGGGAACGATACCTGCCAGGAAGAGCTGGGTGATCGAGACGTTTGCGGCGACGCCGAAAACGATGAAGGCCATGGACGGGGGGATCACCGGTGCGATGATGCCGCCTGCCGCGATGAGGCCGCCGGAGCGCGGAATATTGTAACCGGCCTTCGCCATCATCGGGATGAGGATTGCGGCAAGGGCTGCGGTATCGGCTGCCGCCGAACCGGAGATGCTGGCCATGATGATGGCCGCCACGATGGCAACGATGCCGAGACCGCCCCTGATATGACCAACGCAGGCGATGGCGAAATCAATGATGCGGCGCGACAGGCCGCCCGAATTCATCAATTCGCCAGCCAGAATGAAGAACGGGATGGCCAGCAGCGTGAAGGTATCCGCGCCCGAAATCATGTTCTGGGCGATGATCGCAGTGTTGAACATGCCCATGTACCACATGAGCACGACGCCGCAGAACATCAGCGAGAAAGCGACGGGAACGCCAATCGCCATGGCTCCCAGGAGAGAGCCGACAAAAACGAGAAGTGTCATGGTATCAGCGCTCCGAAAGCTGTTCGATCGTCAGGTTCTCGCCCGCAAACTGGGCGATTTCGTCCTCTGTCACGCGGCCCGTCAGAAGACGGTAGAGGCGTTCCAGCGCGATGATGAACATCAGGCCGCCGGTGAACATGCCGATGCCATAGACCCAGATCATCGAAAGCTTGGTGACGGGGGCATGCATGCTGGCGTTGATGCCTGACTGCTTCCAGGTTCCCCAGAAGAAGATGGCGGAACAGGCCAGAATGATGATGTTCGACGCGATCATGCAGACGATGCGGGCACGGCGCGACAGGAACATCACCAGCGTTTCAATGCCCATGTGGCTGTTCTCACGGAAGGTGAGCACGGCGCCGAGGAAGGTCAGCCACACGAAGAAATAGCGCGACAGTTCTTCCGAGACGTTGATGCCGGAATTCATCGAGTAACGCATGACGACGTTGACGAAGACCATGATCGACATGCCGGCGAGCAGCAGGACGAGAATGATTTCGAGAATCCGGTAAAAGAGATTGATGGTCTTTTGCATTTTCCCCTCCCGAAGAAATATCTAGAGCAGCCCTCGTTTCGCCAGGTTGCGCATCAGGGCCGCGGTGCCGAATGTCCATTCCGGGCATTCGTCAGTCGTCGTGACCCAGTTGATCAGCTTACCGAGCTTGGGCGTGGAGATTTCGACACGGTCTCCCTTTGAATGGGTGAAACCGAGACCTGGTCCATGGCGGTCCTTTACCGGCGCGAACATCGTGCCAAGGAAAAAGACAGCACCGTCAGGATATTGATGGTTGCGGTTCAAAAGCTGCGACGCGAGGTTTTCCGGCGTGCGGCTGATCGCCTCCATGGGGCTGACGCCCGTCATGGTGAAACCGTCTTCGCCTTCGACCAGAAGCGAGATCTGCGACTTCTTCACATCTTCAATGGTGAAGGTGCCGTCAAACAGGCGGATGAAAGGACCGATCGCGCAGGAGGCGTTGTTGTCCTTGGCCTTGCTGAGCAGGAGGGCGGAACGGCCTTCGAAATCGCGCAGGTTAACGTCGTTGCCAAGCGTTGCGCCGATGATGCGGCCATCGGAGGTGATGGCCAGCACCACTTCCGGTTCCGGGTTGTTCCACTGCGATTTCGGGTGAACGCCGATCAGGGCGCCGCAGCCCACCGAGGCCATGGCCTGCGCCTTGGAGAAGATCTCCGCATCCGGGCCGATACCTACTTCCAGATATTGCGACCACAGGCCCATTTCCTGGAGCAGTTTCTTGACTTCGGCGGCTTTTTCCGAGCCGGCCTCAAGTCCCTTGAGATTGTCGCCGAGAACCGGGGCCAGCCGCCCGCGAATTTCCTGCGCGCGCAGCGGATCGCCCTTGGCCTGCTCTTCGATCACCCGTTCCAGCATGCTGTCGGCAAAGGTGACGCCTGCAGCCTTGACGGCCTGAATGTCATTGGGGGCAAGAAGTTCGCCGGCGGAACCATCCAGAAACGCCTCCAGCGCACCGAGTGCGACGAATGTACCGGTGTCGGCGAGCCGCTCCACCAGATCCGTGTTTTCCAGAAGTTCGGACATGGTCGGGGAAAGCGAAGTGAGGTCATAAAGCACGCCGCCCTTGAGCAGGACGGGGCAGGGGCCGCCCTCGCTTTTCGACCAGACGCGGCCGACGAGCAGCGCGTTTTCGAAATCTTCAGGCAAAATTGCAGTAGCGTCGATGGACCTTGTGCCGGTCATGTAGTCCTCCCCTTCAGCATCCGACAGGCCGCCCCCTGCGGTCTTATTGTCTGGATGTCTGACAACTTAATCTCATTCTTCTTAGTATGACTTTTGCTACGAGTCTAGCGGCCTTGCCGACAAAATTGTCGTCTTTCGCGTCTCAATTCCCGGAAAGCCGTAAACCTGTCCTATAGCTTTGCCGGCGTGGTCTTTCGCTGCTCTCAGAAGATATCCAGTTCGAGGTTGACCCGGCTTGCGGCGCCGATCAGATGCTTGCGCATGGCGTTCTTGGCGGCAGCGGCGTCTGCCTTCTCGACGGCCTCATAGATTGCCACATGTTCGGCGATCGTCACCTCGAGAATTTCACCAAAAACCGCGCGGGAGAATGCGATGTTGATCGCGGAACTGATGCGTTCCGCGATGAAGCCGAGGAACATCAGAAAATATTCGTTCTGCGTCGCTTCCGCCAGAATGCGGTGAAAGTCGAGATCGGCAGCAACGCCTTCCGTTGACCAGTCATCGGCGGTTTTCATCTTTTCCAAAGCGACCGCCAGCCGCGTCAGTTGCTGTGGGCTGCGATGCAGTGCGGCCAGACCCGCTGCCTCTATTTCCAGAGGCATGCGAAGCTGGAAAAGATCGCGGAAATTCTCCGGGTCGTTCAGCCGGGAGCGTTCGATGCGGATGGATAGTCTCTGCCGGGGATCGGTGACGAATGCGCCCACACCCTGCCGGGTTTCGACAAACCCCTCGTTGCGCAATTGCGCGATCGCTTCGCGGATGACCGAGCGGCTGACCCCGAAGGTCTTCGCCAGAACATGTTCGGTTGGCAGCCTGTCGCCCGGGCCGAGCTTCGAATCATTGATTTCGCGCGCGATCTCCGCGGCGATCCGGCCGGGCAGATGGTCGTTGCGATGTATCTGATTGAACTCCAGCGTCATGGTTGCTCCCGTTCCACAGAAACGATTGGTTCTTTTTCCCGCGGCAGGCGACTTCCTCCTTCGCCGTCAACGGGGTTTTCAAAGGCGGCGTTTTCAGCCGCCTTTACTGTTCCTCGATTAGCTATCCGGTTGCAGGGTTATCTGGCAACCGGGATTCATCCGCAAATCGGGGTCAAAAGTGTTTTTCAGACCCGTGATCATCCGACGCTGCACATCGGATAGCCGGCTTTCGAAATCGGAACGCTTCAGGCGGCCGATGCCGTGTTCGGCGCTGATGCTGCCGACATAGCGGTCAAGGACCTCGTTAACGAGTGTCTTGGACTTATAGATGAACGCTTCGCGCTCTTCCGGCGTCGCGCCGTTCGGCGGCAGCACGTTGAGGTGGACGTTTCCGTCTCCGACATGGCCGTAGGAAACCGCCAGGCACTCCGGCAGTTTTTCCGCCAGTTCCGCTTCGGCTTCGGCCACGAAGGCCGCAAGTTTCGACAGCGGCACCGAAATATCGGTGCGCATATGGGAACCGCGCAGTGCCTGACCTTCGTTCATGCCCTCGCGGAAGAGCCACAGCGATTGCGCCTGCGCCCGCGAGGAGGCGATGACGCCGTCCAGCACCAGACCGTCTTCCATGACACCCTCAAGGAACCGCCCCATCAGGTCGGCGGTATCCACCAGTCCGGAACCGGAAATCTCCATCAGCACATAGGCCGGGTAATCGCCGGCGATCGGCATCTTGAGGTCGGGTATCGCCTCGATCGCCAGTGTGAAGGCAACCGGCGGCATGAATTCGAAGGCGGACATCAGGTCGCAGCATTCGCGGCGGGCGCGGCGGTAGAGCTTGATGGCATTGTCAAGCGAATTGAGGCCGAGCAGCGCCGTCTCGACATGTTCGGGATTGGGGTAAAGCTTGACGGACACGGCGGTGATGATGCCGAGCGTTCCTTCTGCGCCGATGAATAGCTGCTTCAGGTCAATGCCACGATTGTCCTTGCGCAGCGTCGACAGCCCGTTCCAGATGGTGCCGTCAGGCAATACCACTTCGAGACCCAGCACCAGCTCGCGGGTCATGCCGTAACGCAGAACGTTGATGCCGCCGGCATTGGTGGAAACATTGCCGCCGATGCGGCAGCTGCCCTGCGCGCCGAGCGACAGCGGGAAGAACATTCCCTTGTCCTGCGCCGCATCCTTGAATTCCGACAGAATGCAGCCGGCTTCCACGACGGCCGAAAAATCGTCGCTGTCTATGGTGCGGATGGCGTTCATGCGCTCAAGGTTCAGCACAACCTGACGCTTCGGCGCATCGGGAATGCCGCCGAGCACCAGTCCGGTATTGCCCCCCTGGGGAATGATGGCGAGACCGAGTTCGGCGCAGACGCGAACGGTGTCGGAGACTTCCTTGGTCGATCGAGGGCGGATCACGGCCACTGCCGAGCTGGTGACGTCGCCGTGCCAGTCGCGGCAATAGCGCAGCATGTCTTCCTGCGATGTCAGCAGCAAAGCCTCGCCCAGACTGTTCTTCAACGAGACCCGCAATTCCTCGATATCGTGTTCGCTCACGATCGTCATTCCACCCTCTCCGTCCAATCCGCCCTAAATTTCCGGACAGGGCTCTTTCGCCCTTGCTTTTGCCGGTTTGTGAAAAAATACTATTTTCAACTCGATCATATAAGGTTATCAGACAACCTTACAAGCTAATTTATCGGTCGACTGGCCGATGGTGATTTTTTCGGTCTCGGGAGAATGATCGGGACAAAGAGGAGGAAGACATGCATATCGCAATCATCGGCGCCGCAGGTATGGTTGGCCGCAAGCTGACGCAGCGTCTCGTCAAGGACGGGTCGCTCGGTGGCAGGCCGATCGACAGGTTCACGCTTATCGACGTGTTCCAGCCTGAAGCGCCCGCCGGCTTCTCCGGTGCGGTTGATGCGCGCGCGGCCGATCTGTCCGCGCCGGGCGAGGCCGAAAAGCTGGTCGAAGCCCGCCCCGATGTCATCTTTCACCTTGCCGCCATCGTGTCCGGTGAAGCCGAACTCGATTTCGACAAGGGCTACCGCATCAATCTCGATGGCACGCGTTATCTCTTCGACGCCATCCGCATTGCCAACGGCAAGGATGGTTACAAGCCGCGCGTGGTCTTCACCTCGTCGATCGCCGTCTTCGGTGCGCCGCTCCCCTATCCGATCCCGGATGAATTCCACACCACGCCGCTGACCAGCTACGGTACGCAAAAGGCGATTTGCGAACTGCTGCTCTCCGATTACAGCCGTCGCGGTTTCTTCGATGGTATCGGCATTCGCCTGCCCACCATCTGCATTCGTCCCGGCAAGCCGAACGCGGCTGCCTCCGGCTTCTTCTCCAATATCCTGCGCGAGCCGCTGGTTGGCCAGGAAGCGGTTCTGCCGGTGCCGGAAAGCATTCGCCACTGGCATGCCTCGCCGCGTTCCGCTGTCGGTTTCCTCATCCATGGCGCCACGATCGACGTCGAAAAGGTCGGTCCGCGCCGCAACCTGTCGATGCCGGGTCTCAGCGCCACAGTCGGCGAACAGATCGAAGCGCTGCGCAAGGTCGCAGGCGAAAAGGCTGTCGCTCTCATCCGCCGCGAGCCGAACGAGATGATCATGCGCATGTGTGAGGGCTGGGCGCCCGGTTTTGAGGCCAAGCGCGCCCGGGAGCTGGGCTTCACGGCTGAAAGCTCCTTCGAAGAGATCATTCAGGTTCATATCGAGGACGAGCTGGGAGGTTCACTGAAATGAGTGTTGGCGGGGAGGAGAAGAAGCGGTCGGTTGCCTTTATCGGCACCGGCCTGATGGGCGGGCCGATGGCCCGACGCCTGCTGGGCGCTGGCTTTGCGGTCACAGTCTGGAACCGCAGCGTTGATAAGGCCGAGGCTCTGGTTGCCGATGGTGCCGTTCTCGCGGCATCTCCGGCCGAGGCCGCCAAGGATGCCGATATCGTCATCACCATGCTGAGCGATGGCAAGGCCGTGGGCGAAGTGCTGTTCGAGGCCGGTGTGGCCGAAGCGCTGAAAAAGGGAGCTGTTGTCATCGACAGCAGCTCGATTGCGCCGCCGATCACGCGCGAGCATTCCTCCCGGCTTGAGGCGCTCGGTATTCATCACGTTGATGCACCGGTTTCCGGCGGTGTGCCGGGCGCGACGGCCGGTACGCTCGCCATCATGGCCGGTGGCGATGAGGCGCTGATCTCGGGTCTTGCGGATGTCTTCGCGCCGATGGGCCGGCTTACCTATGTCGGTCCCTCGGGTGCCGGCCAGCTCTGCAAGCTCGCCAACCAGCAGATCGTTGCCATCACCATCGGCGCGGTTGCCGAGGCGATGATGCTGGTGGAAGCGGGCGGTGCATCCCGTGAAGGTTTCCGCAACGCCATACGTGGTGGTTTCGCCGAAAGCCGGATTCTGGAACTGCATGGCGAACGCATGGTGAAGCGTAACTTCGTGCCGGGCGGTCCGTCCAAATTCCAGCTCAAGGATCTGAACGGTGTGCTGGCAACGGCGAAGGACCTGTCACTTACCCTGCCGCTCACCCAGCAGGTGACGCGGGAATTCGATGATTTCGTCGGTGATGGCGGGGCGGATATCGACCATAGCGGCATCCTGCTTTACCTCGAAAAACTCAACAACCGCGAACAGGGCTGAAGCGATCTCATGAGCGACGACAAGACACCCATGCGCCGCCTGCGGTCCCAGGACTGGTTCGACAACCCTGACCATCTCGACATGACGGCGCTCTATCTGGAGCGCTTCATGAATTACGGTGTGACGCCGGAAGAACTGCGTTCCGGCAAGCCGGTTATCGGCATCGCCCAGAGCGGCAGTGACCTGACGCCCTGCAACCGCGTTCATGTGGAACTGGTCAAGCGGGTGCGTGACGGCATCCGCGATGCGGGCGGTATTCCCATCGAGTTTCCGACCCATCCGATGTTCGAAAACTGCAAGCGCCCGACGGCGGCGCTTGACCGCAATCTGGCCTATCTCAGCCTCGTGGAAGTGCTTTACGGTTATCCGCTCGATGGCGTTGTCCTGACAACTGGCTGCGACAAGACCACGCCCTCGGCGCTGATGGCGGCAAGCACGGTTGATATTCCGGCCATTGTTTTATCCGGCGGGCCGATGCTCGACGGGTATCATGACGGCGATCTCGTCGGTTCCGGTACCGTCATCTGGCGCATGCGCCGCAAATACGGCGCTGGCGAAATCACCCGCGAGGAATTCCTGCAGGCAGCGCTCGAATCCGCTCCTTCGGTCGGTCACTGCAACACCATGGGCACGGCCTCGACCATGAACGCGATTGCCGAAGCGCTCGGCATGTCGCTGACCGGCTGCGGCGCTATCCCGGCCGCTTACCGCGAACGCGGCCAGATGGCCTATCGCACCGGCCGCCGCGCCGTCGAACTGGTTGTCGAGAATATCAAGCCCTCCGACATCATGACGCGTGAGGCGTTCTTGAACGCGATCCGCGTCAATTCGGCAATCGGTGGTTCGACCAATGCCCAGCCGCATCTGGCGGCAATGGCCAAACATGCGGGCGTCGAGCTTCGCGAAGAGGACTGGCAGGTCCACGGTTATGACATTCCACTGCTTGCCAATGTCCAACCCGCCGGCAAATGGCTGGGTGAGAAATACCACCGCGCCGGCGGCACACCCGCGATCATGTGGGAGCTTCTGAAGGCTGGCAAGCTTGATGGAAGCTGTCCGACCGTTACGGGCAAGACCGTGGCGGAAAATCTGGATGGGCGGGAATCCACCGACCGCGACGTGATCCTGCCTTACGATAAGCCGCTCAAGGAACGAGCCGGTTTCCTCGTCCTCAAGGGCAATCTGTTTGATTTCGCCATCATGAAGACGAGCGTTATCTCGGCGGAATTCCGTCAGCGTTATCTGAGCGAGCCGGGCCGTGAGGGTATTTTCGAAGGCAAGTGTGTGGTGTTCGATGGTTCGGAAGACTATCACGCCCGTATCAACGATCCGTCTCTCGATATTGACGAGCGCACTATTCTCGTCATTCGCGGTGCGGGGCCGCTCGGTTGGCCGGGTTCGGCTGAGGTTGTCAACATGCAGCCGCCGGATGCGTTGTTGAAAAAAGGCATCACCAGCCTGCCGACGATTGGCGACGGCCGGCAATCGGGAACGGCGGACAGCCCGTCGATCCTCAATGCCTCGCCGGAAAGTGCCGCCGGTGGCGGTCTGGCATGGCTTCGCACCGGTGATGTGATCCGCATCGATTTTAATCAGGGCCAATGCAACGTGCTGGTGCCGGATGAAGAGATCGAGGCCCGCAAGGCAGACGGCATTCCCGCCGTGCCCGCGGATGCGACCCCATGGCAGCGCATCTATCGCCAATCCGTGACCCAGCTTTCGGATGGTGCGGTGCTCGAAGGCGCTGCGGATTTCCGCCGGATTGCCGAGAAGATGCCCCGGCATAATCACTAGTCAAGCACGACGAAAAATCCCCGGCCATGACCGGGGATTTTTCTTGTCCGGGCGGTTTCGCTATCCATTGCGACCTCCTAATGTATCCGCAGATTCGCACCACAGGGGCAGGGCATGACAGATATTTCGATGATCGAAGCGGCGCGCGAGCGCATCGGCAAGCATGCAGTGCGGACACCGCTTCTGTCGTCGCCTTTTCTGGACGAGATTGCCGGGCGAAAGCTGTTCGTGAAGGCCGAGTGCCTGCAACGGACGGGTTCGTTCAAATTTCGCGGCGGCTGGTCGGCGGTATCCGGTCTGCCGGCCGATGTGCGCGGCAAGGGCGTGATCGCCTTTTCCTCCGGCAACCATGCGCAGGGCGTGGCCCTTGCCGCCCGCCTGCACAGCGTTCCCGCCGTCATCATCATGCCGTCGGATGCACCGAAGATCAAAATCGACAATACCCGCGCCTATGGTGCGGACGTGGTGCTCTACGACCGGGCGAACGAAGATCGCGATGCCATCGGAGATCGCATTTCGCGCGAGCGTGGGCTGACACTGATCAGGCCCTATGACGAACCGCTGGTTATTGCCGGGCAGGGGACGGTGGGGCTGGAGATTGCCGAACAGGGCGCGGAGCTGGGTATCGATGCAGCCGAGGTTCTGGTGCCTTGCGGTGGCGGTGGCCTCACATCCGGCATCTCCCTTGCACTTGCGGCGAAAGCTCAGAACTACAGGGTCAGGACTTCAGAACCGGAGCGGTTCGACGATGTGGCCCGCTCCCTTGCCTCGGGCAAGATCGAGCGTAACGCCACGACCTCGGGTTCGATCTGCGACGCGATCGTCACGCCACAGCCCGGAAACATTACTTTCCCGATCATGGCGGAGCTTTGCGGAAAGGGCATTGCCGTGACCGAGGAGGAAGCGCTGCGGGCGATGGTTCTCGCCTTCAACCGGCTGAAGATCGTCGTCGAACCCGGTGGTGCGGTGGCGCTGGCGGCGGCCCTCTTCCACGGCGATGAACTGGAGAGCGAAACGGCGATTGCAGTGGCTTCCGGCGGCAATGTCGATCCTGACATCATGGTGGGCGCGCTGTCCCGTTTCGGCTGAATGAGGTTGAGATCAAGCCTCGAGTCGTGCCGCGACCTCGTTGGCAATCGCCAGCGAGGCGGTCAGGCCGGGGCTTTCTATGCCGAAGAGATTGACGAGGCCGGCAACGCCGTGGCTTTCCGGCCCGTCAATGCGGAAATCCATGGCCGGTTCGTCCGGACCGGAAATCTTCGGCCGGATTCCGGAATAGGCCGGAATCAGCGCATGGTCGGGAAGGCCCGGCCAATAACGCCGTATCGCGTCGCCAAAACCCTCCATGCGGCGGGGATCAACGGCGTAATCGATGGTGTCCACCCATTCCACATCCGGCCCGAAACGGGCCTGGCCGGCAAGATCGAGAGTGAGATGCACGCCAAGGCCATGGGTGTGAGGTGCGGGATAGATCAGCCGTGAAAAGGGCGACTTGCCGGCCAGCGAAAAATAGCTGCCTTTGGCAAAACGCGCCTGCGGGACCAAATCCTCCGACAATCCTTCGATCTTTCTTGCCACCATCGGCGCAACAAGTCCGGCGGAATTGACGAGCAGCCGGCATGTCAGGCTTGTGGGCTCCGCGCCGCCGACGTGAACCCGGAAACCATCGCCGATCACTTCTGCCTTTTCGAAGGGTGCGTTCAGGGCAAGGGCTGCGCCATGATCCTGCGCGTCTCCAAGGAGCGCCAGCATATAACCATGGCTGTCGATGATACCGGTCGAGGGCGATGTCAGGGCTGCGACGCAGGTGAGCGCGGGTTCGAGCGAGACTGCCTGTCGCTCATCGATCAGCTCAAGGTCGTCGCAACCGTTGGCTTTGCCTTTTTCGCGGAGGGTGGCGAGCGTGGCCGTCTCTTCATCGCTCGCGGCGACGATGAGTTTGCCGCAGCGGCGATATGAGACGCCGTGGCTTTGACAGAAAGCATAGAGTCGCGCCTTGCCTTCCACGCAAAGCCGGGCCTTGAGGCTTCCGGCCGGATAATAGAGCCCGGCGTGAATGACTTCGCTGTTGCGGGAGGAAGTGGCCGAGCCGAATTCCTTTTCGCTTTCGAGGATGATGACGGAGAGGCCGCGCATCGCCAGCTCGCGTGCTGTCGCCAGTCCGATCACCCCGGCTCCGATGATGATGGCGTCGATATCCGTCATGGTCTTTTCCGTGCCCGCCGCTGGTTTTGAACGGAAATGCCCTCCAGCGCGTTGATCCCGGGCAATGGGTAGATTGATGCTTGCCGGTGGGCAAGTCGCAATCCGTATTTTTCCCGATGCGCCAATCTTATGGAATTTTATCTCTACTGAAACAGTGGGGAATAAAGCTATTCTCTACGTGAAATAAGCAATGCCCGCTTTGAAGGGCCGAGCAGGAAGGGAGTGCACAATGTCTTATTCCAAGGCAGGAAAAGTGAAAGACTTTGTCTCGCAGCCCCAGTCGCCGCGTAACTGGAAAGATTCGGTTCATGCGGCTCTTGTCGGCGTCTGCGTGGCGTTTGTCGCTGCCGTCATATTCGGTCTCGTTCCCTGATCCTCCCGACTTTCTCATCAGGGTATTTGAGAACAAAAGGCCGGTCGCTCCTCCGACCGGCCTTTTTCATGTCCATTCATGCCTTCAGGTAATCCTCGGCCAGATCAACCCAGAAAGCGGTTCCGATCGGCAGGATATCGTCGTTGAAATCGAATTTCGGATGGTGCAGCGGCGGGTCGTTGTCGGTGCGCGCGGTGCCGAGGAAAAAATAACAGCCGGGCCGCTTCTCCAGCATATAGGCGAAGTCTTCCGCGCCCATCGACGGGCGCTGCATCTCAGCCACCTTTTCAGTTCCAGCAAAGCGGCGGGCGAGATCGGCGACATAATCCGTTTCCGCCTTGTGGTTGACCGTTGCGTTATACCCGCGCTCGTAATCGATGGTGACGCTCATGCCATAGCTGGCCGCCTGGCCTTCGGCTATCGCCCGGATGCGTTTTTCCAGCTCATCGCGCACGCCCGGATCGAGGGAGCGGATGGTCAGCAGCATTTCCGCCGTCTCGGGAATCACATTGCTGGCAGCACCCGCATGGAACGCGCCAACGGTGACGACTGCCGACAATTGCGGATGGATATTGCGGGATACCACCGTCTGCAAGGCCATGATGATGCTCGCGCCGGCAACGATGGGGTCGGCGGCATCCTGCGGTTCGGCGCCGTGGCCGCCGTAACCGTTGACGGTGATCTTGCACTCGTCGACAGCGGCGAGAATCGGCCCCTCGCGCAGCACGAATTGCCCGAAGGGCAGGCCGGGATCGTTATGCAGGGCAAAAACCGCATCGCAGGGAAAACGTTCGAACAGCCCGTCCTCGATCATGATTCTGGCGCCGCCGAAATTCTCTTCCGCCGGCTGGAAGATCAGATGCAGGGTTCCGTCGAAATTCTTGCGCTCAGCGATGATCTTTGCCGCGCCGAGCAGCATGGCGGTGTGGCCATCGTGGCCGCAGGCATGCATCACGCCCTGATTGGCGCTTGCATAATCCGCCCCCGTCTCTTCGTGGATCGGCAGGGCGTCGATATCGGCGCGGATGCCGAGCGTGCGCGTGCTGTCGCCATTGCTGAGCGTGGCGACGATACCGGTGCCGGCGAGCCCGCGCGTCACCTCATAACCCATTTCCACCAATTGCCCGGCAATGAAGTCCGAGGTTTTGAACTCCGAAAGACCGATTTCCGGATTGCGGTGCAGGTGGCGGCGTATGGCCACCACATCCGGCATATGGTTGGCAAAGGATGCGATATTCGCGGTCTGTTTCGTCATTTTCAGAATCCCGGGTTTGGCCGTTTTTTCCGGCGTCTTTCCCAAAGGACATATCAGCATATTTATGTATTCTAAAGTGTCGTTATCGGCGCGGAAATGGCCTGAAATTCAGCGCTTGCATCGTGCCGCGACAGGTGGCATGGAACTATTGACGTCCTGGGGCATTAGCTTCTTTCGGATGTAGCGTGGGCAGTCTCGGTTCCGCGTTGCCCTTCAGGTTGTCAACGGGGGATTATCGACGTTGCGCGAACAATTTTCGCCGTCGGGGAGGGTGCGAAATTCGGTCGGAACGGCATTGCCGGGCCGCAGGATGCCATTTTCTTCCTGTTATCGAAAATCTCCTGTCCGCACCGATCTGCGGTTTTCCGATCGTATCGGAATAATTTCACTGCAACATGCTGCACCTGCGGATACCACCCGCCTGACGATCCGTTCCGCACGGCGTCCGGTCCGGTTCACCGAAGGTTCAGGATAAGTCATAAATATAGCGTGGCCTGATTTTCGTGTGTGTTCCCGCCATGGACGAAATGCCGGTCAAGTCGAACAAGTTTCCCTAAAGTTCAGAATACGAGCCCGATGTCATTTCATATTACCCCGACCGCCGCCGCCCGTGATTCCGAGACGAAGCAGATCGATCATAACGATTCGATCCGCGCGTCCTATATGACGGTCGAGGAACTGCATGATGCGGGCGCCGCGCTTTCGCGCGATGGCGCCGACAGCCTTCCCGGCTTCATGGAGTTCGATTTCTTCGAACGTCATCGCGAGAACGAGAAGGAAATTCTGCGGGTCTACCGCACAACGGCGGTCGACGCGGAAAATGGCGCGACGATAACGCCGGCGGCGGAATGGCTGCTCGACAATCACTACGTCATCGAAGAGGCGATCCAGGAAGTCCGCCGCGATTTTCCGCGCAAGTTCTATCGCCAGCTGCCGACGATGACGGTGGGCGGGGTGACGATCCCGCGGGTCATGGCGCTCGGCTGGCTTTATGTCGCCCACACCCACAGCACGGTTTCGCGCGAGAACATGACGGCGCTGGTGGATGGCTACCAGACCTCAAAGACGCTGCAGATCGGCGAATTGTGGGCGCTGCCGTCGATCATCCGTTTTGTCCTCATCGAAAATCTTCGCCGCATCTCCATCCGTGTGGAGCGTTCGCGCCGCATGCGCCAGAAGGCGAACGAGGTCGTTGACGAGATCATTCGTCTCAACGATGCGGAAGCCTCCGCGGCCCTTTTGAAGCAGGTCGATACGCTGGTCGACGACCCGACTTTCGCAACGCAATTCCTTTATCGTCTCCGCAACGGCTCCCAGACATCGGGTTTTGCGGTAGCATGGCTCGAAGAGCGCCTGCATGCTGCCGGCACGGACGCCGAAAACGTCATGATGTCGGAACATAACCGTCTTGCATCCGGCAACGTGACGATGGGCAACATCGTCAAGAGCCTGCGCGAAATCGACGATACCGAATGGTCGGTGTGGTTCGAGGAAGTCAGCCACATCGACAAGGTTCTGCGCGAAGAGACCGATTACGAAACGCTCGATTTCGGTTCGCGAAACACTTACCGCAATACTATCGAACTTCTGGCGCGCCGTTCTCCCAAGACTGAAGTTGAGGTTGCGCGTGCCGCTGTCGAAATGGCGCGCGCCGATACGCCTGTGGAGGCGGACGAGACACATCCCGTCAATGTCGGCTCCGTGCTCGTGGGCCAGCGTCGTTTCGAACTTGAGAAGGCGCTGGGTTACCGGCCTTTGGTGTCGCAGCGTATCGTCCGGGCGATGCGCAAGTTCAACTGGCTTGCGATTGCGGCGCCGGTGTTTCTGATCACCGCGCTCGCCATGCTCGCCGTCGGCTGGTTCCTGGCGCAGGCGGGCATGCCCTGGTATGTGGTGACCGCCTTCCTGCTGATGTTCGCATTGCCGGCATCCGAGGGCGCGACCGGCCTCTTCAACACGCTCGTCACCTTCTTCGTGAAGCCGTTCCGGCTGGTCGGATACGAGTTCAAGAACGGCATTCCGCAGGACGCCCGCACGCTGGTTGCCGTGCCCTGCATGCTGACCAGCCGCGACAGTGTCGATGAGATGATGCGCAATATCGAGGTGCATTATCTCGCCAATCCGCATGGCGAGATCTATTTCTCGCTGGTGAGCGACTGGCGCGATGCGCAGTATGAACAGTCCGACGATGACCTCGAAATTCTCGACTATGCCAAGCGTGAGCTTGCGGCGCTGAACAGCCGTTATGCCTTTGACGGCAAGACGCGCTTTTACCTGTTGCACCGCCGCCGCATCTACAATTCGGCTGAAGGCTGCTGGATGGGCTGGGAGCGCAAGCGCGGCAAGCTGCATGAGCTGAACATGCTGCTGCGCGGCGACAAGGATACGACGTTCCTCGGCGGCGCCAACGTCGTGCCGGAGGGCGTGAAATACGTCATGACGCTGGATGCCGATACGCGCCTGATGCGCGATGCGGTGACCAAGCTTGTCGGCAAGATGCACCACCCGATCAATCGTCCGGTGATCGACCCGGTGTCCGGACGGGTTGTCGAAGGCTACGGTCTGCTGCAGCCGCGCGTAACGCCCTCGCTCACCACCGGCAAGGACGCATCCGTTTTCCAGCGGGTCTTCTCGATCAACCGCGGTATCGATCCTTACGTCTTCACCGTTTCCGACGTCTATCAGGACCTGACGTCCGAGGGCACCTTCACCGGCAAGGGCCTTTACGACGTGGATGCCTTTGAGGCGGCGCTGAAGGGCCGGATCGAGGAAAACTCCATTCTCAGCCACGATCTGCTCGAAGGCTCCTTCGCGCGCTGCGCGCTGGTGACCGACGTAGAGCTGGTCGAGGATTTCCCGACCCGTTACGAGGTTGAAGTGTCGCGCCAGCATCGCTGGGCGCGTGGCGACTGGCAGCTTCTGCCCTTTATCCTCGATCGTGCCCGTGGCGTTACCGCGATCGGCCGCTGGAAGATGGTCGATAACCTGCGTCGCTCGCTGACGCCGATCGCCTGGTTCTTCGCTTCGATCCTCGGCTGGTATTTCATGGACCCACTGGGCGCGCTGATCTGGCAGATTTTGCTGATCTTCTCGCTGTTCGTAGCCCCCACGCTTTCCCTGCTCTCCGGCCTCGTGCCCCGCTCCACCGATATCGTGCCGCAGGCGCATTTTCACACCATCTGGTCGGAAATCCGCGCGACCAACGCACAGGTGGCGCTGCGCATCGTCTTCATCGCCGATGCCGCCTGCATGATGACGGATGCGATTGCCCGCTCGCTTTACCGCCTGCTCGTCAGCCACAAGCTGATGCTGGAATGGCGTACCGCCGCCAGCATGCAGTCGAGCGCGCAGGGCAGCATCATCGATTATTATCGACAGATGTGGCATGCGCCCGTAGTGGCGATGCTCGGCCTGCTGTTCGCGGCGCTGCCGGGTGACAATGCCTTCCTGATCGGCATTCCCTTCACGCTTCTCTGGGTTCTGTCGCCTGCCGTTGCCTGGTATGTCAGCCAGTCGGCTGAAACCGAAGACCGGCTGTTCGTTTCGGAACACGTCTCCTTCGAGCTTCGCAAGATCGCGCGCCGCACATGGCGTTATTACGAGGCCTTCGTGACGCCGCAGGAAAACCACCTGCCGCCTGATAACTTCCAGGAAACGCCGGAGCCGATCGTCGCTTCGCGCACGTCGCCCACCAATATCGGCGTCTACCTGCTTTCCATCATTTCGGCGCGCCAGTTCGGCTGGATCAGCTTTGCCGATACTCTGGAGCGGATCGAGAACACGATCCAGACCGTCGAGAAGATGGAAAAGCATCGTGGCCATCTCTACAACTGGTACCATACGGACACGTTGCAGACGCTTGGACCCCGCTATGTTTCGGCGGTGGACAGCGGCAATCTTGCCGGTCACCTGATTGCAGTTTCGTCGGCCTGCCGCCAGTGGGCGGAAGCGCCTTCCGCGCATCTTCAGGGCAATCTGGACGGTATCGGCGATCTGGCCGGCATCCTGCGCGAAACGCTGAAAGCGCTGCCTGACGACCGCAAGAACCTGCGTCCGCTGCATCGCCGTCTCGAAGAGCGTATCATCGGGTTCTCGAACGCTCTGGCGTCCGTCAAGCGCGAGCATGAATTCGCATCGATCCGCGTCATCAATCTGGCGGTGCTTGCGCGCGACATCCAGAAACTCGCTACCAATGTCGATCACGAAGTGAAGTCTGCGCAGAGCGCGGAAGTGACCCGCTGGGCGCAATTGCTGGTGGATTGCTGTGAGGCGCATATTTCCGACAGCGCCATCGATCTCACCAATATGGAACCGTTGCGCCAGCGTCTCGCATCGCTGCGCGACCGCAGCCGCAACCTCGCTTTCTCGATGGATTTCACGTTCCTTTACCGCAAGGATCGTCGTCTTCTCTCGATCGGCTATCGCGTCGAAAGCAAGGAGCTGGATGAGGCCTGCTACGACCTTCTGGCGTCCGAATGCCGCCTGACCAGCCTGTTTGCCATCGCCAAGGGTGATCTGCCGACAGAACACTGGTACCGTCTCGGCCGTCAGGTCGTGCCGATCGGCGCGCAGGGCGCGCTGGTCTCCTGGTCGGGTTCGATGTTCGAATATCTGATGCCCCCGCTCGTCATGCAGGAGCGTCAGGGTGGCATTCTCAACCAGACCAACAATCTGATCGTCAAGGAACAGATGAACCACGGCCGCCGCCTCGGCACGCCATGGGGCATTTCCGAAGCGGCGTTCAACGCCCGCGATCACAACATGAACTACCAGTACACCAACTTCGGCGTGCCGACGCTTGGTCTCAAGCGCGGCCTTGGCCAGAATGCAGTGATCGCGCCCTATGCGTCGATCCTCGCCAGCCAGTACGATCCTGATGGTGCGCTTGAGAACCTCGACAAGCTGCGCAAGCTTGGCGCGCTTGGCCAGTACGGCTTTCATGATGCGGTGGATTTCACACCGACACGTGTGCCTGATGGTAAGGTCTGCGCGGTGGTCTACAACTATTATGCCCACCACCACGGCATGTCGATTGCGGCCGTCGCCAACGTCGCTTTCGATGGCGTGCTGCGCGAACTCTTCCATTCCGATCCGGTGATTGAAGCGGCCGAACTGCTGTTGCAGGAAAAGGCACCGCGCGAAGTGCCCGTCATGAGCGCGAAATACGAGCCGGAAACCCCCGGCAAGGAACAGGCGGACCTGTTGCGTGCGGAAGTGCGCTCCATCGTCGACCCGGCCGCGCGCGACCGCGAAGTGGTGTTCCTTTCGAACGGCCATTATTCGACGATGCTCACCTCGACTGGTGCCGGTTATTCGAAGTGGAACGGTCAGGCGATTTCCCGCTGGAAGGCCGATCCGACCGAAGACCGCTGGGGCACCTTCATCTTCCTGCGCGACACCACCAACGGACAATGGTGGAGTGCGACGGCAGAGCCGCGTGTTATCGAAGGCGAAAAGACCAAGACGATCTTCACCGACGACAAGGCCGAGTTCCACAAGACCACCGGCGATCTGCAGAGCGTGGTCGAATGCATTGTCGCCACCGAGCACGATGCCGAAGGCCGCCGCGTCACGCTGCTCAATGTCGGTTCCGAGGATCGCTATATCGAAGTGACCTCCTATATGGAGCCCGTCATTGCGTCTGAAGATGACGACAACGCCCATCCGCTGTTCTCGCGCATGTTCGTGCAGACCGAGATCGGCCGCCGCGGTGATGTCATCCGCGCCTGGCGCAACCGTCGCAGCCCGAACGAGCCCGGCACCGTCATCGCGCATCTTGCCGCCGACAATGCCGGCCCGTCGCGCCCGACGGAATTCGAGACCGATCGTGCCAAGTTCATCGGCCGCGGCCGCTCGCTGCGCGAAGCGGCGGCTTTCGATGCCGGTGCGACGCTTTCCAGCAACGACGGCTTCACGCTTGATCCGATCCTGTCATTGCGCCGCACCGTACGCGTGCCGGCGGGCAAGAAGGTGAGCGTGATTTTCTGGACGATTGCCGCGCCAAGCCGCGAGGAGGTCGACAAGGCGATCGACCGTTATCGTCATCCGGACGCGTTTGCCCATGAACTCGTGCACGCGTGGACACGCACGCAGGTGCAGATGCGCCATGTGGGCGTCACCTCGCAGCAGGCGGCCGCCTTCCAGCATCTCGGCCGTTATCTGACCTATCCGGACATGCATCTGCGTGCGGATTCGGAAACGCTGAAAACCGGCCTTGCCTCGCAGCGTGCTTTGTGGCCGCTCGCGATTTCAGGCGATTTCCCGATCTTCAGCCTGCGCATCAACGACGATATGGACATGGATATCGCCCGTGAGGCGCTGAGCGCCCATGAATATCTGCGTTCACGCGGCGTGATCTTCGATCTCGTTATCGTCAACGAACGGGCTGCATCCTATGCACAGGACATGCAGCATGCGCTGGATCATATTTCCGAGGCGCAGCGCCGCATCAATCCTGCCGATGGCGGTCGTCCGCACGTCTTCTCCGTGCGCCGCGACCTGATGGACGAAGAGACGTGGAGCGCGCTTCTCGCCGCTTCTCGCGTTGTTCTCCACGTGCGCAACGGCAAGATTGTCGACCAGATCAACCGTGCGGTCTCGCTGTTTGCGGCCCATCGCGGCCCCGATGGCACAAGCGATGCTGCGCAGGCCCGTCTGCCGGTACCGTCCTTCCCGGTTGCGGAACAGGTCGAAGATGCGGGTGATCTCGATTTCTGGAACGGTTTTGGCGGCTTCGCCAGGAACGGCCAGGAATATGTCGTGCGCCTCAATGGCGGGCAGTCCACACCGCATCCGTGGATCAACGTCATCTCGAACGAGAGTTTCGGCTTCCACATTTCGGCCGAAGGCGCCGGTTTCAGCTGGAGCCGCAATTCGCGCGACTATCAGCTGACGCCCTGGAGCAACGATCCGGTCGTCAACCGGCCGGGTGAGGCCTTCTATGTCGCCGATGTGGAGACAGGAAAGCTCTATACGCCCTGCGCCGCGCTGTCGCGCGATCCGGAAGCCATGTTCGAAACCCGCCATGGCCTGGGTTACTCCGTGCTGACAGGCGTGGCCGATACACTTGAAGTCCAAGTGACACAGACCGTTGATCGCGAAAAACCTGTCAAGTTCTCGCAGGTCATCGTTCGCAACAAGGGTTCAAAAAGCCGGCGCCTGAAGGTCTATGCCTATGTGGAATGGGTGCTGGGCAACAACGCCCAGAAATCCGCGCCGTTCATTCTGAGCAGACACGATGCCGGCAGCAATGCGATCTTCGCGTCGAACCCCTACAGCATCGACTATAGCGCCCGCACGGCGTTCCTGACGCTTGACAGCGAGGCGAGCGGCTTCACCACCAGCCGCCGGGAATTCATCGGCCGCTTCGGTTCGGCACAGGCCCCGCAGGGCATCGTGTCGGGTAGCGCACTCAGCGGCAGCACCGAGGTCGATGGCGATCCCTGCGCCGCGCTGATGCAGGAAATCCATCTGAAGCCCGGTGAAGAACGGCACATGACCTTCATTCTCGGCGATGCCGACAATGCGGAAGAGGCCGAAGCGCTGGTGAAGGATGTCCGCAACGCGGACTTCCAGACGGTGCTGGACGAGAGCAAGGCATTCTGGACTGGCTTTACCGGCCAGCTGCAGGTTTCCACGCCCGATGCCGGCTTCAACCACATGGTCAACAACTGGCTGCCCTATCAGGCGCTGGCGTGCCGCATTCTGGCGCGCACGGCCTTTTACCAGTCGAGCGGCGCCTTCGGCTTCCGCGACCAGCTTCAGGATACGCTGGCCTTCCTGCTCTACCAGCCGGATCTCGCCCGCAAGCAGATCCTGCGTGCAGCCGGTCGTCAGTTCCCGGAAGGCGATGTGCAGCACTGGTGGTTGCCGCTGACCGGTGCCGGTGTTCGCACCACCATCTCGGATGACGTGGTCTGGCTTGCTTATGCAATCAACCAATATGTCTCGGCCACGGGTGATGTCGCGATCCTCGATGAAAGCATCCCCTTCCTGAAGGGCGCCGCATTGATGCCCGGCCAGCATGATGCTTTCTTCCAGCCGGAGACCAGCGACAGATCTGCTACGCTTTACGAACATGCGGCGCTGGCGCTTGATCTCGCCATTCATCGCACCGGCGAAAATGGTCTGCCGCTGATCCTCGGCGGCGACTGGAACGATGGCATGAACCGCGTCGGTGTCGGCGGCAAGGGCACCAGCGTCTGGCTCGGCTGGTTCCTTTCCGGGGCGTTGCGCGATTTCATCGCGATTGCGGAGAAGCGTGGCGATGCCGACCGCGTCGGCAAATGGGCATCGCATCGGGAAAGGCTGCGCAACGCGCTGGAAACAGCGGGTTGGGATGGCAGCTATTACCGGCGCGGTTATTTCGATGACGGCACGCCGCTCGGTTCCGCCGAAAGCGAGGAGTGCCGGATCGATTCCCTTGGCCAGAGCTGGAGCGTTCTCTCCGGCGAAGGCGAAGAGGGTCGGTCGCGGCAGGCCATGGATGCCGTCATGGAGCATCTGGTCGATGAGCAGACCGGCATTATCAGGCTGTTCACGCCGCCCTTCTCGCGTGCACCGCATGATCCGGGCTACATCAAGGGATATCCGCCGGGCGTGCGTGAAAACGGCGGGCAATATACCCATGCCGCAACCTGGGTGGTTCTTGCCCTCGCCAGGCAGGGTAGGGCGCAGGAGGCATGGAATTGCTTCAAGCTGCTCAACCCGGTCAATCACGCGCTGGATGCGGCATCGTCAGAAACCTATCGGGTCGAACCCTATGTGGTGACCGCGGATGTCTACGGTGAAGGTGCTTATGCGGGCCGTGGCGGCTGGAGCTGGTACACGGGTTCGGCCGGCTGGCTTTATCGCGCAGCAGTCGAGGGTATTCTCGGCATCACCCGCACCGACGGCAAGCTGCATATTGCGCCGTCTCTGCCGGAGGACTGGAGCGGTTTCTCGGTGAAGATCACGCTCGACGGGAAGGCAAGGGACATCGCCGTCAGCCGCAAGGCCGGTGGGGCGGAAGTCTCCGTATCCGTCGATGGCAAGGCTTTGTCGGCAGGCGACAGGGCAATCCCCTTCGACTGAGACGATCAGGCCTCTGTTCGCTTTTAAACTCAGGCTCCTGTGGTGACGCAGGGGCCTGAATTTTTATGGTGCTAGCTTGGTTTCCGACTTGGCACATCGGCCGGATCATGGCCCGGAAGCCCGGTCTCCTTCGCAGCGGTCGGCTGAAAAGTCCTGCGGCACCGAGATAAGGTCATGCAGGCGAAGGCCTTCACGGCGCAGTGCCGGATTTGTCCGGTCCGACCTGTCGTCAATCTTTTCGGAAAAAAGCAGCAGTTGCGAGTGATTAATTACTGAAGACGGGCAACGGTAGGAACCTGTCATCTATGGTCTGCTTCAGGATTTGCACTCAGGAATCTTGATTGGTCTCCGCGTGTTTCGCGATATTCTCGGTCGATCGGAAAGGGAGTTACCTTGCAATTCAACACCTTTTTCACAGAACCTGCACTGTTGGTGTTGCTCGCCATTCTTTCCCTGGCGTTGTCGTGTTGGTTGGCGCGCTACCCGCGGAAGAGGAGCGTCGGAGTAACGCTTGGCGTGGTGCTCGGAGTTTTCCTGACTAATCTCGCAGCAGGTATCGTTGCCTTTCTGGGAAATGTCCTCCCATTCGGGCAGATCGATTTTTGGCTGGCCAGTTCCTTGACCGGAATTCTCCGATAGGAGACCTGTGATCTGGCACTGCCGTCGGGAAGCGGGCAAAGAAAAAAGGGCGGACAAGCATGCTGTCCGCCCTGTTCTCATTCTGTCAGCCAAACACTCAGGAAGCTATGGCCTTTGGCCGGGGCTGCTGGCCTTCATCTTCTGTCAGCAGGCCGCTGGTGCGAAGCAGCGAGGTGAAGCGTCCGCCGCGCTGGCTCAGCTCATCGAAAGTACCCTTTTCGATGATCCGGCCCTGATCGAGGAAGAGAACGAGATCGGCATCGCGGACCGTGGAAAGGCGGTGGGCGATGATGAAGGTCGTACGGTTCTTTCTCAGCGCGTCGACAGCGGCTTTCACGCGGGCTTCCGTTTCCACGTCCAGCGCACTGGTCGCTTCGTCCAGAACCAGAATGGGAGCGTTCTTCAGGATGGCGCGTGCAATGGCGATGCGCTGGCGCTCGCCACCGGACAGGCGGTTGCCGCGTTCACCGACCTGGGTCAGATAGCCGTTGATACGGCTGTCGATGAAATCCGTTGCCGCTGCCGCTGCCGCTGCCTCCACCACTTCCGCATCCGTTGCCGATTCACGGCCGAGACGGATGTTTTCGCGGATGGAGCGGTTTAGAAGCCCGGCATCCTGGAACACGGTGGCGATGGAGTTGCGGAGCGAGTTTTTCGTCACCGTCGAAATATCGGTTCCATCGATCAGGATCTGGCCGGAATCGGGGTCGTAAACCCGCTGCAGCAGATTGATGAGCGTGGTCTTGCCGGCGCCCGTCGGTCCGACGATCGCAACAGTCTCACCGGCCTTGGCCGTGAACGAAACGTCGTGAACGCCCTGCTTGGTATTGGCGAAACCGAAATTGATGTGACGGAATTCCACGGTGCCGGAGACATTCGACAATTCGCGGGCATCGCCCGGCTCTTCCCGTTCCTTGACAGAATCTTCCAGAACGAAGAAATCCTCAAGCTTGGCGCGGGCTTCGAAAATCTGCGTCACGAATTGCCGCATCTGATCCAGACGGCCAATCAGGAGATTGGCAAAACCGATGAAGGCGATGACGTCACCGACGCGCAATTCGCCGTTCTTGACCAGAACGGTACCGATGACGAGGATGATCATCATCGAAACGGTGGAGGCCGTGCGGTTCAGAGCACTCGCAAAGGCCCACCAGTCCAGCACCGGATATTGTGCGCTCAAGAGCTTTTCAGTGAAGGATTTCAGCGCCTTCGTTTCAGCCTCGATGCGGTTGTAGCTGTGCAGCACCGACACGTTGCTGATGGAATCGCTGACATGGGCAAAAACGCTGTGATAGTGCTCTTCAACCGAAGCCTGGCCGTCCTTGGTGCGGCCCATGACCCACTTGCCGATGAACCAGTAGACGATGCCGAGGCCAATCAGAACGAAGCTGAGGCGCATGTCCATGGACATGGCGGTCGGCACAAGCAGCACCAGCGCGACGAAAGTGGCCAGATGCGTGCGCATGAATTCGAGCCAGAGGCCGAACAGCGTTTCGCTGGCGCGCAGCAGCGTGTGGAGGGCGTTCGATGTGCCACGCTGATGGTGCCAGGAGAGCGGCATGGAGATGATGCGCCCAAAGGCTTCCGTCAGCAGCGAAGCGCGCCGGCCATGGGCCAGCCGGTCGGCCTCGCGGGCGACCGCGACATAAGCGACGGTGTTGAAGACGCCAAAACCCGCCCACAAAATGAGAATGGGCGTGACATTGGAGCCAGAAGAGATGGCGTCAATGATCCGGCCGAACAGTACGGGTTCGGCGATGGTGATCGCTGCAAGAATGACGTTGGCAATGACGACCACCGTCACACGCCATTTATGAACGGTCAGATAGCGCAGAGCGCGTGTATAAACCTGAAACAAGGTCAAATTTTCAATCCAGTCCGTGCGTCTTTTCAAGCGGTTTATTGTTCGGCCTCAACGCCATGCTACTTTAGCAAGGTTGCATGAGACGGCGAATTTTGTGTAATTATCGCTCTTTCTGTCTGAATGGCGGCTTAACAGATTGACCGCGCGTGCGAACCGAAAAAACCGAACCCGATGTTTCCCGGGGCCTGCCGTCACAAGATTTAGCATCTTCGTTTCAGGGATTGATAACGACGATATGTTCAATCTCAACCGACCGGCGCCCGAGTAACATGACGTCATCGCGGGACCATGTCCTCCGTGTCATTCCCTTCAAGCCAAGCTCCGGACCCCGTGTCTTTATGCATGATATTCTTCACTTCATCTCAGCGTGTTACCAGGCGGGAAGCGCCGACCGCGTTCGCTCCGAATTTGCAACGCTCATTCGCGAATACGGTTTCGAATATTTTCTCGTCAGCAGGCGGATGACCGGGGAAATCGCCTCCAGTGGACACATTCTCGCGCAACATCTGCCCGAAGGCTGGCTGGAGGTCTACAGGGCCAAGAAATACAATCTCGTCGATCCCGTCCGCAAGGTGATCGGCATGGTGCACAAGCCGTTTCAATGGAAGGAAGCGCTTGAGGGCCTGCCGCGTGCGATGCATCGCAAAAGGGCGAGCGTCTTTTTCCACGATGCCGGACGTTACGGTCTGCAGGGCGGTTATGCCTTTCCCGTGCACGGTCGCGCGGGATTCATCGGTGCGGTCTTCATTGGCGGTCAGGATCGGCAATTGCCCTCCTTGCAGGTGGAGCTGCTTGATGCTGCCACGCGTGCCGTGTTCTGGCGGCTGCTCGATCTTTCCGGGCAGGCTCATGGTTTCAGCAATGCCCCCGACGTTTCCGCTCTCGAGCTTACGAGGCGCGAAATGGAGGTGCTGACGCTGATGGCAGACGGCATGACATCAACGGAAATCGGACGTCAGCTATCGATCTCCAACCACACGGTCGACTGGTATATCAACGGAATCCAGCGCCGTTTCAGCGCCAAGAACCGACAGCACACCGTAGCGCTTGCTTTTCGTCATGGATTGCTGAGCTAGCGCAAACAGGACAGTTCTCGCCGGAATTGCCCTTTCCAAGACCGGGTTTTGCTGCTTAATTCCGCAGTGCAGCAGAAGTTTTGTTTTGGCGTGTGGGGAGACCGTCTTGAAGATATCGAAAATACTTGTTGCCAACCGATCCGAAATTGCGATCCGCGTTTTCCGGGCAGCGAATGAGCTTGGGATTAAAACCGTTGCGATTTGGGCGGAAGAGGACAAGCTGTCTTTGCACCGCTTCAAGGCGGACGAATCCTATCAGGTTGGCCGAGGGCCGCATCTCGCCAAGGATATGGGGCCGATCGAGAGCTATCTTTCGATCGAGGAGGTTATCCGCGTGGCCAAGCTCTCCGGAGCAGACGCGATCCATCCCGGTTACGGTCTCCTGTCTGAAAGTCCCGAATTCGTGGAGGCCTGCAACAATGCCGGCATCACCTTCATCGGACCGACGGCGGATACGATGCGCCAGCTCGGCAACAAGGTCGCCGCCCGCAATCTGGCGATCTCGGTTGATGTCCCCGTTGTTCCCGCCACCAATCCGCTGCCTGACGATATAGCGGAAGTGGAACGCATGGCCGAAGAGATCGGCTATCCCGTGATGCTCAAGGCCTCCTGGGGCGGCGGTGGTCGCGGCATGCGCGCCATCCGCAAGAAGGAGGACCTCGCCCGCGAGGTGACGGAAGCCAAGCGCGAAGCGAAAGCCGCCTTCGGCAAGGATGAAGTTTATCTTGAAAAGCTGGTTGAGCGTGCGCGTCACGTCGAAAGCCAGATTCTCGGCGATACTCATGGCAATGTCGTGCATCTGTTCGAGCGTGATTGTTCGATCCAGCGGCGCAATCAAAAAGTCGTCGAGCGTGCGCCTGCGCCCTATCTGTCCGAAGCGCAGCGCCAAGAACTGGCCGCCTACTCCCTGAGGATCGCCGCCGCGACCAATTATATCGGTGCCGGCACGGTCGAATATCTGATGGATGCCGATACCGGCAAATTTTACTTCATCGAGGTCAATCCGCGTATTCAGGTGGAGCATACCGTCACCGAAGTCGTGACCGGTATCGATATCGTCAAGGCGCAGATTCATATTCTCGAAGGTGCCGCCATCGGCACGGCGGAATCCGGCGTTCCGCGCCAAGAGGACATCCGTCTCAATGGCCATGCGCTGCAGTGCCGCATCACGACCGAAGACCCGGAGCATAATTTCATTCCGGACTATGGCCGTATCACCGCCTACCGTTCCGCTTCGGGCTTCGGCATTCGTCTGGACGGCGGCACCTCCTATACCGGCGCTGTCATCACCCGCTATTACGATCCGCTGCTTGTGAAGGTGACGGCCTGGGCACCGCGACCGGATGAGGCGATCAACCGCATGGACCGCGCGCTGCGCGAATTCCGTATCCGCGGCGTGGCGACGAATCTCACCTTCCTCGAAGCCATCATCGGTCACGACAGCTTCCGTAACAACACCTATACGACCCGGTTCATCGATTCGACGCCGGAGCTCTTCGCACAGGTCAAGCGTCAGGACCGCGCCACCAAGCTTCTGACCTATCTCGCCGACGTGACCGTCAACGGCCACCCGGAAACCAAGGGTCGCGCCGGGCCGTCCGAAAAGGCGGCGAAGCCCATCGTGCCTTATATCGATGCGCCGACACCTGACGGCACAAAGCAGCTGCTGGACAAGCTTGGCCCGAAGGGCTTTGCGGACTGGATGCGTAATGAAAAGCGCGTGCTGGTCACCGATACGACCATGCGCGACGGGCACCAGTCGCTTCTCGCTACCCGCGTTCGCACCCATGACATCGCCCATGTCGCGAGTGTTTACGCCAAGGCGCTGCCGCAACTTCTGTCGCTGGAATGCTGGGGTGGTGCGACGTTCGACGTTTCCATGCGCTTCCTGACTGAAGACCCGTGGGAGCGCCTGGCGCTTATCCGCGAAGGCGCGCCGAACCTGCTGCTGCAGATGCTGCTGCGCGGTGCAAACGGCGTCGGATACAAGAATTATCCTGATAATGTCGTGAAATACTTCGTCCGCCAGGCCTCAAAGGGCGGGGTTGATCTTTTCCGCGTCTTCGACTGCCTGAACTGGGTGGAGAATATGCGCGTTTCGATGGATGCGATTGCCGAGGAGAACAAGCTCTGCGAAGCGACCATCTGCTACACCGGCGATCTGTTGAATTCGGCGCGTCCGAAATATGATCTCAAATATTATACCGGCCTTGCCGCCGAGCTTGAAAAGGCAGGCGCTCATATCATCGCCGTCAAGGACATGGCGGGCCTGTTGAAACCGGCTGCCGCCAAGGTTCTGTTCAAGGCGCTGCGCGAGGCGACCGGTCTGCCGATCCATTTCCACACCCATGATACCTCGGGCATTTCCGCCGCCACCGTTCTTGCGGCCGTGGATGCTGGCGTTGACGCCGTCGATGCCGCGATGGATGCCTTCTCCGGCAACACCTCGCAGCCATGCCTTGGTTCGATCGTTGAGGCGCTGGCAGGGTCGGAACGCGATACGGGTCTTGATACGGAATGGATCCGCCGCATTTCCTTCTACTGGGAAGCTGTTCGCAACCAGTATGCGGCTTTCGAAAGCGATCTCAAGGGACCGGCTTCGGAAGTCTATCTGCACGAAATGCCGGGCGGCCAGTTCACCAACCTCAAGGAACAGGCGCGGTCGCTGGGTCTGGAGAGCCGCTGGCACGAGGTGGCGCAGGCCTATGCCGATGCCAACCGCATGTTCGGCGATATCGTCAAGGTAACCCCGTCCTCCAAGGTCGTCGGTGACATGGCGCTGATGATGGTCAGCCAGGATCTGACGGTCGCCGATGTCGAAAACCCCGATCGTGAAGTGTCTTTCCCGGAATCGGTGGTTTCGATGCTGAAAGGCGATCTCGGACAGTCGCCAGGCGGCTGGCCGGCAGCCCTGCAGAAAAAGGCGCTGAAGGGCGAAGCGCCCTATACCGTTCGTCCGGGTTCGCTTTTGGCAGATGCCGATCTCGACGCGGAGCGGAAGGTGATCGAGACCAAGCTGGAGCGCAAGGTCGACGACTTCGAGTTCGCGTCCTATCTCATGTATCCGAAGGTGTTCACCGATTTCGCGCTCACCGCCGAGACATACGGCCCCGTTTCCGTGCTGCCCACCCATGCCTATTTCTACGGCATGGAGGATGGTGAGGAGCTGTTTGCCGATATCGAGCGCGGCAAGACCCTTGTCATCGTCAATCAGGCCTCGTCCGGCATTGATGACAAGGGCATGGTGACGGTGTTCTTCGAGATCAATGGCCAGCCGCGCCGCATCAAGGTGCCGGATCGCGCCCATGGTGCTTCCGGCTCAGCCGTGCGCCGCAAGGCCGAACCGGGCAATGCTGTCCATATTGGCGCACCGATGCCCGGCGTTATCAGTCGCGTCTTCGTCAATCAGGGTCAGGAGGTCAAGGCCGGTGACGTGCTGCTCTCCATCGAAGCCATGAAGATGGAAACTGCGCTTCACGCCGAACGCGACGGCAAGATCGCGGAAGTTCTGGTGCGCCCCGGCGACCAGATCGACGCGAAGGATCTGCTGATCGCTTACGCCGAATAAAAGCCGCTCGAATCTCTCGTTACACAGTCAGACGCCCGCCTTTCGGCGGGCGTTTTTTATTGCACTTCCGTAGAAACTCGAATATGCATGTTTGTGCACGTTTATTCCTGTTTATGCGTGAGTCTCCATGAGTGATCATTTCGTCAGTGAGCGGCAGGCGCTTATCCTCGCACAGTTGCGGCAAAGCGGCCGTGTGCTGGCGCAGGATCTTGCGCAGAACTTCGGCGTTTCCGAAGACACGGTGCGTCGTGACCTGCGTGAGATGGCGGCCCGCGGGGAATGCCTACGCGTTTATGGCGGGGCGCTGCTTTCCGACAGCAAGACGGTGCCGCTGAAGACGCGCATTGCCGAGGATGCGGACCGCAAGGCCATGCTGGCGCGCGCCGCTGTCCCGCTGCTTGAACCGGGCATGGTCGTCTTCATCGATGCCGGCTCCACCAATCTCGCCATCGCACGCGCGATCCCTGCCGGTCTCAACCTGACAGTGGTGACGAATACGCCAGCCATTGCCGCCGAACTGACGGGGCGGGCCAATATCGATCTGGTGCTGATCGGCGGAAAAGTCGATCCGGCTGTAGGTGCGGCTATCGACGCCATGGCGCTTCGGCAGCTCGAACTGATGCGGCCCGATCTTTGCATTCTCGGTGTGTGCGGCGTTGCGGCCGAGACGGGTCTGTCGGCGGATGTTTTTGAAGATGCGGTGTTCAAGCGGCTTGCCTGCAGCGCCAGCCAGCGGATCGTCGCAGCGATTACCACGGAAAAGCTCGGCCATAAGGCTGCTTTCCATGTGCATGATTTTTCTCCACCTCTTTCCCTCGTGCTGGAGCAGGATGCCGACCGCGTATTCGTCGAGGCGCTGTCGGCAAAGGGCGTACAGATTCATTGCGGCGATGAAGACGCCGCCCGATTTTCCCACGGTCAAGTCTGAAGGATATTGCCGATGAATGGCCCCACGACATTTTCGCCGACAGGCATGCGTTCGTCCTATCTGACACGGCACAGGCTGGGCGTTTCCCTGTTGTTCCTGATGAATGGTTTCATGATGGGGTCATGGGCGCCCAAGATTCCGGAATTTGCGGCGCGTCTTTCCCTCAGTGAAAGTGCGCTTGGCCTCATCATTCTGGTTTTCGGCATTGGCTCGCTGGTTTTCATGCCGATTGCCGGTTCGCAGATCGCCCGTTTCGGCTCGCGCACGGTGAGCCTTGTCACCGCCGCGATCTTTCTGCCGACGCTGCTTTTCATTTCCTGGGCCGGCACGGTGTGGGCGGGGGTGATCGCGGTATTTCTGTTCGGCGGGCTGACGGGGGCGATGGATGTCGCCATGAACGCCAATGCCGTGGCGGTGGAACGGGATATGCGCCGCGCCATCATGTCGTCGTGCCATGCCTTCTGGAGCCTCGGCGGTCTGATCGGCGCTGGTCTTGGCGGTTATCTCATCACGGCGATCGGTGTGCAGGGGCATGCCGTTGCGCTGACGGTCATTGCGCTGGTGTTGCTGGTCATTGCATGGCCGCGGGTTCTCGCGGATCGCCCGCATCCTGAGGAGGAACGCCCGAAAGGCGGCCTGCCGTTGACGCCACTGCCCTGGATCATCGGCCTGATGGCGTTATTCTCGATGATTCCGGAAGGCGCCATCCTCGATTGGGGTGCCCTTTATCTGCGCAACGAACTGGGCGCTTCCGTCTCGCAGTCCGGTTTCGCTTTCGCGGCATTTTCCATGACCATGGCGATCATGCGGTTTGCCGGCGATCTGGTGCGTGACAGGTTCGGGGCGGTCCGAACCCTGCGTTTCTGCTCGGTCGTGTCGATCACCGGCCTTCTGATTGCGGGCCTTGCGGGAAATTCCACTTTCGTGATTATCGGTTTCGCCATTGCCGGTATCGGTATTTCCAACATGGTGCCGATCGCCTTTTCGGCGGCGGGCAATATGCCGGGACTGGCGCCTGGCATCGGCCTTTCGGTCGTCACCACCATGGGTTATTCCGGCATTCTGGTAGCGCCCTCGGCGATCGGCTTCATCGCTGAACATACCGGTCTTGCCAGCGTGTTTCTCGCTCTGCCGCTGCTGCATGTGGTCGTTCTGCTACTTTCACGGCTCGCCCGGCATGCTGATGGTGCGGGCAAGGAATAGGCGTCTCGAATTTTGCCATGATTGCGGTAAAGTAGAAGCTCCAGCGCGTTGGGTGTTGACAAGGAGGCCCCCTTGTTTCACCTCAATTGCCAGACCTTGCCGCAAGCTCCAGAGACCGCCATGACGTCACATGCCGATTACGATCCGAAGCCCCGCCGCGCATCCGTCGCCGTAGACGTGGGCGGTGTCATCGTCGGTGGCGGTGCGCCCGTCGTCGTGCAGTCGATGACCAATACCGATACGGCTGACATCGACGCCACCGTGCAGCAGGTGGCGGCGCTTTTCCAGGCCGGTTCGGAAATGGTGCGCATCACCGTCGACCGCGATGAGAGCGCTGCCGCCGTGCCGAAAATCCGCGAGCGGCTGCTGCGTCTCGGCATGGATGTGCCGCTGATCGGCGATTTCCATTATATCGGTCACAAGCTTCTCGCCGATCACCCTGCCTGTGCCGAGGCGCTGGCGAAATACCGCATCAATCCCGGTAATGTCGGCTTCAAGGACAAGAAGGACAAGCAGTTCGGCGAGATCGTCGAAATGGCGATCCGATACGACAAGCCGGTGCGAATCGGCGTCAACTGGGGGTCGCTCGATCAGGAATTGCTGACGACCCTGATGGACAAGAACAAGGAGCAGGGCTTCCCTCTCTCCGCTCGTCAGGTCACGCGCGAGGCGATCGTGCAGTCGGCGTTGATTTCCGCCGAGCTTGCCGAAGAGATCGGCCTGCCACGCAACCGCATCATCCTGTCGGCCAAGGTCAGCCAGGTGCAGGACCTCATCGCCGTTTATTCGATGCTGTCGGAACGCTCCGACCACGCCCTGCATCTCGGTCTCACCGAAGCGGGAATGGGCTCGAAGGGCATCGTCGCTTCATCCGCCGCCATGGGTTACGTGTTGCAGCATGGTATTGGCGATACGATCCGCGTTTCGCTGACGCCGGAGCCGAATGGCGACCGCACCCGCGAGGTGCAGGTGGCGCAGGAATTGCTGCAGGTCATGGGTTTCCGTCAGTTCATTCCGGTCGTTGCGGCATGTCCCGGCTGCGGGCGCACCACGTCCACCGTCTTCCAGGAACTTGCCCAGAATATCCAGAACGATATTCGCAAGAACATGCCGATCTGGCGTGAGAAATATCCTGGTGTCGAGGCGCTCAATGTCGCCGTCATGGGTTGCATCGTTAATGGCCCCGGTGAAAGCAAACATGCCGATATCGGCATTTCGTTACCCGGAACCGGCGAAAGCCCCGCAGCGCCCGTCTTCATCGACGGAGAGAAGGCGCTGACCCTGCGTGGACCCAATATCGCCGCCGATTTTGAAGCGCTTGTGATCGATTACATCGAAAAGCGTTTTGGCCGGAAAGATGCGGCGGAGTAAAGAGTACCGTGAAAAGGCCGGAATTCCACTGTCATACCTCCTGAACCTCTCGGAGCATCAAAACACATGATCAAAAAAATCGCGATCGTCGCCCTTTGCGGGACCTATCTTTCCGCCTGCACCACCACCGATCCCTATACGGGTGAACAGAAGATGTCGAACACCGCCGGCGGTGCCGGCATCGGCGCCGTGGTCGGTGCTCTGGGTGGTCTGGCTGTCGGCGGTTCGCCGACCGGTCGCCGCAATGCCGCGCTTATCGGCGCGGGCATCGGCGCGCTCGCCGGCGGCGCTATCGGCAATTACATGGATGGTCAGGAAGCCGAGCTTCGCGCCCAGCTTCAGGGAACGGGTGTTTCGGTTACTCGCCGCGGCGACAACATCGTTCTCAACATGCCGTCGAACATCACCTTCGCGACGGACCAGGATCAGGTCATTCCGCCATTCTACCCGACGCTCGATTCTGTCGCCATCGTGCTGAACAAGTTCAACCGCACGCTCATCGACATCAACGGCCACACCGATTCCACCGGCAGCCTGCAGCATAACCAGGCGCTTTCCGAGCGTCGCGCCGCATCGGTTGCGAATTATATCGGCGCGCGCGGCGTCGACCAGCGCCGTATTTCGACGCTCGGCTTCGGCCCGTCGCAGCCGATCGCCTCGAATGCAACGTCTGACGGTCGCGCCCAGAACCGTCGCGTCGAAGTGCTGATTTCGCCGCTCAAGGGCTGATTGGATGATGGGAAGCTGAGAGGGAAACCGGCTCAGCTTTTCCGTTCAGCGATGAACCTAGCGGCCGCGATGAGAATCGCGGCCTTTTCACCATAGGGAGCCAGCAGTTCCGCAGCTTCCGCCACCTGCTTCTGCAGCTTGCGGCGCGCCCAGTCTTCGCCGCGCAATGCCACGAGCGTTCCCTTGCCGCGCGCGGCATCCTTGCCGGTCGCCTTTCCCATTGTGGCGGCGTCGGCCGTCAAATCCAGAAGATCGTCGGCAAGCTGGAAGGCGAGGCCGATCTTTTCGCCGAAGTGACGCAACCTTTGCCTTTCAGAAACATCGCTGCCGGCGATGATTGCGCCCGCTTCGCAGGCAAAACGCAGCAGTGCGCCAGTTTTCATAGCCTGCAATGTAATGACGCCGGCTTCATCCGGCGTCTTCTTTTCAGCAGCGAGATCGAGGGCCTGACCGCCCGCCATGCCGCCGATGCCCGCCGCGCGGGCAAGCGAAAGCACGAGCGCGGCCTTGCGTTCGGCCGCGAGCGGATTTTCGTCCGAGGCGATGATATCAAAGGCAAGCGTCAGCAGGCTGTCGCCGGCGAGAATGGCGGTCGCCTCATCAAATTTGCGATGCACCGTCGGCTGGCCGCGGCGCAGGTCATCGTCATCCATGGCGGGCAGATCGTCATGAACAAGCGAATAACAATGGAGGCATTCCAGCGCGGCGCCGACATAAAGGGCGGCTTCGGCATTTCCGCCCGCAAGGGCGGCACTTTCGATGACGAGGAAGGGCCGCAGGCGTTTGCCGCCGTTCAGCACGCCATGGCGCATGGCGTCGAGCAGGTTTTGCGGGCGCGTGATCTCGTCTGCGCGTGCTTCGCCGGAAAGCAGGCGGCCAAGCAGGGCTTCGGTTTTAGCCGCGTTTTCGCGCAGCTTCGTTTCGAAATTTGTCATCGCAGCGTCCATGCCGCGCTCTTTGGCATGCCGCGCGAATGCAGGCAAACCTTTTCGTGATTCCAGAGGCGCAACTATTTGACCGGACTCGCCTTGAAGGCGGCAATGGACTATGAAAGGCTTCAATTGGTGCGGGGCTTTGACGAATATTGAGCAGTACGCCTGAAAGCGACGCAGATTACGCCGTGCTGGCGGAAGACCGGAGCAGTCCGAAGGTGGATTTTCGCACGTTGGTAAAGCGCATCATCATGACCTTGCTGGCTTTGCTGATCCTGCCCTATCTGCTGATCCCGGTCTATGCACTGCCGTTTTTCCGGCCGGTCTCGACGCTGATGCTCGCCGATCTGGTGACCTTTCAGGGTTATGACAGACGCTGGGTGCCGCTCGAGGATATTTCCCCGCGCCTTGTTCAATCGGTGATGATGTCCGAGGACGGGCAATTCTGTTTCCATGGCGGCGTGGACTGGAACCAGATGCAGTCCGTGGTCAGCAATGCGCTCGACGGGGCCTCCACCCGTGGCGCGAGCACCATTCCGATGCAGACGGCAAAGAACCTGTTCCTCTGGAACGGCCGCTCTTTCCTGCGCAAGGGGCTGGAATTGCCGCTGGCGATCGCCGCCGATTTCGTCTGGTCCAAAAAACGGATGATGGAGATTTATCTCAACGTTGCCGAATGGGGACCTGGCATCTACGGCATTGAGGCCGCAGCACAGCACCATTTCAAGGTGCCGGCCGCAAAGCTCAGTTCCCGCCAGGCGGCGCTGCTGGCTGTTTCATTACCTAATCCCATCGACCGCGTTGCCAGCAAGCCGGGACGCGGATTGCAACGGCTTGCCGGCCTTATCGAGCGTCGCGCCCGCGCCTCCGGCGGCTATGTTGGCTGCGTGCTGGACTGACCCTAGCGCGCTGCTTCAGCCTTTCTTGAAAATATAGTCGGTTTCCTGACGAAGCGTTTCGCCCGGCCGCAGGATTGCATGCGGAAAATCCGGGTGATTGACGGCGTCTGGCCAAATCTGCGTTTCCAGGCAGAAACCCGCAAAGGGGCCGTAGTGACGGCCATCGAGGCCGGGAACCGGGACGTCCAGTTTAAAGGCCGAATAAAGCTGTACACCGGGTTCGGTGGTGTGAACCTCGAGAGCTATATCGGAGGCCGGCGAATAGGCGCGGGCGACCTTGCGCTTGGCGCGACGTTCGGGCGAAAGGCAGAAATTATGGTCGTAGAGGACCTGCTCGCCATTCTCCTTGCGCCGCATCGGTGTTGTCTGGCGAAGGTCGAACACGGTTCCTTCGACGGAGCGGATTTCGCCCGTCGGTATCTGCTTGTCGTTGGTGGGCAGGTAAAAGTCAGCAGCGATGCTGATCTCATGCCCAAGTGCGGTATCTGCCCCATCGAGATTGAAATAGGAATGCTGGCAGACATTGGCGATGGTCGGCTTGTCGGTCACCGTTTCATAGACCACCGAAAGCACACCGCCGTCGAGGATCGTATAGGTGGCCGTGACCGTGCAATTGCCCGGATAACCGGCGCGGCCATCGGGATCGATTATCTGCAGAATCGCATGGCTTTCGCCATGTTCCATCAGCATCCAGTTGCGTTTGCCCATGCCGTCGCTGCCGCCATGCAGATGGGTTACGCCCTTTTCGTTCAGCTCCAGCTGGTATTCGTGCCCGTCGATCGAGAACCGGCCGTCACCGATACGGTTGGCGTTGCGGCCGGGGGTGGCGCCGAAATAGGAGGAATATTTGTAATCCTCGAACTTGTCGAAGCCGAGCACGAGCGGCGGCTGGTGGCCCTCAAGGCGCAGATCCTGAATGACGGCACCCCAGGTGATGACCTTGGCCGTCAGCCCGCCTTTCGAGATGGTGACGCGTTCGACTTTTTCGCCGGTCGCCGTGAAACCGAAATTCTCCCGTGCCGCCGCGTCGCCCATAACATCATTCTCCCGTTTGCCATGAATTGCCGGCGGACGTTGCGTCATTTTCCGGCAATTCGCAATCCCGCAATTCAAAGCATGTCTCCCAAAAGTGTCCTGCGGTTTTGGGACAAAGACATGCTTAAAACAAACAAGAAAGCGCGTCGCATGCGTTTGACCAAACGCGACGCGCTTTAAGCGGCCAGTTGCCCGATGGCTTCTAGATCATAAGGCGTCGTCTGGTATATCTCGTTGATCCAGTTGCCGAAAAACAGATGGGCATGGCTGCGCCAGCGGTTGAGCGGGGCAAGTTCTGGGTCGTTGTGCGGAAAATAATCATGCGGCAGCTTGATTGGCACGCCGGCATTCGCGTCCCGGAAATACTCATCCGAAAGCGACGTCGAATCATATTCGACATGGTTGAACATATAGAGCCGGTTGCCCTCCTTCTCATGCACCAGACAAACGCCCATTTCCTCTGACTCCATCAGGATTTCGAGTCTCGGATGTTTTTCGATATCGGCGCGGCGTACTTCAGTCCAGCGCGAGACAGGAACCTGGAAATCATCCGAAAAGCCGTTCAGGTAGATCGACGAGGGGCAAAGATTGCGGTGACGATAGACCCCGAAAGCCTTTTCCTTCAGTTCGTGCTTCGGCACGCCATGGAAATGATAGATGGCGGCCATCGCCCCCCAGCAAACATTCAGCGTCGAATGGACATTGGTCTGCGTCCATTCGAAAATCTTCTGCATTTCGTTCCAGTAGGTCACGTCTTCATAGGCCAGCGTCTCCACGGGGGCGCCGGTAATGATGAAACCATCAAACTTGCGGTGGCGCACTTCCTCCCACGTCTCGTAGAAGGACAGGAGATGCTCTTCCGGCGTGTTCTTGGCGCGATGGCCGCCGATCCGCACCAGCGACAGTTCCACCTGCAGCGGCGAAGCGCCGACGAGGCGCGCCATCTGGATTTCCGTCTTGATCTTGTTCGGCATGAGGTTGAGAAGCCCGATCTGGAGCGGGCGGATATCCTGCCGGATGGCCGCCGTTTCAGTCATGACCCGCACACCCTCGTGAACGAGGGTCTCAAAAGCGGGAAGCGTATCGGGAATCTTGATCGGCATGTCGAACTCTCTTTTCCGGATCACGTAAAGAACGTTGCGAAAACAAAAAAAACCGGCAGCGAAATCGCGACCGGTCCCAGGAAATTGCCTTTTTCCTCGACCCTTTAGCGACTTCTTTAAAGTGGCTGCAAGCCGGTCGGCAAATCACCACTGAGGCGTTTCATAATCCCGAAGCCGGCGAAAATCAATATAGGCTGATTTCATCGGGGTTTCGGCTTTCCATTTTTGGCCGAGGTGCGGTAAGGCAGAGCATGGATAAAGAGCGTTTCACCATTCTGCTTGGCGGCGATGTCACGGTGACCGATCGTCTGAAAGAGGCGGTCGCGGATAGCCGTGTGATTGCGGCCGATGGCGGCATGCGCCATGCCCGGCCGCTTGGCCTTGCGCCGGAGCTGTGGGTCGGGGATTTCGATTCCGCCAGCAAAGAGTTGCTGGACGCCTGGCCAGATGTGGCGCGGCAGCCGTACCCGGCCGCAAAGGCGGTGACGGATGGCGAGATCGCGGTATCGGAAGCTCTCTCCCGTGGAGCGCATTCGCTGGTGCTTGTCGGTGCGCTTGGAGGCGAGAGAAGCGACCATGCGCTGCAGCACCTTCTTTACGCGGTGGCGCTGGCCGAACGTGGTATCGACGTTACGCTGACGTCAGGTGAAGAAGAGGCCCGGCCGCTGCTTCCCGGTTTGCTGGATGTCGATCTGCCGCCCGCTTCGCTGTTTTCTGTTGCCGGATTTACCGCCCTTGCGGGGCTTGATATCGGCAATGTGCGTTATCCGCTGAAGGATTTCGCGCTTGCTTTCGGCTCCTCCCGCACTATTTCCAATGTCGCGAATGGCGGCCCCGTGCATTTCTCGCTGAAAAGCGGAAAAGCCATCGTGCTCGCCCGCCCTTATGATCTGACCGGAGCCTGACACCTTGGCACCCCCAATTTTGAAACTCGATGACATCAAGCTGACCTTCGGCGTGACCCCGCTGCTCGATGGCGCCAATCTCCAGGTAGAGCCGGGCGATCGCATCTGCCTTGTCGGGCGCAACGGTTCGGGCAAGTCGACGCTGATGAAGATCGCTGCGGGTCTCGTTGAAGCGCAGTCGGGTGAGGTTTTCCGGCATCCGTCCGCGACCATCCGTTATCTGGAACAGGCGCCGGATTTCAACGGTTACGACACCGTGCAGGCCTATGCCGAGGCTGGGCTCGGACCCGGCGACGATCCCTATCGCGTCACCTATCTTCTTGAGCATCTCGGCCTTACGGGGCAGGAACATCCGGCAAGCCTTTCCGGCGGTGAGGCGCGACGTGCGGCCCTTGCCCGCGTGATGGCGCCGGAACCTGATATCCTGATGCTCGACGAACCCACCAACCATCTGGATCTGCCGACCATCGAATGGCTTGAGAGCGATTTGCAGCAGACGCGCAGCGCGCTGGTGCTGATTTCGCACGACCGCCGTTTTCTCGAAAAAGTCTCGACTTCGACCGTCTGGCTCGATCGTGGCCAGTCCCGCCGTCTTAATCGCGGCTTTGCCCATTTCGAGGAATGGCGCGACAAGGTGCTGGAAGAGGAAGAGCTGGAGCAGCACAAGCTCGGTAAGGCCATCGAACGCGAAGAACACTGGATGCGCTATGGCGTGACCGCGAGGCGCAAGCGTAACATGCGCCGCGTCGGTGAGCTTCAGGCCATGCGCGCGGAATATCGTGGCCACAAGGGGCCGCAGGGCACGGTGCAGGCGACCGTCACCGAAGGGCGCGAATCCGGCAAGCTGGTCATCGAGGCCGAGGCCATCACCAAGGCCTACGGCGAGCGTGTGATCGTCGCGCCGTTTTCGCTGCGTGTCCATCGCGGGGATTGCATCGGCTTCGTCGGCCCCAATGGCGCCGGTAAAACCACGCTTCTGAAGATGCTCACCGGCCAGCTTGAGCCCGATAGCGGCATGGTGAAGCTCGGCACCAATCTGGAGATCGCGACGCTCGACCAGAAACGTGAGGATCTCAATCCCAACGATACGCTCGCGCATTATCTGACCGATGGTCGCGGCGAAAACCTGCTGGTCAACGGCGAATTGAAGCATGTGACGGGCTACATGAAGGATTTCCTGTTCCAGCCGGAACAGGCCCGCACGCCGATCCGTAACCTTTCCGGCGGCGAGCGCGCCCGCCTTATTCTGGCGCGCATTCTGGCGCGGCCGACCAATCTTCTGATCCTCGACGAGCCGACCAACGATCTCGATATCGAAACGCTCGATCTTTTGCAGGAAATCGTCGCTGGCTTTTCCGGCACGGTCATTCTCGTCAGCCACGACCGCGATTTCCTTGACCGCACCGTCACCTCCACCATCGCCCCGGTCAATCCGAACCAGCCGGATGGACGATGGATCGAATATGCCGGTGGCTATTCGGACATGATGGCGCAGCGCAAGGGTGCTGCGGAAGAAAAACGCAAGGCTGAGAAGCAGGAAAAAGCGAAGGCCGCACCTTCGGCCTCCGCGTCGCAGGATCCTTCAAAGGCCAAGGGCAAGCTTTCCTTCAAGCAGAAATTCGCGCTCGAAAATCTTCCGAAGGAGATGGAAAAGGCGCAAGGCGAAATCGCCAAGCGCGAGGAGCGCATGGCTGATCCTAATCTCTTCACCAAGGATCCGGCCACTTTCAACACGCTGGCGAAGGAAATGACGAAGCTGCGTGAAAAGCTCGAGACCATGGAAGAAGAATGGCTGGAGCTGGAGATGCTGCGCGAGGAACTGGAAGGCTGAAGGCCGCAGGCCCCTCGTTTGATCGACCCTCCTTCGGTCTTTGACAGAAAAGCGGAATTGCCGTTCTATGCCGGTTCGTTTGGAGGAGTTGTGAAAATGCGCATGATTTTCGTCAATCTGCCGGTCAAGAATATCGAGAAATCAAGAAGCTTCTTCACGGCTCTCGGTTTCAGCTTCAATCCGGAATATTCTGACGACCGCACGCTCTGCATGATCGTGGAAGAAAACATCTTCGTGATGCTTCTTCAGGAAGGGCGTTTCCGCGATTTCATCAACGGCGACATCGCCGATGCGACGCGCACCACCGAGGTTCTGACCTGTCTCACGGCGGGAAGCCGCGACGAAATTGACCGGATGATCGCAACGGCGCTTGCCTCCGGTGGCAGTGAGTGGAAACCCGTGCAGGATCACGGCTTCATGTATGCCGGCAGCTTTCAGGATCCTGACGGGCACGTCTGGGAGCTGGTGCATATGACAGAGCAGGGCTGACGGCGGCCATCTTGCCAAGCAGTGACGACCGGACTACACCATCATCTTGATCTAACGGGGTGTCTTTTGCGCTTGCGTGCAAAAGGCTGAGAGGCTTGCCAACCCGAAGAACCTGATCCGGTTCATACCGGCGGAGGGATTAGACGGCTTCAAGGCAGGCGGCTATTTCCCTTTTTGTTTTGAGGAGATACCCGTGCGCCGTCGTCTTTTCCTGAATTCCCTTGTTGCCGCTTCGCTGTTCCTGCCCGGTCTAGCCGCCGCGCAGGACAAGCAAGAACTGACAGTCTATACCTATGAGAGCTTCGTTTCCGAATGGGGTCCCGGTCCCAAGGTAAAAGAAGCCTTCGAGAAGGTCTGCGGTTGCACGGTCAATTTCGTCGGTGTTGCGGATGGTGTGGCGCTTCTTAACCGTCTGAAGCTTGAAGGCGCAGGGTCCAGGGCGGATGTGGTCGTTGGTCTCGACACCAATCTTGTCGCCGAGGCGAAACAGACCGGTCTTTTTGATGTCAGCGGCGTCGATGCGTCGGCCGCCAAGGTGCCGGGCGGTTACAGGGACGATGTTTTCGTGCCTTACGACTACGGGCATTTTGCCGTCATCTATGACACGCAGACGGTGAAGAACCCACCGACGAGCCTGAAAGAGCTGGTGGAAGGCGACCCCTCGCAGAAGATCGCCATTCAGGACCCGCGCACCTCCACGCCGGGGCTCGGCCTGCTGTTGTGGGTAAAATCGGTCTACGGTGACAAGGCCCCGGAAGCATGGGCAAAGCTCAGGAAGCGCATTCTCACCGTCACGCCGGGCTGGTCGGAATCCTACGGCCTTTTCACCAAGGGGGAGGTGCCGATGGTGCTCTCCTACGCCACCTCGCCCGCCTATCATATGGTCGCCGAAAAAACGGATCGTTATCAGGCCGCGGCTTTTTCCGAAGGGCATTATATCCAGATCGAAGTGTCCGGCCTTCTCAAAAACGCGCCGCACAAGGAGCTGGCAAAGCAGTTCCTCGCTTTCACGCTGACATCAGGTTTTCAGGATGCCATTCCGGAAAACAATTGGATGATGCCGGTTGCGGCAACGTCCAATCCCTTGCCGGAGGCTTTTTCCAAACTCGTGGTGCCGCAGAAGACTTTCCTGATGGATCCGGAAGAGGTGGCGAAGAACCGCAAGGCGTGGATCGATGAATGGCTCGCGGCCATGAGCATGAATTGAGGAAGAGGCACGCTCGCACATGATGCTGCGTCGCGATTATCGGCGATCGATCATTTTCGGAACGGCGGCTTTTGCCGCCGTTTTCCTATTCATGGCGCTCGCCGTTGCGGCCCTCCTGTCTTTTGATGCGGGCGCGTCTGCTGCCGGTATCATGGATGCCTATACGCTGCGCATCCTGCGTTTCACGCTTTATCAGGCAACGCTTTCCACCCTTCTTTCCATTGTTCTTGGCCTGCCGGTGGCGCTGGCGCTTTCCCGGCGACGCGAGTTTCCGGGAAGGATCTGGATCATCAGGCTGATGGCGGTGCCGATGGGTCTGCCTGTCATCGTTGGCGCCTTCGGCATCGTCACCATCTGGGGCAGGCAGGGTGTTTTGAATACGGCCCTCGTTTTTGCCGGTGCGGATGAACCTTTCAGCATTTACGGCCTTTCCGGCATCCTCATCGCCCATGTGTTTTTCAATCTGCCGCTTTCGGTCCGGCTGATGCTGGCCGGGCTTGAACGTATTCCGGGCGAATATTGGCGCATGGCAGCAAGCCTCGGCATGGGGCCGGTCTCGGTTTTCCGTTTTATCGAATGGCCGGCGGTCGCGCGTCTCGTTCCCGGTATCGCCGGGCTTATCTTCATGTTGTGCGCCACCAGCTTCACGCTCGTGCTTCTTTTAGGCGGCGGGCCGGCAGCCACGACACTGGAGGTGGCGATCTATCAGGCGCTGCGGTTCGATTTCGATCCGCAGCGGGCGATTACGCTTTCGGTTTTGCAGATTGCCCTCACCGCAATTCTGCTCGGCCTTCTCGCCTTTTTGCCGTCGCCCGAAGCGGAAATCCCTTCGCTTGGTCGTTCCCTTCGCCGTTTCGATGGCAAGAGCATCGGCGCACGTTTGTGGGATGGGGCGGCCATTGTCTTCGCTATTCTGCTGATCGGCCTGCCGCTTGTCGCCATAGCTGTCTCGGGTTTGAGTGCCGATCTGCCGCGTCTTCTGTCTGCACCGATTTTTCTGCGCGCGGCGGCGACCAGCCTTGCAATCGCCGCGCTTTCCGCAGCCCTTGTCGTGCTCTGCTGCATGGCGATCATCGGCGCGCGCCAGGCGGTAGGCTCCAGACGGCAGGTGGGGCAGCCTCTGCGCTTGCTCTCCGCCATGCTTGGGGCGGGGTCTTCGTTGGTGCTCTTGGTGCCGCCTGTCGTGTTGGGAAGCGGGTGGTTCCTGTTATTGCGGGTTTTCGGTGATGTCAGCTTCTACGCACCCGTTCTCGTGGCGCTCATCAATATGTTGATGGCTTTGCCGCTTGCCATGCGGGTACTGGAACCGGCCTTCACCAGTCATTTTTTACGCACCGGCCGGCTTTCCGCCAGTCTCGGGCTTCAGGGTTTCGCGCGGCTGCGGTTTGCCGATCTGCCGGTTCTGTGGCGGCCGCTGGCTATGGCGTTTTCCTTCGCCATGGCCCTGTCGCTCGGCGATTTAGGCGCGGTTGCCCTGTTCGGCTCGGAAAATTTCGTCACCCTGCCGTGGCTGGTCTATAGCAATATGGGCAGCTATCGCACCAATGATGCCGCCGGTTACGCCTTCCTTCTCGGCATCGTCTGCCTGCTGCTTGCCGCAGGCGGCGTTTCACGGCAATCCCAATCAGCAAGGGCGAGCATATGACAGTCGATGATTTTGCCGTTGAACTGGACAAGGTCAGCCTGCGGCTTGGAACACAAGATTTCGAACTTGATTGTTCGTTCCCTAAGGGGCAGATAACCGCCGTTGTCGGTGCATCCGGCTCGGGAAAATCTACGCTTCTCAATCTCGTCGCCGGTTTCGAGGAACCGTATTCCGGCCGCGTAATGATCGGCGGGCAGGACGTGACGGCGCTCGATCCTTCGGAAAGACCGGTCTCATCAATCTTTCAGGATAATAATCTTTTCGCCCATCTCGATATCTTCACCAATGTCGCTCTCGGTGTCAGCCCCGGGCTGAAATTGCGGGTGGAAGACCGGCAAGAGATTGAGATGGCCCTCGTCCGTGTCGGTCTTGCGGGTTTCGACAAACGCTTGCCGGGCACGCTTTCGGGTGGAGAAAGACAGAGGGCGGCGCTGGCGCGCGCGCTGGTCAGGAAAAAACCTGTCATGTTGCTCGACGAACCTTTTGCAGCACTCGATCCGGGATTGCGGGCGGGCATGACCTCCCTGCTTCTCGACTTGCACGCCGAAACAAAAAACACGGTGATTATTGTCACCCACCATCCCGAAGACATAAAGAAGCTGGCGCAGCGGGTGGTGTTTCTTGAACGCGGCCGTGTTGTCTATACCGGTTCGACCGCAGATTTCTTCGCCACACAAAATGTGAAGGCGGTCGACAGTTTTCTGAACGGGTGATCGCCTTATTTTCGACGCGTGCCGCTGGCAATCGCTTTAGATGACTTCAATGGCGCTAATTTGCACTTGCCAGTTTCAAGTTGTTGCCCGAGAAAAGATGGGAATTATTGCGTTCTTCAGGAATATTCCGGACTTGATGGATCGTTTTTACCGTTTTGGCATTCATCGCCCGTTGGGGCGAATCTGTTATTCTGGTCTGCAATTAACGGATGATCAGGAACGTTAGGGGCAGGCATAGAGAATGAGAAATAGCATGACTGCACAGTGGAGGCTCTTCTCCCGTTCAGGCCTTCGCCGTTCGGGCAGGATGGCTGCCGCCTGTTCCGTGCTGACAGCGTCTGCGGTGTTCCTGTCGTCGTGCCAGTCTCTCTTCAGCCCGGCCTATCAGTCCACCTTGCGCCCCTCGGATAATCCGCAGACCGTGGAAGAAGTGCAGAAGAATGATCCCCGCGCCCAGATGGGTGCGCGCGAGCATCCGCGCATCGTGGCGAGTTATGGCGGCGAATATCGTGACGCCAAGACGGAAAGGCTCGTCGCCCGCATCGCCGGCGCGCTGACGGCGGTTTCGGAAAATCCGCAACAGTCCTACCGCATCACCATCCTGAACTCGCCGGCCATCAATGCCTTTGCGCTGCCGGGCGGATATCTTTACGTGACGCGTGGGCTTCTGGCGCTTGCCAACGATGCTTCGGAAGTGGCTGCCGTGCTTTCGCATGAGATGGGCCATGTCACCGCCAACCATGGCATTGAACGCCAGCGCCGGGAAGAGGCGGAGGTGATTGCCAGCCGCGTGGTTGCCGAGGTTCTGTCGAGCGATCTCGCCGGCAAGCAGGCGCTTGCGCGCGGCAAGCTGCGGCTCGCGGCCTTTTCGCGTCAGCAGGAATTGCAGGCGGACGTGATCGGCGTGCGGATGCTGGGCGAGGCCGGTTATGACCCCTTTGCCTCGCCGCGTTTTCTGGATTCCATGGCGGCCTATGCGCGGTTTTCCTCGGCCGATCCTGAAAACGACCAGAGCCTCGACTTCCTTTCCAGCCACCCCAACACGCCGCAGCGTATCGAGCTTGCGCGCCGTCATGCCCGCGCCTTCGGCCAGGACGGCCAGGTCGGGGATCGTGGTCGCGAGTGGTTTCTGGACGGCATAGACGGCCTGCTTTATGGCGACAGCCCGCAGGAAGGGTATGTCCGGGGCCAGACATTCCTGCACGGAACGCTCGGCATTCGTTTCGATGTGCCGGAAGGTTTCGTCATCGACAACAAGGTTGAGGCCGTTCTGGCGACGGGGCCGGGCGATATGGCCATCCGCTTCGACGGCGTCGCCGATCCGAAACAGACAAGCCTTGCCAATTATCTGACCAGCGGCTGGGTTGCCGGCCTGTTGCCGGAAACCGTCAAGGAAACCCAGATCAACGGTCTGGAGGCTGCGACGGCGCGGGCAAGCGCGGATAAATGGGATTTCGACGTGACCGTCATTCGCGTCGGCCAGCAGATATTTCGTTTCCTGACGGCCGTGCCGAAGGGTAATACCCAGCTCGATTCCATCGCCAACACATTGCGCACCAGCTTCCGCAAGATGACGCCGCAGGAAATAGCCTCGCTGAAGCCGCTCAGGGTGCGGGTGGTAACGGTGAAGCCCGGTGAAACCGTGGCGACGATGGCGGCGCGGATGATGGGGACCGACCGGAAGCTGGACATGTTCCGCATGATCAACGCCATGAGCGCCACCGCCACAATCCAGCCCGGTCAACGGGTGAAGATCATTTCGGAATAAGCTTGCGGCCTCCTATTCGCCGGTTGCCTGCGACAGGTAGGCGTGAACCAGTGCGATCATTTCCCGCCTGACTTTGGGCGACTGCAGCTCTCCGCGGCGGGCGGCATTGTGAATGATGCCGTCAATGGCATCCGATACGATCAGCGCCGTGGTTCCACTTTCGACCTTTGAACCGGCTGTCATATGTGCCGCGATCGCTGCCGCATAGAGACCGAGATATTCCTGTTCGAAAGCGCTGTTGGGATCGTTCGTTCCTTGGTGGCTCGGCGCATCATCCAGAAGGACCTTGTGAAGGCCGGGATGGATGCTGTGGACCCCGATCATGCCGGTCACGAGTTCTTCCACGAATTTGGCGAGCGATTGCCGCTTTTGCGCGATGCTCTTTATGATGGAGAGACAGTCCTCGAGGTGACGATGGCGCACCGCTTCCACGATCGAAACCTTGTCCGGGAAATATTGATAGAGCGAGCCGATGCTGACCCCGGCCGTTTCGGCGACCCTGTTCGTGGTAAAACCCGCCCAGCCGTGATCGCTTAAAATACGAGCCGCAGCATGGATAACGGCATCGACCGTGGCCCTGGAACGCTCCTGACTCGGCTCCTTGCGCATCTCGGTTTTCCGCTTTGCAATGCGAGTAGACAAGGCATCCTCCATGACGAAAATATAAACATAGTGCTCACGTTTTTCAGATGTAAAGGATATTGTCATGAGGGATTTGCTCAGGAGCCTGCTCGGCTATCACGCATGGGCGAACAGGGACTTGTTCGAGAAGCTGCAACAACTCGATCCCGTCCAGAACGCATCCGAGCGGCACATGGCAATTCGGCTGATCAATCATTATTACGTGGTCGCAAGGATTTTTTCTGGCCATCTCACCGGTACGGCGCATGGTTTTCTCTCCGACAATACCGAGGCAACGCCGCAGCTGGATGATCTTGCGAAGGATGTCGCTGCTCTGGATGGCTGGTATCTCGATTACATCGGGAAGGCATCACCGGCATCGCTTGGCGAATTTGTCGCCTTCACCTTTACGGATGGTGACAAAGGTTACATGTCCCGTGCCGAGATGATCTCGCATATGGTCCTGCATGCCGGCATTCACAGAGGGGAGGTCGCGCGTATTCTGAGCCAGCTCTCCATCACGCCGCCCTGGGATACTTTTGCTGTGTTTCTGCACGGCACGCAGCCGCAACGGCGTTTGCAGGGGGCATAATAAAAAGCCACCCGCCCCTGTGTGGGACGGGTGGCTTTCCTGAAACGATGGTGTCAGGAACCTATTGCCACTCGCGCACGTCGACGAAATGACCGGCGATCGCCGCCGCTGCTGCCATGGCAGGGGAGACGAGGTGGGTGCGGCTCTTATAGCCTTGGCGGCCCTCGAAATTGCGGTTCGAGGTGGAGGCGCAGCGTTCGCCGGGCTTCAGGCGGTCGTCATTCATGGCAAGGCACATGGAACATCCCGGTTCGCGCCATTCGAAACCGGCTTCGAGGAAAATCTTGTCGAGACCTTCCTTTTCCGCCTGTTCCTTCACAAGACCGGAGCCGGGCACGATCATTGCCGAGACCGTGGGGGCGACCTTGCGGCCGTCGACGATTTTCGCCGCCGCGCGCAAATCTTCGATGCGGCCATTGGTGCAGGAGCCGATGAAGACGCGGTCGATGGCGATATCGGTGATGCGCGTTCCGGGCTTCAGGCCCATGTATTCCAGCGCACGCCATTTGGAGGTACGCTTGTTTTCTTCCTCAATATCATCCGGATTGGGAACGATCCCTTCAACGGAGGTCACGTCTTCCGGCGACGAGCCCCAGGAGACGATCGGCGGCAGATTGGCCGCGTTCAGTACCACGACCTTGTCGTAATGTGCGCCTTCGTCGGACTTCAACGTTTTCCAATAGGCGATGGCCTGTTCCAGCGTTTCGCCCTTCGGCGAGCGCGGCTTGTCTTTGATGTAGTCAAAGGTGGTTTCGTCAGGTGCAATAAGACCTGCGCGGGCTCCGCCCTCGATGGTCATGTTGCAGACCGTCATGCGGCCTTCCATGGAGAGCGAACGGATCGCCTCGCCGGCAAATTCGATTACGTGACCGGTGCCGCCAGCCGTGCCGATCTCGCCGATAATGGCGAGGATGATGTCCTTGGCGGTAACACCATCCGGGATTTTGCCGTCGACACGCACCAGCATGTTCTTGGCCTTTTTCTGGATCAGCGTCTGGGTCGCCAGAACGTGCTCCACTTCCGAGGTGCCGATGCCATGCGCCAGTGCGCCAAAGGCGCCGTGGGTCGAGGTATGACTGTCGCCGCACACGATCGTCATGCCCGGCAGGGTGAAACCCTGTTCGGGGCCGACGATGTGAACGATGCCCTGGCGCTTGTCGCGCTCGGAATAATATTCGACGCCGAAATCCCTAGCGTTCTGCGCGAGCGCTTCCACCTGAATGCGGCTTTCCTCGTTCTTGATACCTTCCAGCCGGTCGGCCGTGGTCGGAACGTTATGGTCGACGACGGCCAGCGTGCGGGCAGGTGAATGCACGGGGCGACCGGCTATGCGCAGGCCTTCGAAGGCCTGCGGGCTCGTCACCTCATGGACGAGGTGACGGTCGATGTAGAGAAGACAGGTTCCGTCGGGATCACGATTGACGACGTGGTCGTCCCAGATTTTGTCATACAGGGTGCGGGGTGCGCTCATGGCTCTGTGCCTTGTCATATAAAAGGGTAATGAGGGTTCAGTAAGGCGGTGGACAGCGTGCTGCTGTCAGGCGAGCCTAAGTCGGCTGGTGAGCGCCCCGGAAACGCGCGCAAAGAACCGTGCCGGCAGACGCTTGTGGTCCTGCAGCACATAAACATTCTGCGCGAGACATCCGAATTTAGATCCCATGGCAGCGTTCATAGCAGATTGCCGGTTTTACGGCAATATGAATGCGTACAGCCCTGAATGCGACGGTTCGGCATTTTCTATATGCGCTGCATCATGGCTCAAGCCCCCAATGGGCCTGCCTTGTAGTGGTTGCCGGCGGTTATGATGCAGTGCAACTTGCGTATTTTGCAATGCACATATAGATGGGTTCCCTTATCATTTGCATTTCGACGAGCAATCGAAGGGAGGGAAAAGCATATGGTATCCGAAAAAGCCCTTATCTCGAAGATCACCTGGCGGCTGATGCCGTTTCTTGGCCTTCTTTATCTCATCGCCTATATCGACCGCCAGAATGTCAGCTATGCCAAGCTGCAGATGGTCGATGCGCTGAGCCTCAGCGAATATGCCTACGGCCTTGGCGCTTCGCTGTTCTTCATCGGCTATTTCCTCTTCGAGGTGCCGAGCAACCTTTTCCTCAACCGTTTCGGCGCCAGCAAATGGTTCGCCCGCATTCTGGTTTCCTGGGGCGCCGTCACCATCGCGCTTGCCTATACGCAGAACGCCACGATGTTCTACATCCTGCGCTTCCTGCTCGGGCTCTGCGAGGCGGGTTTCTTCCCCGGCGTTTTGTTCCTGATGACGCTCTGGTTCCCGCGCGATTATCGTGGCCGCATGATCGGCTTGTTCATGATCTTCAGCGCGCTTGCCAATGCCATCGGCGCACCGCTTGGCGGCATGCTGCTCGATCTGGATGGTTTCCTCGGTTATGCCGGTTGGGAATGGGTGTTCCTCGCCACGGGTATTCCGGCCGTCATCGCCGGTATCGCCACCTTCTTTTATCTCGACGACACCCCGGAAAAGGCGAAGTTTCTGACGCAGGATGAGAAAACCTGGCTGAAGAACCGGCTGGCCGAAGAAAACAAGGGCATGGAAGAACATGCGGAGGACGGCTTCAAGGCGCTGGTCAATCCGCGCGTTCTGTTTATGGCGCTTTGCTATGTCGGCTTTCCGCTGGCCGCCTATGGTCTCAGCTACTGGCTTCCGACGATCGTGAAGAGCTTCGGCGTTTCCAACACTGCTAACGGCTTCATCAACATCATCCCCTGGGTGATCGTCGCCGTTGCACTGTTCGTCGTGCCTTTGGCGGCCGACAAGGCCAAGAACAAGACGCCCTATATCGTCGGCCCTGCCTTCATCGGTGCGTTTTGCCTGTTGATGTCGGCATTGCTCAGTGATCCGGTCCTGCAGTTCGCTTTCCTCTGCATCGCCGCTGCAGGCATCTTTGCCGGCCAGCCGGTGTTCTGGAGCTTGCCCGGCCGCTTCCTCAAGGGTGCAGGCGCTGCTGCCGGCATTGCCGCCATCAATTCCGTCGGCAATCTGGGTGGCTTCGTGGCGCAGAATGTGGTGCCCTGGATCAAGGATCAGACCGGCAGCACCATTGCGCCGATGTTCTTCCTTGCTTTCTGCCTGGCGCTTGCCGGGGTGCTTGTCATCATCGCAACGCGCAGAATGGGCAATCAGGTCAGGACCGCCTGACTTTGGAAGATAGCGACAGCTGACACGATTGCCGACCGTCGCACATGCAAAAAATCGTGGCCCGGGTGTTTCCGGGCCACGATCATTTTAAGTGGCAAATAATGAAATTCTCTTCGAGAGAATTACGCGGTGAACCAATCGCTACCGGTCAGGTGAACACCGGAGAGAACGATCTTTTCGCCCTTGTGCTCGCCAGTGACGTTGTAGCTGAGGATGGTGTCGTTATCGATCGTCGATACCGCCCAGTTATCGATCACCGTGCCGACCAGCTTGAGCTTGTCCACGGCGGCGTTGAAGCCTTCGATGGTATCAGTCGCAAAGCTCTTGGCCATGTCGCCGAGATTAAAGACGAAGGTATCGGCGCCACCGCTTGCGATGATGTGATCGATACCCTTACCGCCGGTCACCAGTGAGGACGCAAGTTTCACGCCGCTCAGGTCGATCGTATCGTTACCGGCACCTGCATCGATCTTGACGGAAGTGAAGCTGCCGTCGGTGATGCCAGCACCGCCATTCACGGCACCGGTATTGGCGGCAAGACCGCCCGTGCCAGCCGCAGATGCGTCGTTAAATGCAGCGCCAGCCTTGACGATGATCGTGTCGTTGCCTGCCCCGGTATCGATGTTGAAATTGTTTACCCAGGTCTTTTCATTCGAAACGACAGAGACGGTGACCGTGTCATTGCCAGCGCCGGTCGAGATGTTGCCACGCTTGGCATTGAGAACTTCCACGGTGGACGAACCGGTGCCGCCGAGATGAACGTCGACCTGAACGAAATCCTTGAAGATAAGGTTTTCAGAGGTGTCGGACTGGGCGAGAGCGTTCTTTACCGAATTCCATGCTGACGATACGTCAAATTTGAAGCCGTTCGAGGAGGCATCGTAACCGACATCCACCGTACCACCTGCACCGGTGCCGGGAACTGATACAGCGCCGACATTGACGCTACCGGATTCGAGCGAGGAACCGTTCTTGACCTGAGCGGTCGATTCCGTGAGGAGCTTATAAGCTTCCTGGTCGATCAGGCTGGTAAGCGAGGAAACCGAAGCGGCGCCGCCATTACCGAAAGTTACTTTTAACGCCATTTTAAACTCCTATAAATCTTTGAGAAATTGATGAATTGAAATTAAATTAATAGTAATTATTGCGGGTAATATTTAATACATAAAAAACGATAATACAATATAAGAAATACGTTTTTTTCGAAAAATCGCGTATTTGGTGTATTGAGAAATTTTCTCTAAAAGTCGCTTTTTCTGAAATAAATCATTCCTGAACGAAGGTTTTTCTGAGCCTGTCTTGGAATGGTTTTACGAAATAAGAAAGAACACTCCTCTCGCTGGTCTGGATAAATACTTCTGCCGGCATGCCAGGATACAACTTCCCGCCAGGTAGGTGTGTCATGCCGGCCTTGTCGGGTTTGATGCGCAACGCGTAATAAGATGTGCCAGTTCGGGAATCCGTCTGCAGATCGGGGGCAACGACAGCAACCTCCGCGCTCAAATCCGGCGTCGTGCTTTGGTTGAACGCCGTAAAGCGAACGGTGACCGGTTGCCCGACGTAAATCTGATCGATGTCTCGCGGGGTTATATTGGCCTCGATCGCAAGCTCATCCCGCTCCGGCACCACCAGCATCAGCACTTCGCCGGGTTGAATGACGCCATTTATATTGTGCACTGAAAGCTGGTAGACGCGACCGGCAATCGGCGAGCGGATATCGAGGCGATCCAGCTGGTCGCGCGTCGCCGCCAGCCGTTCTTCATATTCCGCAACGGTTGCTTCGATTGATGTCAGATCTTTCGTGACTTCCGATTTGCGGTCTTCGTCGAGCTGAAGCAGTTGCAGATCCAGTTCGCTCAGCTTGCCCACCGTTTGCGCACGAGCGGCGATATATTGGCCCTGCTGGCCTTCGAGATTGGACAGCTGGCGTTTGAGGAGATTGAGGCGCTGGAGCGTCACGAGCCCTTTTTTGAAGAGCTCGTCCGTCTTGGAAACATCTTCCTTTACAATGGCAAGCTCATTGTCCGTCGCCTCCACCTGCACCTCGAGGCCACGCGCCTCGTCACCGAGTTGGTCCTTGCGCGTTCCCAACTGCTTTTTCATGCCGACCAACGCGTTGCGACGGCTATTAAAAAGGTTCTGTTCGCTGTCGATGAAGGTCTTGGCCGCCTTCGAACTCGTCAGCGCCGCCAGGTCTTCCGTTACAGTGAAAGACGGTGCTTCGGCAATCTCTGCACGGAGACGGGCCCGACGCGAGTAGAGCTGCGCAAGCGTATTCTCGATGATGGAGAGGTTCGCCTGAACGACGGTGGCGCTCAGCCGCAGGAGGATCTGGCCGGCCTCTACCCTGTCACCTTCGGCGACATTGATCTCGCTGACGATGCCGCCGGAAAGATGCTGGATTTTTTTTGAATTGCCTTCAACGACAACCCGGCCCGTGGCCACCACCGCACCGGCAAGCTTTGCGAAAGCAGCCCAGCCGCCCAATCCGACCAAAAGGCCAAGGGCGAGAACGACCACTGCCGTCGAATGTCTGAGAATGGACGCATTCGTCATGCCGGGTTTTTCTGCTTCAACCATTTTCGCTCACCCGGTTTTCAATCTTGCGCGTTTCTTCCTCCTCAGGCACCTGGCGGATGTTCTGCCGCAGGATTTGCGCGAGCACCTCCTCCTTCGTGCCAAAGCGCAGCATCCGGCCGTTGCTCATCACCATCACCAGATTGACGCTTTCGATGGCGCTGGGGCGATGGGCAATGACGACGACGATGCCGCCGCGCGCCCTGATGTCGCCAATCGCATTGCGCAGGGCTCCTTCGCCTTCACTGTCCAGATTGGAGTTCGGCTCATCGAGAAGGACGAAGAAGGGTTCGCCAAACAGGGCACGGGCAAGGCCGATGCGCTGCTTCTGCCCGCCCGACAAAGCCTCGCCGCGGTCGCCAATATAGGTATCGTAACCGTTGGGCAGGTTCAGGATCAGCTCATGCACCTGCGCAGCCTTGGCTGCGGCGACGATTGCTTCCGCAGTCGCATTGCGGTCGAAGCGCGCAATGTTCTGCGCCACCGTCCCCGGCATCAGTTCCACCTGCTGGGGCATGTAACCGATGGATTTGCCGAGAAACTCGAAATCCCACTGGTTGAGTGCGGCCCCATCAAAGCGGACGGAGCCACGTTCATAGGGCCAGATGCCGGTCATCAGGCGTGCCAGCGTGGACTTGCCGGACGCGCTTGGGCCAATGATGCCTAGCCCGTCGCCTGCGTTCAGCGTGAAGGAAATATCGGCGACCGTATCGCGTGCGCCATTGGGCGGCCCACCCGTTACACGATCGACTGCGACGGTAAATTGCGGGCGCGGCAGGGAGAGCGGCGGTATGGGTTCCGGCACCAGCTCCAGGAACTCGTTGACGCGTTTCCAGCCCTGTCTTGCGGTCATGAAGCTGCGCCAGTTCGCGATTGCATGTTCGACAGGGCCGAGCGCCTTCGCAGAGAGAATCGAACCTGCGATGATGCTGCCCGCCGATGCATGGCCGTCGATGACAAGCACGGCGCCGATGGCCATGACGCCGGATTGCAGCAACAGGCGGAAGGTTCTCGATATGGCGCCGAGCATGCCGGCCGTATCTGAAGTCGACAGGGTGACGGAGCGATATCTGGAGTGCAACTCGTCCCACATGGACGTCACTGCATCCATCATGCCCATGGTCTTGATGGATTCAATGTTGCGCTGACTGCTGCCGACGAGGACGTTTCTCTGCCCTCGCGCAGTATAAGCCTGCTTTGTCGCCCTTTCGGTCAGCCAATTGGTCAGAAGCGTCAGCACGATGAGAACCACGGCTCCGCCGAGCACAGCGAACCCGATCCACGGATGCAGGGCAAAACAGATCAGGAGATAGATGGGCAGCCAGGGAATATCGAAAAAGGCCGCAGGCCCCGGCCCTGAGAGAAACTGGCGGATCTGATCGAGATCACCGACGATCTGCAGCCCATCGATCTTCCCGGAAGCAAGGAGCGGGGCGCTGATCGACGCCCTGAAAAGCTTCTGATTGAGCGCGTCGTCCATATTGTCCGAGATGCGCGCCAATATACGGCCTCGCAGCGCGTCGAACCCCATGAGAAACGCGTAGAGAACGATCAGCAGAACGACCAGCGCCACAAGAGAGGGAATGCTCTTGCTGGGCAGAATGCGGTCGTAAACTTCCAGCATGAAAAGTGAGCCGGAAAGATTAAGGATGTTCATCAACGCGCTGGCGAGGCCAACTGCCAGGAAAGCGGACTTATTTCTTGTTAAAAAAGAATTAAATAAAAACATAATAACACCTAAAACAGCAAGAAAATTGCACAATAAAGGGAATTAGGCAATGCTATTCGAGGATGGGCTAAAACACCCACACGAAAAAATTAAGTAAGTATCTGTAGTTGATTGGAATCTTTCTGCATCCTTTCATGAGAAATGACTGAAAGGTCGCGCGGCAGGCGGGCAGTAAGGCGAGTTTTCTTTCGATTTTCCAAGCTGCATAAAACCGCTCGTGCAGCATAGTTCCAGGCCGCTTGCCAATTCTCAGTCTGCGGCTTTAGGTTTGCAGCGAGACACCACAAAAAAGGCGGCCCGAAGGCCGCCTTTTCTTTAATCCATCGAAATGGAAATCTTATTCGGCTGCGGTTTCAGCAGCCTTTGCTGCTTCTTCTGCTGCCTTGGCTTCTGCGGCTTCGGCTGCTGCCTTCTCGGCGGCGAGAGCCTGTGCTGCTGCTACCTTTTCGGCTTCCAGACGTGCCTTTTCTTCGGCTGCTGCCTGGCGCTCGGATTCGTTCAGCTTGCGGGCGCGCGTACCGGTGTTTTCAACGATACGGGCAGCCTTGCCGCGACGGTCGCGCAGGTAGTAGAGCTTCGCGCGGCGAACCTTACCGCGGCGAACGATTTCAACGCCTTCGACCAGCGGGGAGTAGATCGGGAATACGCGCTCGACGCCTTCGCCGTAGGAGATCTTGCGAACGGTGAAGCTTTCGGAAAGGCCACCGCCGGAACGGGCGATGCAAACGCCTTCGTAAGCCTGAACGCGGGTACGGTTACCTTCGGTAACGCGAACGTTGACGCGCAGGGTGTCGCCCGGAGAAAACTCGGGCAGGGTGCGCTTTGCTTCGATCTTGGCGGCCTGTTCGGCTTCCAGCTGCTGAATGATATTGGTCATGTTAACCTCTGATTTCTTCTGAAACAGCCAGAGCGCTCAACGGTTCGTCCTTCGGTCAAAGCCTTGGGATCATGCCTTGCGGCAGGAGCGGGTTCGCCATTCTTTGCTTGCGGTTAAAGGGGTAAACCCCAATTCCACGCGGGCACATACACGAGGCAGCGCCGTTTGTCATCCCTTTCATGACAATATTTTATCAATTGCGCACCGCGTTCCTGCAGTTGCGAAGCGGCTTTCTGCCGGATATGGCATGAAAACCTTGGGAGGGGCCATGTCCATATTCATCGTTCTCATGCTGTTTGCGACCGGCTTTCTGTCGGGTGTCGTCAATGCCATTGCCGGCGGCGGCACTTTCCTGACCTTCGGGGCGATGACGCTGGCCGGCCTGCCGCCCATCGTTGCCAATGCCACTTCGGCTATCGTGCAGTTTCCGGGTTATATCACCTCGGTCATCGCCTATGGGCCGGAAATCCGTGCGCATTGGCGCGAGGCGATCCTGCTGTCAGCCGTTTCCGTCGTCGGCGGGCTGGCCGGCTCGCTGCTTCTGCTGTCGCTCGACAATCCTTCCTTCCGCCAGCTGGTTCCATGGCTGCTTCTCGCCGCCACCGCCGTTTTCGCCGCTGGCCCGTGGCTGCGTCCGAAGGTCAGTGCGGAGCGGTCTCCCGGCAATCTTCCGAGCCTCGTCTTTCAGGGGCTCGCTTCCATCTATGGCGGTTTTTTCGGTGCCGGCATGGGCATCATGATGCTCGCCATCCTCGGGATCACTTCGGGCGGCAGCTATCATCATCTGAACGCGCTGAAGAACCTGCTGTCGGTGGTGATCGCCATCATCGCGATTACGATCTTTGTCAGCGGCGGCGTCGTATCCTGGTGGGCGGCGCTCATCATGTTCCCGGCGGCGGCACTTGGCGGCTATGCGGGCGTGCACACGGCAAGGCGCGTGCCGCAATGGATCATTCGCTGGCTGGTCATTGCGGTCGGCCTGGTGCTGACGGCCTATTATTTCGTCTCGGTCTGAGCCTTTTTAAGAAGGTCTGGCCGTCTTTCCTTCGTCAGCGCCAGCGCCTGTTCGTGCCGCCATTTGTCGATGGCGGCGTGGTTGCCTGACGTGAGGACGGCGGGAATATCGCGGCCCTCCCATACCTGCGGGCGGGTATAATGCGGATGTTCCAGCAGCCCGCCCTCGAAGCTTTCATGCACACCTGACAGATCGTTGCCCATGACGCCCGGCAGGACGCGGACGATGGCGTCCAGAAGCGTCAGTGCGGCCGGCTCGCCGCCTGAGAGGATGTAGTCGCCGATCGACACTTCCTCCAGCCCGCGCGCCTCTATGACCCGCTGATCGACGCCTTCGAAACGGCCGCAGACGATGATCGCACCGTCGCCCGCCGCCAGTTCGCGCACACGGTCCTGCGATAGTGGTTTGCCGCGTGGGCTCATCAGCAGGCGCGGTCGCGTATCGCCATCCGAAACATGGTCGATGGCTGCAGCAAGAATGTCGGGTTTTAGTACCATGCCGGCACCGCCGCCTGCCGGGGTGTCATCGACGCTTCTGTGCTTGTCCGTCGCGAATTCGCGAATCTGCACGGCCTCAAGCGACCATTGTTCGCGTTCCAGCGCCTTGCCCGCCAGCGAATATCCCAAATGTCCCGGAAACATTTCCGGGTAGAGCGTCAGAACGGTGGCCTTGAAAGTCATTGCTTTATTTCTTGCCGAAAGGCGATGCGCCGGTTTCGTCTTTATCGTCGGGATTGTCGATCAGTCCGGCGGCCATCGGGTCGATGAGAATGCGCCCGGCTTCGAGATCGATCTCAAGCACGGCTGCTTCCGAAAAGGGTATAAGGGCAGGGCGACGGCCCGCACCTTTCAGCTCCAGCAGATCGCCCGCGCCGAAATCATAGACGGCGCTGACGGCGCCATAGCTTTTGCCTTCGGCATCAACGGCTTCCAGCCCTTCGAGATCGGCATAATAAAACTCGTCATCGTCAAGCTCGTCGTCGGGCAGATTATCGCGGTCGATGAACAGTTCCAGCCCGTTCAGGCCTTCGGCCGCATTGCGGTCGTTGATGCCCCTGAAACGAACGACGACAACGTTCTTGCCCTCGCGCACCTCAAGAATTTCGAAGATGCGGCCATCGGCGGTGACCAGATTGCCATAATCGCCGAGCGCCATCGGATCGGCCGTATAGGTGCTGACACGGACCTCACCGCGCAGGCCCTGCGCGCCGCCGATCTTTGCCATGAGTACCGGGTTTTCCAGCTTTGCCATCGGGCCGTCCGTCTTCTGGTGGTGGTTGCGTCAGCTTTAAGGTTTGTTGACGCCAAAATAAACAAAAAACGGGCGGCATGGAAAACCACGCCACCCGTTCTTCAAAAGATTCTGCGCAGATTATTCTGCGGCAGAGGCTTCCGCAGCAGCAGCGGCTGCATCTTCAGCCTTCTGCTTCTTTTCAGCGACGCGTTCCAGAGCGCGCTTGCCCGGCTTTGCCTTTTCCGGGTTGCTGCGAGCGGCGCGCTCGGCAAGACCGGCTTCTGCGAGGAAGCGCAGAACGCGGTCGGTCGGCTGTGCGCCCTTGGCGATCCATTCCTTGATGAGGTCAGCCTTCAGCTCGATGCGCTGCGGGTTGTCCTTGGCAAGCATCGGGTTCCAGGAACCGACCTTCTCGAGGAAACGGCCGTCGCGGGGCGAACGGGCGTCAGCAACGACGATCTGGTAGTACGGGCGCTTCTTGGAACCACCGCGTGCGAGACGAATTTTAAGTGCCATGTCATTTACTCCTTAGGATGGCTTGTCCGCCTTTCAGGCGGTCTTTTCGGTGCCGCCATGTTCGGCGGCGATTGCTTCATGATGCCGGATGACTTCCTTGATGATGAAGTTCAGGAACTTCTCGGCGAAATCCGGATCCAGATTGGCATCCTTTGCCAGGTGGCGAAGGCGTTCAATCTGGTATTCCTCGCGCGCCGGGTCGGCCGGCGGCAAATTGTATTTTGCCTTCAGCACGCCCACCGCCTTGGTACAGCGGAAACGTTCGGCAAGAATGTGAACCAGTGCGGCATCGATATTGTCGATCGACTGGCGGTATTCGGAAAGCTGGGCTTTCACCTCTGCATTGTTCACTGGTGTCCCCCTCACTTCTTTTTCGGAAAGCCGGGCAGGCCCGGCATGCCACCAAGACCTGGCAGCTTGGCGCTGCCGAGGCCCGGCAATCCGCCCGGCATGCCGCCGAGGCCGGGCATCCCGCCCGGCTTGCCGAGACCGGCGGCTTCTGCCTGCTTCTGGAGCGCTTCAAGCTGCTTCGGATCGATGTTCGACAGATCAGGCATGCCGCCGCCAAGACCACCGAGGCCCATCTTGCCGGCAAGGCCGCCCATCATCTGCTTCATGATGCCGCCTTTGCCCTTGCCGCCCATGGCCTTCATCATGTCGGCCATGCCGCGATGCATCTTCAGAAGCTTGTTGATTTCAGCGGCATCGGTGCCGGAACCGGCGGCGATGCGCTTCTTTCGGCTGTGCTTCAGAATATCGGGATTGGCGCGTTCCGCCTTGGTCATCGACGAGATGATGGCGATCTGGCGGTCGAACATCTTGTCGTTGAGGCCAGCGGAAGCCATCTTGTCCTTCATGCCGGCCATGCCGGGCATCAGCCCCATGATGCCGCCCATGCCGCCCATCTTCTTCATCTGGGCAAGCTGGTCGGAGAGATCGTTGAGGTCGAACTTGCCCTTGGCCATCTTCTCGGCCATGGCACGGGCTTTTTCCGCATCGATGTTCTCGGCGGCCTTCTCGACCAGCGAGACGATGTCGCCCATGCCGAGAATACGGTCGGCGATACGGCGCGGATGGAACTCGTCGAGTTCGTTCATGCGCTCGCCGATACCGATCAGCTTGATCGGCTTGCCGGTGACGGCACGCATGGAAAGGGCGGCACCGCCGCGTCCGTCGCCGTCCATACGGGTCAGCACGAGACCGGTGATGCCGACGCGCTCATCGAAATTGCGCGCGAGATTGACGGCGTCCTGACCTGTCAGCGAATCCGCGACCAGCAGGATTTCGTGCGGGTTGGACTTCTTCTTGATGTCGGCCATTTCCAGCATCAAGGGTTCATCGATATGGGTGCGGCCGGCGGTGTCGAGAATGACGACGTCGTGGCCGCCAAGCTTTGCGGCCTGCACGGCGCGCGCGGCGATATCTGTCGGCGACTGGCCGGCAATGACCGGCAACGTGTCGACGCCGGTCTGCACGCCGAGCTGGCGAAGCTGTTCCTGTGCGGCCGGACGACGCGTGTCGAGAGATGCCATCAGCACCTTCTTCTTGTCACGGTCGGTCAGGCGCTTGGCGATCTTGCCTGTTGTCGTGGTCTTGCCCGAACCCTGCAGACCCACCATCATGATGACGACGGGGGCGGCCGCATGCAGGTCGATCGAGACGCCTTCGGTGCCGAGCATTTCGACAAGCTCGTCATGCACGATCTTGACGACCATCTGGCCGGGCTTGATGGATTTCAGAACGGCTGCGCCGACAGCCTTTTCACGCACCTTGTCAGTGAAGGAACGCACGACTTCCAGCGCAACGTCCGCTTCCAGAAGCGCACGGCGAACCTCGCGCAGGGCGGCAGCAACATCGGCTTCCGTCAGCGCGCCACGGCCGGTCAGTCCATTCAGAATGGAACCAAGGCGGTCCTGGAGGTTTTCAAACATCGTTTCTTCCTTCTTCGTTCCGGGGTTTCCGAAACGTCGGTGCTTTCGCTGCCAAAAACAAGACGCAAAGCCAAAAAGCACCCGAGGGCGCATCGCGCTGTCGGGTGTTGACCTCCGGGATCTCTTTATACCTTTGCGGGTCCCGGTCGGCGGCTTGGAGTCGTGAAACTGCCAGCTGATTGGCGGCGATAAACAGGAAAGCGCGGGAAAAGTCAAGGCGGTGCCGGGTTTCAGGCGCGAAGGCCTGCATTTCATCTTTGCGTGATTGGTCGCCGGCCACCATTGGCGGTGCTTGAACGGCCCTCTTTCGCTCCCTATACATTTGTCATGAACCGTCGAAAATTTTTTCGTTTTTCCGCTCTTGGCCTGCTCGCTCTGGCGGGTGGTGGCCTTTATGCCCGCCGTTCGAGCGCCAGCGCCTATTATAGCGGCCCGATCTCCGATCATTTCGACGGGATGCGCTTCTTCAACCCCGGCGGTTCGCCGCCCGGCAATTTCATGGGGCTGCTGAAATGGCGCTTCAATGGCGAGCGCGCCACATGGCCGGAAAGCTATCCGAGCCCCTTTCCCTTCGCAAAGCCGGAAGCCCGCATCGAAGGCAGGGACATGCGCGTCACCTTTGTGGGCCATGCTTCATTTCTCATCCAGACGGCGGGTTTGAATATTCTCGTCGATCCGGTGTGGTCGCAGCGCACCAGCCCTTTCAGTTTTGCCGGTCCCAAACGGGTCAATCCGCCCGGCATCCGTTTCGAGGATCTGCCGCCCATCGATCTGGTGCTGGTGACCCATAATCACTACGACCATCTGGATATGGAAACGTTGAAGCGCCTGCATGTGGCGCACAAGCCGCTTTTCATCACGCCGCTCGGCAATGACGCGATTATTCGCACCGGTGTCGAGGCGGCGCGTATCAAGGTGGGCGATTGGGGCGATGTGGTGGAGACAGGTTCGGTGAAAATTCATTTCGAACCGTGCCACCACTGGTCGGCCCGCGGTCTTAACGACCGACGCATGGCGCTCTGGGCCGCCTTCGTGATCGAAACGCCAGGCGGTAAAATCTACCATATAGGCGATACCGGCTTCCACGAGGGCCTCAACTATCACGCCGCGCGCAAGAAGCACGGCGAATTCCGCTTGGCGAACTTGCCATTCGGCGCTTACGAGCCGCGCTGGTTCATGAAAGGCCAGCACCAGAACCCGGCGGAAGCCGTGGAAGGTATGAAGCTTTGCGGCGCGGCGCATGTTTGCGGCCATCATTGGGGCACGGTGCAGCTCACCGATGAGGCGGTGGATGCGCCGCTTGCGGCCCTCAAGGTTGCGTTGACGGAGCAGGGGGTGGATGAGAGCCGTTTCCGGCCAATGCGTCCCGGAGAAGTTTTCGACGTGCCTTCCGTCTGACCGCCGCCCCGTTTGCGCCGCAACAGTCTGGTAATTTGCCGGTCTTTCCGCCATATAGGGCGAAAGCGCGGGAAATATCCCGAATGCAAACCGGTTTTCAGACAGTTTTCAGGTTTAAGGCGATGGCGGATACGGTCGAATTTGCGAAGATGAACGGGCTTGGCAACAAGATCCTCGTTGTCGATATGCGCGGCCGTAAAGATATGGTCACGCCCGAAGCGGCAATCGCGCTCAATGCCGATTCCTCAACCCAGTTCGACCAGATCATGGCGATCCACGATCCGCGTGTTGGCGGCACGGATGCCTTCATCGACATTCTCAATTGCGACGGCACGAAGGCGCAGGCCTGCGGTAACGGCACGCGCTGCGTGGTGCAGGCGCTGTCTTCCGAAACGGGCAAGACCAGCTTCACCTTTCAGACGGTGGCGGGCATCCTGAACGCCGTCGAACATGAAGATGGCATGATATCAGTCGATATGGGCCTGCCGCGGTTCCGCTGGAGCGACATTCCGCTTTCGGAGGAGTTCCACGATACCAGTCGCATCGAATTGCAGATTGGCCCGATCGATGCGCCGATCCTGCATTCGCCCGCCGTCATGTCCATGGGCAATCCGCACGCGATCTTCTGGGTGGATCGTGATCCGATGGAGTTCGATCTCGAACGTTTCGGGCCGCTGCTCGAAAACCATCCGATGTTTCCGGAGAAGGCCAATATCACGCTGGCGCAGGTGATTTCCGACAGCGCGCTTCGCACCCGCACATGGGAACGCGGCGCAGGGCTGACACTCGCCTGCGGTTCGGCCGCCTGCGCATCAGCCGTTTCCGCCGCCCGCACCGGCCGTACCGGCCGGAAGGTCACCATCGATGTCGCCTCCAGCCCCATCCGCGTGCCGCTGACCATCGACTGGCGTGAGGACAATCACGTCATCATGACCGGCCCGGCCGAATGGGAATGGTCCGGCATGGTCGATCCCGTTACCGGCGTCTGGTCGCGTGATGCTGCGGCCGAACAGGGGGCCGTATGAGTGGCGTCGAGGTCATAACCTTCGGCTGCCGTCTCAACACTTATGAATCGGAAGTGATGCGGGCGGAGGCCGAAAAAGCCGGGCTCAACAATGCCGTGCTGGTCAATACCTGTGCCGTGACGGGCGAGGCGGTGCGTCAGGCGCGCCAGGCCATCCGCCGCGCACGGCGCGACAATCCGCATGCACGCATCATTGTTACCGGCTGCGCCGCACAGACGGAAAAACAGACCTTTGCCGAAATGCCCGAGGTGGATGCGGTGCTGGGCAATGAGGAAAAGCTGAAAAGCACCTCCTATCGCGCGCTGCCGGATTTCGGCGTCTCGGCGGAAGAAAAGCTGCGCGTCAACGACATCATGAGCATCAAGGCGACAGCGCCGCAGATGGTGAAGCACATAGACGGGCATGTGCGCGCCTTCATTCAGGTGCAGAATGGCTGCGATCATCGCTGCACCTTCTGCATCATACCCTACGGGCGCGGCAATTCGCGCTCGGTGCCCATGGGTGCGGTGGTGGATCAGGCACGCAGGCTGACGGAAAGCGGCTATTGCGAAATCGTGCTGACCGGGGTGGATGCGACCAGCTATGGCGCTGACCTGCCCGGCGAGCCATCGCTCGGTTACCTCGCCAAGACATTGCTGAAACAGGTGCCGGATATTCTGCGTCTGCGGCTTTCCTCGATCGATAGTATCGAGGCCGACCATCATTTGATGGATCTGATTGCCGATGAGCCGCGTTTCATGCCGCATCTGCACCTATCCCTCCAGCATGGCGACGACATGATCCTGAAACGCATGAAACGCCGCCATTCACGGGCCGATGCCATCCGCTTCTGTCGCGACGTGCGGGCGCTGCGGCCGGAGATCGCCTTCGGCGCGGATATGATCGCCGGTTTTCCGACAGAGACGGAAGAGATGTTCGAAAATGCCGCGACGCTGGCGGAGGAATGCGGCATTTCCAGCCTGCATGTGTTTCCCTACAGCCCGCGTGCCGGCACACCTGCCGCTCGCATGCCGCAGCTTGACCGCGCGCTGGTGAAGGAGCGGGCGGCGAGGCTTCGTGAACGCAGTGAGGCGCTGCGGCTCGCGCATCTGCAGGGCATGGTCGGTTCGGTGCAGACGATCCTTGTTGAAAACAACGGTTTTGCCCATACCGACAATTTCACGCTGGTGGCGGCGCCTGATCTTCCTGCGCGCACTCTTGCGCAGGTTGCGATTACCGGCCACAACGGCAAACATCTGAACATGAAGCTTCTGGCGGCAAATGCGGCCTGAGGCGGCTAAAGAGAAAAGACACGGGAACGACCATGGCCCTCGGCTTCATCAAAAAAGTCTTTTCGTTCGGCAAGGACAAGGCCGCAACGGAAGAGCGGCCGCAAGAGGATGCCGCGTCTGAGCGCGGCAATGAAAACGCCTCCTTCGAAGCGGCGCTGAGCGACGCCGAAGCGCATGGCGCTGTCGACAAGGACCCGGTTTCCGAACTGGAGATGGAGACGGCCGGTGGCCCGGCCCCGGACGAAGCGACGGGTGTAGTTCTCTCCGAAGAAGATGAGGAAGAGGACGCACCGCTTCTTCCCGGTGCCGAGCTTTCCGGCGATATGGGCGTGGTGCCATTGTCGTTGCTACAGGCGGAAGCAGCCGCTGAAGAGCAGGACGAAGCTTTGCCGGAAGCAGCGGATGTCGTGCTGGATACGGATGCGATGGATGCGCTGCTCGACGAGGCGGAAGCCGCGAGCGCGGTCGAACCCCCTGCGGTTCCCACGGCTCTGCCCAAGGGTTTTTCGTCGGCAAGTGAACGGCAGGAGCCTGCGCCTGTAGCACCGCAGGTAAAACTGACATGGTTTCAGCGCCTGCGCGCCGGGCTTTCCCGCACGTCGTCGCAGCTGACGACGCAGATTTCGGCGCTCTTCACCAAGCGCAAGCTGGATGAGGACACGCTCGATGAGCTGGAAGATCTTCTCATCCAGTCCGATCTGGGTGTCGAGACCGCCATGCGCATCACCGGCGCCCTGTCTTCCGAGCGTTACGGCAAGGATGTGAGCGGCGAAGATGTGGCGCGCATCATGGCGGGCGAGATCACCAAGGTCCTGAAGCCTGTCGCCAAGCCGCTGGAACTCGATCTCTCGCACAAGCCGCATGTCATTCTCGTCGTCGGCGTGAACGGTACCGGCAAGACGACCACTATCGGTAAGCTTGCCGCCAAGCTCTCGGGCTCTGGCCTCCAGGTCATGCTTGCGGCCGGCGATACCTTCCGCGCGGCGGCGATCGAACAGCTCAAGATCTGGGCCGATCGGACCGGCTCGCAATTCATCGGCACCAAGCTCGGCGCGGATGCGGCGGGGCTTGCCTACGACGCTTATGAGCAGGCGCGGGCGCAGAAAAGCGATGTGCTCATCATCGATACGGCCGGCCGTCTGCAGAACAAGACGGAACTGATGGCGGAGCTGGAAAAGATCGTGCGCGTGCTCGGCAAACTCGATCCGGATGCGCCGCACACCGTGCTGCAGACGCTGGATGCGACGACCGGCCAGAACGCGATGAACCAGGTGGAAATATTCCGCAATGTCGCGGGCGTTTCGGGCCTGATTATGACAAAATTGGATGGCACGGCGCGGGGCGGTATCCTCGTCGCCATCGCTGCCAAACACAAGCTGCCGGTTTATTTCATCGGCGTGGGTGAAGGTGTTGATGATCTGGAGCCCTTCGAGGCGGAAGATTTCGCCAAGGCCATTGCGGGAGTGTGAGTATGGATATTGAAAGCAATTCCAAGGAAAGCGAAAAGATGGTGGCGGAAATCAGCCCGCTCCTGAAATTCGTGCTCGAGCTTGGCCCGCTCATGGTGTTCTTCTTCGCCAATTCCCGCGGCGAATGGCTGGCCTCCACCTTCCCCGTGCTGACGGAATTCGGCGGGCCGATCTTCATCGCCACCGGCCTGTTCATGATTGCAACGGCGCTGGCTCTTTCGGTTTCATGGGGGCTGACGCGGAAACTGCCGATCATGCCGCTGATATCAGGCATCGTGGTGTTCGTTTTCGGCGCGCTGACATTGTGGCTGCAGAACGACACCTTCATCAAGATGAAGCCGACCATCGTCAACACGCTGTTCGGCGTCATTCTGCTGGGCGGCCTGTTTTTCGGGCAATCGCTGCTCGGCTATGTCTTCAATTCGGCCTTCAGGCTGACGGATGAAGGCTGGCGCAAGCTGACGCTGCGCTGGGGCGTGTTTTTCCTCTTCCTCGCGGTGATGAACGAGGTTGTGTGGCGCATGTTCACCACCGACACCTGGGTCGCCTTCAAGGTGTGGGGCACGATGCCGATCACCATCATCTTCACCATGGCGCAAATGCCGCTCGTCATGCGCCATTCGCTGGAACCGCTCAACAAGGACGAAAAATGACAATTGCAGAGATGTCGGCTTCCCGTTCGCGCTCGCTCAAATGGTTCGGCGTGGCCGCCGGGCTGCTTCTCCTGCAGATCGTCATTCTCTATGCCATGGGCCGCATTCCGATCTGCGAATGCGGTTATGTGAAGCTGTTCGAGCCGGGCGTGAACACACCGGGCAATTCCCAGCATCTGGCCGACTGGTATACGCCCTCGCATATCATTCACGGCTTCCTGTTCTACTGGTTCGCCTGGCTGCTCTTCCGCAACAAACCGCTTTCCATGCGGCTGTCACTTGCGGTTCTGGTGGAAGCGGCATGGGAGATCCTTGAAAACTCGCCTCTCATCATCGATCGTTACCGCACGGCGACCATGGCGCTGGGTTACACCGGCGACAGCATCCTGAACTCGGCGATGGATACGGTTTTTATGGTGCTGGGTTTCCTCTTCGCCGCCCGCGTGCCGGTGTGGCTGACGGTTGTGATCGCCATCTTCTTCGAAATCTTCACCGGCTGGCTGATCCGCGATAATCTGACGCTGAACGTCGTCATGCTGGTCTGGCCTGTGGAGGCGATCAAGGAATGGCAGAACGCGCTCCCGCAAATGTGAACGCAGCCGCCAGGATTTTGGCCGGGATGGACTGAAACCACGCGAGACATGCAGGCTTTTTTAAGGGCATTGCGGTATCGTCCGGGTTCAAAGACCCGTCTCTTCCTGGCAGAACCCGTTGCAAGATAATTTCGCCTATCTTCTCCCCTTCATCATGCTGACATTCGGCGTGGTGTTCCTGTTCCTGCAGAGGATCGGTCACGCTTCTGCCCGCTATTGGGGTATCGGATATCTTTCGGCGGCCTTTGGTTTTGCGACGCCTCTGGTGCTCGGTGGCCTGCCTTTCGAAGTCCAGGCGATCCTTTCGAACCTGTTGTTCTTCTCCGCCTTCTTCCTCTATGGCCATGCGCTGCTTACCCATTTTGACCGGCCGCTTCATACCGCGGCCCGACTGTCGATCGTCGTGGTTGCGGTGTTGCTGGTCTCTTTCCATGTTTTCATCACGCCGGATCTGAAACGCGAGCTCGTCATTGGCGATTTCGTCTGCGCCCTTTTGCTTGCGATCCCGGTCTGGCTCGTGCGAAAGCGCCCCGTCGCACTCGCCGACAGGCTGATGGTGGGAATTGCCTGTCTTGTGGTGATGGAAACGCTGGTGCGCATCGGCATGCTGCTGGTGATGACGCCCGGGGGCTCGATGATCGAGCTCAGCGAATTCTTCGAGTCGGATTATGCCTTCTACATGCAGCTCGCCGCGAGCATTTTCGGCTTCCTGCTTGCGCTTTCCGTGCTTGCGAGCCAGATTTCCGTCACCGTCGACCGGCATCTGCATGCGGCGGAACATGATCCTCTGACTGACGTGCTGAACCGCCGCGGCTTTGATCGCCGTGTTCCCGATTTTCGCAACGATACGCCTGAGGGCGCGGTCATTGTCTGCGACATAGATCATTTCAAGCGCATCAACGACGTCTACGGTCATGCGGCAGGAGATATCGTTCTCATCGGCCTTTCCGATCTTCTCAGAAAAAACGCGCCCGGGGATGCGCTGGTGGCGCGCTTTGGCGGTGAGGAATTCGTTGTCTTCCTGCCCGGCCAGACGGCTGCCGCAGCCGGCCAACTTGCCAATGGCATGCGTACAGGTCTCTCGTCGCTCGATTGGCGCAACCGGGGTGTAACCAGCCAGATCACGGCAAGCTTCGGTGTCTCGGCCGTCGCGAGGGGGGATCATTCAATCCACGATGCCATCAAGCGTGCCGATGATAGTCTCTATGCCGCAAAACGTGGCGGTCGCGACCAAGTCGTGCTGGAAGGCATGCGTCTGCCGGCTGAAGGCCCGTCGCTGAGGGTCGTTACCAAGGGGTGATACCTTGCGGAGTGGGTTATTTCCCGGCTGCGGCCGCGATGGCTGGCAGCAGGTCCCGTTCGACGCTGCGGGCATCGAAGGGGCCGACCTTTTTATAAAGGATCGTGCCATCCGCGCCGACCAGATAACTTTCGGGAATACCATAGACACCCCAGTCAATCGCCGCCTTGCCGTTCGGATCGACGCCTATCGCCGCAAAGGGATTACCGAGCTCGCCGAGGAAACGCAGCGCATTATCCTGCTTGTCCTTGTAATTGATGCCGACGACGGTGATGCGGTCGTCCTTCGCCAATTCCTGAAGCAGCGGGTGCTCCTGCCGGCAGGGAATGCACCAGGAGGCGAAGACGTTGACCAGCGTCAGCCTGCCTTTGATGGCGGTATCGGTCAGCGCCGGAAGGTTCGAGCCCTCCAGCGGCGGTAGCGACAGGGCGGGTGCCTTGGTACCGATAAGCGCCGAGGGAATGGCGCTGATGTCAAGCCCGTTCACGTCCTGATCGTAGAGCATCTTGCCGGCGATGAGGGCGAAACCGCCAAACAGCAGCAACGGGAGAAGCGCCAGCGCATAACGTGCACGGCCCGTCGTTTTGGCTTTGGTGTCGTCGTGGTTGGCCTGCGTCATTGCGCGTCACCTGCGGAACCGGCTCTTGCCCTGCGGCGCACACCGGAGGCCTCCAGTTCTTTCAGTTCCCGTTTGCGCGCCTGGCCGTCCATGACGACCCAGGCGATGAGACAGAGAACGACGAGGCCGGTGGCCGCATAGGACATGCCGATATAAAAGGCGTGTGTCATCCTCTCAGCCCTCCCGGTTCGCGATGCGGGCGGCAAGCCGCCGTTGCGCTGCGACACGCCGACGCCAGATTTCATTGCGCATGGCGGCGATATGCAAGGTGAAGAACAGCAGCGTGAACCCGATGGCCATCGTCAGAAGCGGCCAGAGAAATTCTGCATCGATGGCGGAACCGCCCATGCGGATGACACTTGCCGGCTGGTGAAGCGTATTCCACCACTCGACCGAAAATTTGATGATGGGGATATTCACGAAACCGACGAGGATCAGCACGGCGCTGACGCGGGCCGCCCTGGACGGATCATCCATGGCCCGGTTGAGTGCGATGAGCCCGAGATACATCAGGAAAAGTACGAAAACGGAGGTCAGCCGTGCGTCCCATACCCACCAGGTTCCCCACATGGGCTTGCCCCAGAGCGAGCCGGTGATGAGTGCGATGAGCGTGAACGCTGCGCCGATGGGGGCGGCGGCCTTGTGGCTGACATCCGCGAGCGGGTGACGCCAGACGAGGGTGCCGATCGCGGAGATCGCCATGACCGAATAACACATCATGGCGAGCCAGGCGGAGGGGACATGCACATACATGATGCGCACGGTATAACCCTGCTGGTAATCGCCCTCAGTGGTGAAAGACAGATAAAGACCTGATGCCAGCACCAGTGCTGTCAGAGCCGCGAGCCAGGGCAGAATGCGTGCCGCCAGCGCCAGAAACCGCGTGGGATTGGCGAGATCACTGAATTTGGTGATGGTGAAGGTCTGCTCGTTCATGCCGTTTGTGTAACCCGAGAATGGCCGCCCCGCAATTGATCCCTGTCAATCGGGGACCGTCCATTGCAGTTTCATCAATCCATAACATTGCGCAGTGCCAAAGCGGCAAAGAAAGGACCGGTCACGGCTGAAAATAACGTGATCGCACAGAGAATGAGGAATGGCGGCATGAAGGGCGCCGGGTCCTGCACGGCTGCGTAGGAAGCGCTGACGCCGAAGATCAAGACGGGAATGGCGAGCGGCAGGACGAGGATGGAGACCAGAAGGCCGCCGCGCGGCAGGGCAACGGCAACCGCTGCGCCCACCGCGCCGATGAAGGTAATGGCGGGTGAACCGACGAGAAGGGTGAGCATGACGGCGCCGATCGCCACCTCGTCCATGTTCATGAACAGGCCGAGCAGTGGCGAGGCAAGCACCAGCGGCAGACCGGTCGTGACCCAGTGCGCCAGGCATTTCACGAAGACGGTCAGGACGAGCGGGGTTTCCTGCATCAGGATCAGATCGAGGGATCCGTCATCCCGTTCGGCTTGGAACAGCCGGTCGAGGCCGAGAAGGGCTGATAGAAGCGCGCCGATCCAGACGATGGCCGGGCCGATGCGGGCGAGCAGGTTGAGATCGGGACCGACGCCGAACGGGATGACGGCAACCACGGTCATGAAAAACAGCACGCCGATCAGCGCGCCGCCGCCGGCGCGGATGGAGAGTTTGATATCGCGGAGGAAGAGGGCGGTCATTGGTAGGGCCTCGGTGGATATAGCTTACCCCCCTCTGCCCTGCCGGGCATCTCCCCCTCAAGGGGGGAGATCGACCTGCGGCAAGGTCTCACCCATCTCAATGTTGGAGAAAGAAGCGGCGGGAGTGCGCCTTGCCGATCTCCCCCCTTGAGGGGGAGATGCCCGGCAGGGCAGAGGGGGGTAAGCCGCACGCACATCACCCTCATGCCCAAGCCTCCACCCCTGCAAACCCCGTCATCTGCAATTCCTGCATATTCTCCAACCCTAAAGGCTGATGGGTCGCAGCAAGTACAATCCCGCCCCTTCCAAGGTGGTTTTTCACAAGATCGGTAAACATTCCGTCCGCAGCCTTATCAAGTGCCGCGGTCGGCTCATCAAGAATCCACACCGGTCGCCAGGCAATCAAAAGCTTCGCCATGGCAAACCGCCGCTGCTGGCCGGCGGAGAGATAACCGAAGGGCAGGTGGGTAATGCCGGCAAGGCCGACAATCTCCGCGGCCTCATCAATCGCCATGCCCCTGCCGCCGGGAAAGTCGCCGAGGAAATCCTTCCAGAAGCGCAGGTTTTCCGAAACGGTCAGTTCGGTTTTCATGGCATTGCGATGGCCGAGATAATGGCAGGCCTCCGAGGGGCGCATGTCCGGCTCAATTCCTTCGCCGGCTATCTTAATCCGTCCCTGCTCGGGACGCAGCAGACCCGCCACCGTGCGCAGCAGCGTGGATTTTCCCGAGCCGTTGCGCCCGGTCAGCACCAGCGCCTCTCCGTCGCTTAACTTGAAGGAAATATTCATGAATATGAAATCTTCGCCGCGTCGCACGCCAAGATTTTCCGCCGTCAAATCCATGCTGCGGTTCCGTTTCAGATTTCGTCGTCTCGATAAAAAAATCGATTAGCTTGGTTGAATGGTCTGGCACGTTTCTCTGAAATTATCTATATGGGTGTCAACACGCCAGCGGCCGGCGTGAACATCATCTTGCGCCGGACTTGACGATTGCGAGGAGCAATTTTCACGTGCGGACAGCGGAAATGGTCGTACCCGCATCCTGATGTGCATGAGTGCATAGGTGTCCGCACGAACGTGTTGGCTATCAGTGTAAGCGGGGTTTTTATCCATGCCCAAATCACTCGACAGTTTCAAATGTCGTTCCGTCCTTACCGTTGGCGGTAAGGATTACGTCTATTTCAGCCTTCCCAAGGCTGAAGCCAATGGCCTGAAGGGCGTTTCCAAGCTGCCCTATTCCATGAAGGTTCTTCTGGAAAACCTGCTGCGTTTCGAGGACGGCCAGTCCGTCACCAAGGAACATATCCTTGCGGTGTCCGAATGGCTTGGTAACAAGGGCCTGACCGAAACCGAAATCGCCTACCGCCCGGCCCGCGTTCTCATGCAGGACTTCACCGGTGTTCCCGCCGTGGTTGATCTTGCCGCCATGCGTGACGGTATCAAGGCTCTTGGCGGCGATCCGGAAAAGATCAACCCGCTGGTTCCCGTCGATCTCGTCATTGACCACTCTGTTATCGTCGATGAATTCGGCACGCCGAGCGCCTTTGCCCGCAACGTTGAACTGGAATATGAGCGCAACGGCGAGCGTTACCGCTTCCTGAAGTGGGGCCAGCAGGCGTTCAAGAATTTCCGCGTGGTTCCGCCCGGCACAGGCATCTGTCACCAGGTCAACCTCGAATATCTCGGCCAGACCGTCTGGACGAAGGAAGAGGACGGCGAGACGATCGCTTATCCGGATACCTGCGTCGGCACGGATTCGCATACGACCATGATCAACGGTCTCGGCGTTCTCGGCTGGGGTGTCGGCGGTATCGAGGCTGAAGCTGCCATGCTCGGCCAACCGGTCTCCATGCTTCTGCCCGAGGTCATCGGCTTCAAGCTGACCGGCAAGGTGAAGGAAGGCGTCACCGCGACCGACCTCGTGCTCACCGTCGTGCAGATGCTGCGCAAGAAGGGCGTCGTCTCCAAATTCGTCGAATTCTTCGGCCCCGGCCTTGATTCGATGTCTCTGGCCGACCGTGCGACCATCGGCAATATGGGCCCGGAATATGGCGCGACCTGCGGCTTCTTCCCGGTTGACGGCGAAACCATCAACTACCTGACCATGTCCGGCCGTGCCAAGGACCGTATCGCGCTCGTCGAAGCCTATTCCAAGGCGCAGGACATGTGGCGCACCGGCGATGGTTCCGACCTCGTCTTCACCGACACGCTGGAACTCGATCTTGGTGACGTCGTGCCCTCCATGGCCGGTCCGAAGCGCCCGGAAGGCCGCCTGCCGCTCGAAACCATCGCACCGAATTTCGCGACGGCTCTCGAGAACGACTACAAGAAGCCCGGCCAACTCACCAGCCGCTATGCTGTCGAAGGCGAAGCTTTTGATCTCGGTCACGGCGATGTGGCGATTGCCGCCATCACCTCCTGCACGAACACCTCCAACCCCTCGGTTCTCATCGCTGCCGGCCTTCTCGCCCGCAACGCTGTCGCCAAGGGGCTGAAGTCCAAGCCGTGGGTGAAGACCTCGCTGGCACCGGGATCGCAGGTTGTTGCCGAATATCTCGACAAGTCCGGTCTGCAGAAGGATCTCGATGCGATCGGCTTCAATCTCGTCGGCTTCGGCTGCACGACCTGCATCGGTAACTCCGGTCCGCTGCCGCCTGCGATCTCCAAGACGATCAACGACAAGGGCCTGATCACATCAGGTGTTCTCTCTGGTAACCGCAACTTCGAAGGCCGCATCTCGCCTGACGTGCAGGCGAACTATCTGGCCTCGCCGCCGCTCGTCGTGGCCTATGCGCTTGCCGGCACGGTCCAGAAGGATCTGACCAAGGAGCCGATCGGCGACGACCAGAACGGCAACCCGGTCTATCTCAAGGATATCTGGCCGACCTCCAAGGAAATCCAGGAATTCATCCTGAAATACGTCACCCGTGAGCTCTACGAAACCAAGTATGCTGACGTGTTCAAGGGTGACGCGAACTGGCAGGCCGTTCAGGTTCCGCCGGGCCAGACCTATGCCTGGGACGACCAGTCCACCTATGTTCAAAACCCGCCCTATTTCGTCGGCATGGGCAAAAAGGGCACCGGCCTCAAGAACATCAAGGGCGCGCGCGTCCTCGGTCTCTTCGGCGACAAGATCACCACCGACCATATTTCTCCGGCCGGTTCGATCAAGGCTGCTTCGCCTGCTGGCGCCTATCTGACGGAGCACGGCGTTGCCGTGGCCGACTTCAACCAGTACGGCACGCGCCGTGGCAACCATGAAGTGATGATGCGCGGCACCTTCGCCAATATCCGCATCCGCAACCACATGCTCGGCCCGAACGGCAAGGAAGGTGGCTACACCATCCACTATCCGTCGAAGGAAGAGATGTCGATCTATGACGCCGCGATGAAATACAAGGCGGAAGGCGTTCCGCTCGTCATCTTCGCCGGTGTCGAATATGGTAACGGCTCGTCCCGCGACTGGGCGGCGAAGGGCACCAACCTGCTCGGCGTCAAGGCCGTCATCGCGCAGTCCTTCGAACGCATCCACCGTTCGAACCTCGTCGGCATGGGTGTCGTTCCCTTCGTTTTCGAGGAAGGCACGACCTGGGCGAGCCTCGACCTCAAGGGCGACGAAATCGTCGAGATCGATGGTCTCGAAGGTGAAATCAAGCCGCGTGAAAAGAAGATCGCCAAGATCACCTACAGCGACGGTACGGTGAAGGAAGTTCCGCTTCTCTGCCGCATCGATACGCTTGATGAAGTGATCTACATGAACAATGGCGGCATTCTGCAAACCGTTCTTCGCGATCTGGTCGCGTAAAGCTTTGAAAATCTAAGGCGCCGGGCGGAATCCCGGCGTCTTTCCGTTTCAAGTCTCTTTTTTTGTGATTGTCGCTCACCCCTTCGTGACTTTCTATTGAAGGGCAATAGACGTTATTTTCCGGTTTGCATCCCGGCAGGATTGATCGCATCAATTCGTCTGGATCTCTTCCGGACAAAGGTTTTTGTAATGCCGCTGAAATTCCCCCTGTCGATATGTCTTCTCGGCACGTTTCTCGTCACCTCCGCGCAGGCGCAGGAAGCTGTGAAGGGCGTCGTCGAATTGTTCACATCGCAGGGATGTGCCTCGTGCCCGCCGGCGGATGAAGCCTTGCGCAAGATGATCCAGAAGGGCGATGTCGTCGGTCTTTCCTACCATGTCGATTACTGGAACTATCTGGGCTGGACGGATTCGCTGGCATCGAAGGAAAATACCGATCGGCAATATGGCTATATGCGCGCACTCGGCCGCAACGGGGTCTATACGCCGCAGGCCATTCTGAATGGTCGCGACCACGTCAAGGGCGCGGATGTCCGTGGAATCTACGACAGGCTCGATGCTTTCAAGCGCGAAGGCAAGGGACTGAATGTCCCGGTCTCGTCGAAGTTTTCCGGAAACGAGGTGGAGATCGATATTGGTGCCGGCAGCGGCAGGGCTGATGTCGTGGTCGCCTATTTCACGCGCGAACAGACGGTTGATGTGCAGAAGGGGGATAACCAGGGGAAAAAAATGTCCTACTGGCACAGCGTCTATGACGTGCAAACCGTCGGCATGTGGGATGGTTCACCGATGACGGTGAAGCTTCCGGCGAGCGTGGTGGCAAAGGTGAAAAAGGGCGGCTGCGCGGTGCTTTTGCAGACGGCAAATGCCGGCGGCGATCCCGCGGCAATTGTCGGCGCAAGTATCCTGCTTGGAAATGAAACCCCCTGATCGCCTGTCGGCGATGGAAGATCCGGTCCGGGCATTGGGGGCTGGGGGTAAAGGGTCAATGCACCGGACCGGGTCATCTTGGTGCCTAGGCATCAATTGACAATAGGACTATTCCACCCAATTCGGGCCATGGTTTGACCGAAATACGGCAGGCCATGTGAAAATGGCTGCCTAAATGGTTACCATTTTTAACCTCTGCCTTTGCTGTCGGCAGCCCCTCCAGAGGGATGGATGGGGCGCCATTCCGTGCTGGCGCCTTCTGGATCGGCTGCAATTCGAGGCCTGTGAAACCTTTCCCGGAATTGCCGGTCCTGTGCGCCATGGTAGTGCAAAGACTTGCAATTTCGCCCCCTCAGGCTCACACTGCATGGATGATTTGGGTGGAATCGGAGGTATTGGATGACCGATCAACCGGATGTGCAGCAGGTGCAGACCGCTTCACGTGACAATTCCACCGTTATCGATCTCCGGGAATATAAAAAGAACAAGGACCCTTTGCCGGTCACCTTTCACCGGCGCGAGCTGGATGCGATTCTGCGCATCTATGGCCGCATGGTGGGAGAGGGCGAGTGGCGTGACTACGCCATCGATCACCTGAAGGAAAAGGCGGTGTTTTCCGTCTTCAAGCGATCAGGTGAAATGCCGCTTTTCAGGATCGAGAAAAACCCCAAGCTGGGGGCAAAGCAGGGTGCTTATTGCGTGGTGAATACGGATGGCCGCATTCTGAAACGCGGCCATGAATTGCCGCAGGTTCTGAAAGTCTTCGACAAGGTTCTGAAGCTCATTGAATGAGCTTTAACAGGAGCGGACTATTCGCAGGAACAGCACGCCCTGACGGATATAGGTGAAGAAATCTTCGCAAATAAAAAGGCGACCGAAGGGCCGCCTTTCGCATGTCTGTCAGTAGAACTCTTAACCTTAGTCGTCGCGGTTTCCGAGGAACTGCAGGAGGAAGGTGAAGAGGTTGATGAAGTCGAGATAGAGCGTCAGCGCGCCCATGATGGCCTTGCGGCCAGCCACGGCAACATCGTCGCCGTCAAAGTACATTTCCTTGATCTTCTGGGTGTCGTAGGCGGTCAGGCCTGCGAAGATCAGTACGCCGATTGCGGAAATCGCAAACTGCAGTGCGGAGGATGCAAGGAAGATATTGACGATGGAAGCGATGATCAGGCCGAACAGACCCATGATCAGGAACGAACCGAGACCGGAAAGGTTCTTCTTCGTCGTATAACCGTAAAGCGAGAGCGCGCCGAACGAAGCGGCCGTCACGAAGAACGTCTGCACGATGCTCTGGCCGGTGAAGACCAGGAAGATCGCCGACAGCGAGACGCCCATCAGCGCTGCATAGACCCAGAAGGTCGTCTGGGCGGCGGAAACGCTCATGTTCTGAATACGGAAGCTAAGGAAGAAAACCAGTGCGAGCGGAGCCAGCATGACGACCCAGCGCAGCGGCGATGCGTAGAGCAGCTGGGCGAAAGCCGGGTTGGAAGCGGCAAGCGTATAAGTGCCGAACGCTGCAACGCCGGTGATGACCAGAGCCAGCGCCATCAGGTTGTAAACCTTGAGCATGTAGGCGCGAAGACCTTCATCGATCATCGCACCAGTCTGTGCACGGGTCTGCGCCATGCGGTTCTGGTAGTTATTGAAGTCAGCCATTGTTTCCTCTTTTGAGCTCCGTGATTGCTACGGTGTCGGGATACCTCCCGGGCGCCGCTGCGGAGCTTCAGCAAGCCTGCTCAAGAATATGATGGCAGAACGTGTCCGATACAAGGCCTTTTCCAGTTGAAAAGACACCATATGCGCGAAAAGCGCTCACGTTTTGGCGATCATTACAAAGAATTAATCGTTAAAGTTAAGCCGCGCACAACCGACGATCATTCACCCGCCTGCCTGAGAACCGGAGCTGCCTTCTGCCCGAGAATTCGCCATGTGCCGATGAGCCCGATGCCGACAGTCATGACGAGGGCGACGACGAGGGTTCCGATCGCCACATCCGGCAGGAAGCTGGAGGGCAGCTTCATGATGCGGGCGATCACGAACCATGCGGAGACGCCCCCGGCGAAAAGCGCGAAGACGGCGGTGGCGAGACCGAGCATCATATATTCGTAGGAGAAGGCGCGGATGAGCAGGTTTCGTGTGCCGCCCAGCGTTTTCAGGATGACCGCGTCGTGGGTTCGCGCGCGGTTGCCGGCAGCGAGAGCGCCGGCGAGAACGAGGACGGAGGCTATCAGCGCGACGGCGGCAGCGGCGCGAATGGCGGTGGCAAGCTGGCCGACAAGGCGGTTGACGACGTCGAGCGCATCCTTCACGCGCACGCTGGTGATCGTCGGATAGGCGTTGGTGACAGCGCGCAATATGCGGCCTTCGTCGGCGGCGGTTGCGGAGGGGTCGGCGAGCGTTGCCAGCCACGCATGCGGCGCGCCGCGGAAGGTGTTCGGTGAAAACACCATGACGAAATTGATCGACAGGGATTCCCATTCGACATTGCGCAGATTGGCGATCTTGGCCGTTATGCTGCGTCCGAGCACGTTGACGGTGACCGTGTCGCCGATCTTGAGGCCCAGATCCCCCGCCTCTTTCGCAGCGAAGGAGACCAGCGGCTCGCCGCTATAGTCCGGTCCCCACCACGTTCCATCCGTCAGCGTCGCGTTTTCAGGAATTTCCTGGGAATAGGTGATGCCCCGGTCACCGCGCAGCACCCAGCGTCCGGAAGATGGCACGTCCATTTTTGTCACGTCCTCGCCGTTAAGCGCCAGAATGCGGCCGCGCAGCATCGGTACTTCGGTCAGGGCTCCTTCCGGCGCTTCCCGCTTCAAAAGATCGCGGAAGCCCTGAACTTCGCTGCCCTGAATGTCCACGAAGAAGAAATTCGGTGCCTTTTCCGGCAGGCTGTCCGTCAGTTCGCGACGCAGATTGCCGTCGATCAGGGTGAGCGTTACGAGGAGGGTCAGCCCGAGGCCGAGCGAAAGAACGACCGAGGGGGTGAGTGCGCCCGGCCGGTGAATATTACCGATCGCCAGCCTCAGCGCAGCCGAATGAACGCGCGGGCTGCGCTTGGCGATGGCCTTTACGCCCGCAGCCACCAGTCGCAGCACCACGAAGGCAAAAGCGATGGCCGCAAGGAAGATCGAGGCGATGAAGCGGTCTTCCGCCGAAAAGATGGCGAGGGCGGCAAGCGCCGCCAGCAGCAGGCCGGTTGCGGCCAGATAGGGCCAGGACGGCCAGCTTCCTTCTTCGAAACCCTGCTCGCGGAAAAGCGCGGTTGCCGGAACCTCACGCGCCTGGCCAAGGGGAACGATGGCGAAGGCGAACGTGGTCAGGAGGCCGAACAGGGCGGCGAGACCGAGAGCGCCGGGGTAAAAGGCGAGCTCTTCCGGTACAGGCAATACGCCTTCCAGAAACCGCATGGCGATGAGTGGCGCGACAGCGCCGACCACAAGGCCGATGACGATGCCGACGGCGGCAATGAAGGCGATCTGGAAGAGATAGGTCATGGTGACCACGGAGGCCGGTGCGCCCAGGCATTTCAGCGAGGCGATCGTGGTGCGTTTGGAATCCAGAAACGCGCGGACGGCATTGGCGACGCCGACACCGCCGACGATAAGGGCGGTGAGGCCTACCAGCGTCAGGAATTGCGAGAAGCGGTTGACGTTTTCGGTGAGCGAGGGTGCCGCCCGGTCGCTGGTGCGGATGGACCAGCCAGCGTCAGGAAAGGCCTTGTTGGCCACGTCGGTCATGGTTACCCGCGCCGCCGGGTCGTTCAGCTTGATCTTGTAGGCGTGTTCCACCAGGCTTCCGGTCTGAACGAGGCCGGAGGCAAAAAGGGCATCGCGGCTGACCATCAGCCTCGGAGCAAAACCGAAGCCGTCAGACAGCGCATCCGGTTCGTCGACCACGGTGCCGGTCAGTTTCAGCTTCACATTGCCGAGCAGGATTTCATCGCCGACCTTGATGCCGAGCCGTTCGAGCAGAAGCGGTGCGGCGATGGCGCCATAGGTGTCGCCGGTGCCAGCCAGAAGCTCGCTTAACGGCCGGTTGGGTTCGGCAACGAAGGTGCCAAAGAGCGGATAGGAGCCGTCTATGGCTTTCACCTCAGTCAACGTCTGTTCGGAACCGTCGGCAAGGCGCGCCATGGAGCGCAGCCCGGTGGAAACCGCGACGGTGCCTAGCCCATCGAGATAGGCCCGTTCTTCCTGCGTTGCTTCCCTGTTGCGCAGTTCGAAACGCACGTCGCCTGCCAGTATGGACTGACCTTCCGTGGCAATGGCGCTGGTGACCGCGCGTGAGACGGAATTGACGGCGGCGATGGCGCCGGTTCCAAGCGCAATACAGGCAAGGAAAATGTAAAAGCCTCGAAGGCCCCCGCGAATTTCTCGCCGTGCGAGCCTCGCGGCGTTTCTGACATTGGCAAAAGACGGGAGAACAGATCCAGTCATGCCGATACCGCCCGCGCAATCTGGGGCTTCGCGCTGTCGCCCTCTATCTCGCCGGAGCGCACCTTGATCTGCCGTGAGCAGCGGGCGGCAAGCGACGGATCATGGGTGACGAGGATCATCGTCATGCCGCGCTCGGCCTGTTTGGCAAAAAGAAGATCAGCGATCTGCCTGCCGGTATCGGTATCGAGATTGCCGGTCGGTTCATCAGCAATCAGTACGGCCGGTGAGGGGGCAAGCGCGCGGGCGATGGCGACACGTTGCTGTTCGCCGCCGGAGAGCTGGCCGGGATAATGGTTCAGGCGTTCACCGAGACCGACGGCGACGAGTTCGCGCCTGGCGATCTCGAAGGGGTTCGGGGTGTTTGCCAGTTCGAGCGGAACGGCGACATTTTCCAGTGCCGTCATGTTGGCGATGAGATGGAAGGACTGGAAAACAATGCCGATATTTCGGCCGCGAAAATCCGCCAGCGCGTCCTCGCCGAGCTTGTGCAGTTCCGTATTCGCGATGATGATTTCACCGCTATCGAGCCTCTCGAGACCGGCAAGCACCATCAGAAGCGTCGACTTTCCCGAGCCGGAGGGGCCGACGATACCAACCGCCTCGCTCTCTCCGATTGAAAGATTGATGTTCTTGAGAACGTGAACGGCGGCGGCGGCATTGCCGAGCGTGAGGTCGGCTTTCTTCAGCTCTATGATGCTTTTCGTCACAATTCTCGTTCCTATATAGGGTGATGAAAACGGTCTGGCAGTCGATGCGGTCGGTATTTCAGACAATGGGAACCAAGTTAGGAAAGCCGTGATGAGATTTAAAGCTGCCCTGTTTCACTTCATCGTCATTTTCGCTACCGCCTTTTCCGCCACTGTTGTCACGGCTCAGGAGCGGACACGGCAACTGGTCGGCCTCGGCGACAGCCTGATGGCTGGCTATCAGCTGCCCCCAACCGACAGCTACACCGCACAGCTTGAGGCTGCATTAAAGGGCAAGGGCGTCAATGTCGCCATCGCCAATGCCGGTGTGTCCGGCGATACCTCCTCCGGCGGCCTGGCGCGGGCGGAATGGTCGGTTCCCGATGGTACTGATGGGGTCATTCTGGAACTCGGCGCCAATGACGCCCTGCGCGGAATTCCCCCCGAACAGACCGAAAAGAACCTCGATACCATCATTTCCGGCTTCCAGAAGCGCAACATAGCCGTGTTGCTGGTCGGCATTATGGCGCCGCCGAATATGGGCGAAGATTACGCTAAGCGCTTCAATCCGATCTTTCCGAAGCTTGCCGAAAAATACAACCTGCCGCTTTATCCCTTCTTTCTGGATGGCGTGGTGACGGATGATGCGCTGAAGTTGGATGACAAGATGCACCCCAATACCAGGGGTGTGGCGATGATGGTTGAAAAATCTTTGCCGGCTGTTGAAAGCTTCATCAAGACAATCGGTGCGCAAAAAAAATAAGCACTTGCGCCCATCTGCATTGCGTGATTCGCTATGCTTGTTCTGCCAAGAGATTCGGGGAGCTCGCCATGCCGAGACTGTTTACCGCCCTCGAAATTCCGCGCAATGCGGCTATGAGCCTCTCATTGTTGCGCGGTGGTCTGCCGGGAGCCCGGTGGATCGATGTGGAGAATTATCACATAACCCTGCGTTTTATCGGTGACATCGACGGGCGGACCGCCGATGAGGTCGTGGACAGGCTGGATCGGATCGAAAGGCCGGAATTCCAGCTCAATCTCACCGGTATGGGGTCCTTCGGCTCCAAGAAACCGCATTCCATCTGGGCCGGGGTTTCTCCCTCTCCGGAAATGCATGCGCTGCAGGCGGAAGTCGAGAGAATCTGCCAGAGGATCGGTCTCCCGCCCGATCCGCGCAAGTTCATGCCGCATGTCACGCTGGCGCGGCTGCGCTCATCGCGGCTGGACGATGTCGTTCATTATCTTTCGGGACGCGGCAACTTCCGCACCTCGCCTTTCACGGTCGGACGTTTTGTGCTGATGTCGTCGAAGGAATCGGTGGGCGGCGGGCCCTATATCGTTGAAGAGGCGTTCCCGCTTCACGAGGCCCGGTCCAGCTCCATCTTTTCGAGCAACGACCTGCATCCTGCCAAGAGCATGTTGTAGACGCCAAGGAACCCGTCCTCGGCACCGTAATAGGGATCGGGGACGTTCTCACGACGGCCAACGGCATAATCCATGAAGAGATGGATTTTGTGCCGGTGTTTTTCCGGGCTCGATTGAAGCAGGTTCGCCAGATTGTTTTCGTCCATGGCGAGTATCAGGTCGAAAGTCTCGAAATCTGTCCGGGTGACCTGTCTTGCCCGCTGACTTGAAATATCGATGCCGTGCCGTCGCGCCATGGCGATGGACCGGGGATCAGGCGCATCACCCGCGTGCCAGCCGCCGGTGCCGGCGGAATCAATAGCGAGCTGGTCAGACACGGCCGCGTCATCGGCAAGATGTCTCAAAACGCCTTCGGCAATCGGTGAGCGGCAGATATTGCCCATGCAGACAAAAAGAATAGCTGTATGTTTCATGGAATATGCGTCGATCCGGTCGTTGAAGCGTTAATGGGTCTCAAGCGGAGGCAAGTTCATGAAATATCCCAGACTCGAGCCGGACGCCATCCGGCAGGCCCTGTCGAAACTCGAGGGCTGGTCCCTGCGAGAAGACGGGGCGGCGATCGTCCGTTCCTTCAAGTTTTCAAGTTTTGCGGAAGCCTTCGGTTTCATGGCCGAATCCGCACTTGTTGCGGAAAGGCTTAATCATCATCCCGAATGGTCCAATGTCTATTCGCGGGTCAAGGTTTGCCTCACCACGCATGATTCACAGGGAGTGACGGAGCGGGATTTTCTTCTGGCCGAAGCCATGCAGAAGGCGGCTGCGGGCCGAAGCAATTGAACGGCGGACCTTAAATCCCATATAATAGCCGTGACCGGAGGACCGTCGATCATGGATGATGTGAAAATCGGTGAAATTCTTCTGCCGGGTGAAACCGACAGGCAGCAGGAGCGTGAAAATGCGGTGCGGGCGAAATTCTGGCCCAAGCTGAAGCGTGTGATGTCAAAAGTGCCCTTCGCGCGCGATGCGGCGGCGGCCTATTATTGCGCGATCGACCGTGACACGCCGCTGCGCGCAAAGGGTATCATCCTGGCGGCGCTTGCCTATTTCATCATGCCGATGGATGCCGTGCCTGACGTGCTGGCCGTCATCGGTTTTACCGATGATATTGCCGTCATCACGGCAGCGCTTGCCATGATCCGCGCTCATATCAAGATGGAGCACTACGAGGCCGCTGACGCCATGCTGAAGCGACAGCAGGAAGCCGGGTAACGTCTCTGTGATGTGTCCGTCCGGCAGAGCCCGGCGGGTGACAAATTCTTGCCTGAATTTATGTGTCTTACACACGAGGGAAGGGCGTGCCACGCCGTTCTCCTCAGGGCGTCGGGAAGTCGCCAATCTGTAACACCGCAAGACGTTTCCGGCATTTTATGCGTGTTGTTGACGGTTTGGTAACCGCTTTCCGACCACAATGAGAAAAGACGATCCGCACCTGAACGTGGCCGATCCAGAAACTGGGCTCGCCGCTGCTTCGGGCCAATGGAAGACAATAACCCGGCAGGAAATTCTATGTTTGTAAGAAGTGTAGCAACCGCAGCGGCCATTTTGCTGACCAGCGTCGGCGTAGCATCTGCACAGTCGCCCACGCGCATCCAGCAGTTCAATGCATGGGGTGCCTATTCGTACAAATCGGGCAACAGCACCGTCTGCTACGTTCTTTCCATTCCGACCGCCAAGGAACCGGCGAGCGTCGACCACGGCGATATTTTCTTCATCGTGTCGCAGCGCCCGGGCCAGAATATCTCCTATGAGCCGCAGGCCATGGTGGGTTATTCGCTCAAGCAGGGTTCCAAGGTCAATGTGACGATCGACAACAAGAACTTTGTCATGTTCACCAAGGACAAGGCCGCTTGGGTTGAAAACGCCGCTGAAGAACCGGCTCTCGTGGCTGCCATGAAGGGCGGCAAGTCCATGACCGTCAAGGCAGTCTCAGGCCGCGGCACCGCGACCTCCTATTCCTATTCGCTGTCGGGTATTTCGGCAGCTCTCAAGCAGATTGAGAGCTGCAAGTAACCCTGACGCTTCATCGCATTTGATAATGGCCGGTCATTGACCGGCCATTTGCGTTTTTGCCAGTTTGATGCTAAAGGCGCGGCAACATTGACAGGCGGATGCGCGAAAAGTGCTCCGCCTTTGATTTTCTCGACATGCAGACGATTTTCCGCCTATCCGACAGGCCGGTCGTGCGATGCATGGAATGATGGGATAGCGTGATGTCCGTAATGCAAGCCCCTGCCGGCCTGGCAGTCAAAACCCCGCTGATCGCCAATAGCGATCTGATGTCCGGCAAGCCGTCACTGATTGGCCTGACGCGTGAGGAAATGGGCGAGGCGCTGGCCGAGATCGGCGTGCCGCAGAAGCAGGTGAAGATGCGCGTCAGCCAGTTGTGGAACTGGCTTTATGTGCGCGGCGTCTCCGATTTCGACAATATGACCAATGTCGCCAAGGAGCTTCGCGAGAAGCTGAAGGCGGCCTTCACCATTGCCCGCCCGGAAATCGTAGAGGAGCAGATCTCCAATGACGGTACCCGCAAATGGCTGATGCGTTTTCCGCCGCGCGGTGCGGGACGCCCCGTCGAGATCGAGACGGTCTATATTCCCGAAGAAGGTCGCGGCACGCTGTGCATATCGAGCCAGGTCGGCTGTTCGCTGACCTGTTCCTTCTGTCACACCGGTACCCAGCGTCTGGTGCGCAACCTGACGGCTGAGGAAATTCTGGCCCAGCTGCTGCTGGCTCGTGACCGGCTCGGCGATTTTCCCGATGGTTCGACGCCGGTAGGCGCCTATGTGCCGAGCGAGGGCCGCAAGGTCTCCAACATCGTGATGATGGGCATGGGCGAGCCGCTCTATAATTTCGAGCATGTGAAGACCGCGCTCCTGATTGCGACCGATGGCGATGGCCTGTCGCTCTCCAAGCGCCGCGTCACGCTCTCCACCTCCGGCGTCGTGCCGGAAATCTTCCGCACCGGCGATGAGATCGGCGTCATGCTGGCGATTTCGCTTCATGCGGTGCGCGACGACCTGCGTGACATGCTGGTGCCGATCAACAAGAAATATCCTCTGAAGGAGCTGATCGAGGCCTGCCGCAATTATCCGGGTCTCTCCAACGCTCGCCGCATTACCTTCGAATATGTGATGCTGAAGGATGTCAACGACAGCCTGGAAGATGCCAAGATGCTGGTGCAGCTTCTGAAGGGCGTTCCGGCCAAGATCAACCTCATTCCGTTCAATCCATGGCCGGGCACGAACTACCAGTGCTCCGAATGGGCGCAGATCGAGAAGTTCGCCGATTTCATCAATCAGGCGGGTTATGCCTCGCCGATCCGCACGCCGCGCGGCCGCGATATCCTCGCCGCCTGCGGTCAGCTGAAGTCGGAATCCGAGCGCATGCGCAAGACCGAAAGGCTGGCTTTCGAGGCGATGATGATCGCAAACCACGGTGCGGATGACTGAATCAGCCGCAATTACGCCATAAAGCTTGATTTGCAGCGGTTCTCTGATTGATTTCAGACTGTCTTGTTCCTAAGAAGACGAAAACAGGGAACCAACAGGAGGATATCCATGCGCGCATTCATTCTCGCTCTCGCTGCCGCGAGCGCCCTCGTTCTGCCGGCCAAGGCCGAAAACGTCACCGTCGCCGTCACCGCCATTGTTGAACATCCGGCGCTCGATGCCGCTCGCGATGGCGTGAAGGCCGCCCTTGCCGAAGCCGGTTACAAGGAAGGCGAGAACCTCAAGTTCCTGTACGAGTCCGCGCAGGGCAATCCCGGCACCGCAGCGCAGATCGCGCGTCAGTTCGTGGGCGACGCTCCTGATGTCATCGTGCCGATCTCCACGCCGTCCGCCCAGGCCGTCGTTGCCGCCACGCGTGATATCCCGGTCGTCTTCACGGCAGTTTCCGATCCGGTCGGCGCGCAGCTCGTCAAGAGCATGGAAAAGCCCGGCGGCAACGTGACCGGCCTTTCCGACATGCTGCCGGTTGGTGAACATCTGGCGCTCATCAAGGAAATCTCGCCGAACGCCAAGTCCATCGGCTTCATCTACAACTCGGCCGAAGCCAACTCCGCCTCGACGCTCGCTTTGCTGAAGGCTGAAGCTGAAAAGGCTGGCCTCAAGATCGTCGAATCCGTCGCCACCAAGTCCGCCGAAGTGCAGGGCGCAACCCGCGCGCTGGTCGGCAAGGCTGACGTGATCTACGTTCCGACCGACAACACCATCGTTTCCGCTTTCGAAGCGGCAGCCGGCGTTGCTTCCGAAGCCAAGATCCCGCTCTACGCCGCCGATACGGATTCCGTTGCCCGCGGTGCGGTTGCGGCCCTCGGCTTCAACTATTTCGACGTTGGCAAACAGACCGGCGCGGTCGTCGTCCGCATCCTCAAGGGTGAAAAGCCGGGCGACATTCCGGCAACCGTTGCTGTCGGTACCGATCTGGTGATCAACAAGAAGGCCGCTGAAAAGGCTGGCGTCACCTTCCCCGAAAGCGTCACGAAGCGCGCCACCAAGGTCATCGACTGAACCGAAACCAGACTGAATTGCGGGCGGCGGCATTTCGCCGCCCGTTTTACGTGGCACGAGACGGTGCCCGTATCCGCCTGATGGCGGCAATAACAAGGACATTACCGTGAGCCAAATCGCCTTCTGGGGTGCCGTGGAGCTGGGACTGGTCTTCGCTTTCGTGGCGATCGGCGTCTACCTCGCTTTCCGCGTGCTTGATTTTCCTGACCTGACCGTGGACGGTTCTTTTCCGCTTGGCGCCGCTGTGGCTGCCGTGCTGATCATCGCCGGTCTGAATGCCTGGGTCGCGACGGCGATTGCAATGGTTGCCGGTGCCGCCGCCGGGATCGTGACCGCAACGCTCAACGTCCGTTTCAAGATTCTCAACCTGCTTGCCTCGATCCTGACGATGATCGCCCTGTTTTCCGTCAATCTGCGGGTGATGGGGAAACCGAATGTGGCGCTGCTCAATCAGGACACGATGATCTCACCGTTTTACGGCCTCGGCCTTTCGGAATATCTGGTGCGGCCGCTCTTCGTCGGTGCGCTGGTGCTGATCGCGGTCATTCTCGTCTGGCGTTTTCTTGAAAGCGATGCCGGCCTTGCCATGCGGGCCACCGGTGCCAATGCGCGGATGGCGCGTGCCCAGGGCGTGAAGACAGGTAACCAGATCTATCTCGGCATGGCGCTTTCGAATGCGCTGGTCGCCCTCGGCGGCGCGCTGTTTGCGCAGACCAATGGTTTTGCCGATGTGACCTCCGGTGTCGGCACCATCGTCGTCGGGCTTGCCGCCGTCATCATCGGTGAGACGCTGTTCGGTGCGCGCGGCATTCTGATTGCCCTTATCGGCTGTGTCTTCGGCTCCATCGCCTATCGTCTCGCCATCCAGCTCGCTTTGTCGAGCGATGTGCTGGGTCTCAAGGCATCCGATCTCAATTTCGTAACGGCGGTATTGGTGGCCATCGCATTGATCCTGCCCCGACTGCGCCGCGGGGGAGCAACATCGTGATTTCCCTTTCCGATATTCAGGTCGTTTTCGGGCGTGGCACGCCGCTGCAAAAGCAGGCGCTGTCCAAGATTGACCTTACCATCGAGGATGGTTCCTTCGTCACCGTCATCGGCTCTAACGGTGCAGGTAAATCAACGCTGCTCGGCGTATTGGCGGGCGATGTCCTGC
>NZ_PHGS01000026.1:0-136259 GCF_003031125.1 Agrobacterium sp. LAD9 | reverse complement strand
GCCGATGTTACCCGCAAGCCGACCGCCAGCCGGGCGGGGCGGGTGGCGCGTGTATTTCAGGACCCGCTGGCGGGCAGCTGCGGTGCGCTCACCATCGAGGAAAATCTGGCGCTCGCGGCATCGCGTGGTGAACGCCGCGGCCTTCTGCCGGCGCTTGGGCGCGGGCGGCGGGATTTCTTCAAGGAGCGTATCGCCTCGCTCAACCTCGGTCTGGAAAACCGCCTGAAGGACCGCATGGATCTTCTGTCGGGCGGCCAGAGGCAGGCTGTGTCGCTTGTCATGGCGACGCTATCCGGCTCGGACGTGTTGCTGCTCGATGAACACACGGCCGCACTTGATCCCGGCATGGCGGAATTCGTGATGGAGCTGACCCGCAAGGTGGTGTCGGAGCGCAAGCTGACGACGCTGATGGTCACCCATTCCATGCGTCAGGCGCTGGATTACGGCACCCGCACGATCATGCTGCATGCCGGTGAAATCGTGCTCGACGTCTCCGGCGACAGCCGCAAGGATCTCGAGGTCGAAGACCTGATCGACATGTTCCGCAAGATACGCGGCCAGAAGCTTGATGATGACGAGTTGCTCATCGGTTGATCGCAAAAAGGCGCCTTCCGGCGCCTTTTTTGTTTGCCCTCAGCGCGTTTGCGTGAAGAAAATCTTGACCGCGAAAATCGAGAAGACGCCGGCGATCGTGTAATCCAATCCACGCAGAACCTTCCGGTTGCGTTGCAGCCAGGCGGAGAGAACATCGGCGGCGACAACGATGCCGATGCCGATCGGCAGTGCGACGATGATCGACCAGATGCCGAGGAAGATCAGCTTGCCGGTCACATGCGGATCGGAGGCGCTGACGAATTGCGGCAGGAAGGTCATGAAAAAGATGATGACCTTGGGGTTGAGCAGATTGACCCAGATGCCGTTCAGCAAGGCCGATTTCAGGGAGGCCTGCGCCCTTTCGCCGGTGCTTTTCACCATCACGAAATCCGAACCCTTGCGGATCGCCTGAATGGCGAGCCAGACCAGATAGGCGGCGCCCCCTGTTTTCAGGATCATGAAGGCGGTCGGTGAGGCGACGATGAGGGCGGCGACGCCGAAGGCGACCAGCATCGTGTGTACGGTGATGCCGATATTGGTTCCCACCAGCGTCATGAAGCCCGCCGCCCGGCCTTCACGCAGGGAGCGGCTGATCCAGAGCGTCATATCAGGACCCGGCGTCACCGCCAGAAGCAGAATGGCGATGGTGAAGGCGATCAGTGTTGGCAGGCTTGGAACGAAATCCATCGCGGCACCCATAAATCTGGAGATTGCCGTTGCTTAACGTGGTTTCGTGCTTCTGCCAATGTTTTTGAACGGCGACGCGCCTGCGAGAGAGAATAGCCGCCGCGCCCTTCCAGGCACGGCGGCTGAAAGTTCAGTTTTTCAAAAAGCTGGTGAAGGCGGCGGAATATTCCGTGTGCCAGCGCGACAGCGGGGGGCGGTTCTGGACGATGTCATAAGCTGCCCAGAGAATGCGCTTTTCGTCCGTCGGGCGGTCCACCTCGCCATCCGGGCAGAGAATGTAGAAATCGCCGCGGCCGATGCTCTCAAGCATGAAATCGACGGTCTGTTCGCCGGTCCATGCGCCTTCAGGCTTTTCCGTCCTGCCATGGGCGGTGAGGCCGGTGAAAACGAAACCGGGAATCAGGAGATGGGCGGAAACCGCACCGTTCGGAACATTGCGCAATTCGTGCTGAAGCGCCTCCGTGAAGGTTTTGACGCCGGACTTCGAGACATTATAGGCGGGATCACCGGGAGGCGTGGTGATGCCCTGTTTCGAGCCGGTATTGATGATGAGCGCCGGCTCGCCGTGGGCGATCATGCCCTGGCCGAAAACGCGGCTACCGTTCACGACGCCCATCAGATTGACGCCGATAATTTTTTCCCAGTTGGACTGCGGTCCGAAGATGGCGCTGCCCGGCTGGATTCCGGCATTGTTCATGAGGACGTGGACACGCCCGAAACGCTGGATAGCGGCGCGTTCGAGCGCCTCCAGCTCATCGAGTTTCGAGACGTCGGTCGGGATGGCGACGATCTGCGCTTCACCGTCCTTGGCGACGGTCAGAATATCCGCATGGGCTGCGGCGAGCTTTTCGCCATCGAGATCGACGAGCACGACGCTCATGCCAAAGGTGGCGAATTTGCGGGCGGCGGCAAGTCCGATGCCGGATGCCGCACCTGTTATGACAGCGACATTATCTTCCTTGAATGCGGGGTGGATGGTCGTCATAGGTTTCTCCTTCGCGTCGTTTCTGCTGTTTCCAGCGGTTTGCAACGTTGCCTGAACCTGAGTGGCTTCATTCACGGTCTTCAAGTCGATCGCGCCGCTTTATGATAAAGCGCGAATTTTCTAAATGCATGTGACAATTGCTTCGTTCCCGTCGGCGCGGCCGGTCATCGCCCATCGTCATACGCGCCCATCAATTGTTTTGTCGCTTATCTCACGGAAAAGCGCTTCACACATTTCGGGTTGCACTGTAAAAGTGCCGAAATCCCGAGGAAATGGCGGTGTCCTGATGCCGTCATCATGCAGATGGACATCACTATGGCACTCCCGAAAGACGTTAAGAAAGTCGTTCTCGCCTATTCCGGCGGTCTCGACACCTCGATCATCCTGAAATGGCTTCAGACGGAACTCGGCGCTGAAGTCGTGACCTTCACTGCCGATCTCGGTCAGGGCGAAGAGCTTGAGCCGGCGCGCAAGAAGGCCGAGATGCTGGGCATCAAGGAAATCTTCGTTGAGGACGTCCGCGAAGAGTTCGTGCGTGATTTCGTGTTCCCGATGTTCCGCGCCAACGCCGTCTACGAAGGCGTCTATCTGCTCGGCACTTCGATTGCCCGTCCGCTGATTTCCAAGCATCTGATCGAAATCGCCAAGAAGACCGGCGCCGACGCCATTGCCCATGGCGCCACCGGCAAGGGCAACGACCAGGTTCGTTTCGAGCTTTCGGCCTATGCGCTGAACCCTGACATCAAGATCATCGCGCCCTGGCGTGACTGGACGTTCAAGAGCCGTACCGACCTCCTGAACTTCGCCGAACAGCACCAGATTCCGGTCGCCAAGGACAAGAAGGGCGAAGCGCCTTTCTCCGTCGATGCCAACCTCCTGCATTCCTCTTCCGAAGGCAAGGTTCTGGAAGACCCGGCACAGGAAGCGCCTGAGTACGTGCATATGCGCACCATTTCTCCGGAAGCCGCTCCTGACAAGGCAACCGTCATCAAGATCGGTTTCCGCAAGGGCGATGCCTGCTCCATCAACGGTGTTGAAATGTCGCCCGCGACGCTTCTCGCCACGCTCAACAATTATGGCCGTGAAAACGGCATCGGTCGTCTCGATCTGGTCGAGAACCGCTTCGTCGGCATGAAGTCGCGCGGCGTTTACGAGACACCCGGCGGCACCATCCTGCTGGCTGCACATCGCGCCATCGAATCCATCACGCTCGACCGGGGCGCGGCCCACCTCAAGGACGAGCTGATGCCGCGTTATGCCGAGCTCATCTATTACGGCTTCTGGTTCTCGCCCGAGCGTGAAATGCTGCAGGCACTGATCGACAAGAGCCAGGAACATGTCGAAGGTGAAGTGACGCTGAAGCTCTACAAGGGCAATGTCATGGTAACCGGCCGCGAGAGCGCCAAGTCGCTTTATTCCGACGCGCTGGTGACCTTCGAGGACGACCACGGCGCTTACGATCAGAAGGATGCAGCGGGCTTCATCAAGCTCAATGCGCTGCGCCTGCGCACACTGGCCAAGCGTAACCTCAGCAAATAATTCTGCTGGAATGGAAATAATGAAACCCGCGGGCGGTGACGCCGGCGGGTTTTTTATGTCTCTCTTCTGGAAACGATGCGGAAGCCGATATAGCTGGCAACGGCCGTGAACTCCATCACCGGAATGATGATGCCGAAGCCGGTGAGTGGCGAGCCGATGACCGAGGCGGCAGCGCCGCCCGCAAAACCCGATCCCATCTGAATGAAGCCCATCATTGCCGATGCCGAGCCGGCAATATGCGGAAAAGGGGCAAGGGCTGCCGTTACCATCGAAGGCGTCAGCAAGGCAATGCCGATCGTCGCGACCGCCACGGGTCCCATGATCGAGAGAAAGGATGGGGGTATCAGGAACACTGACAGCAGAATGAGAAGACCGCCTGCCGCCGAAAAACAGAGACCGAGGACGACCGAACGACGGTCACCCAGTCGCGGTGCGATATAACGCAGGGCAATGGAGCCGAAGAAATAAGCACCAGTCTGCATCAGCATGCCAACACCGAAAGCGGTGGGTGTCATGCCGACCTCGTTGATGAGGATGAAGGTCAGCATCGTGGCCTGCGCATAAAGCGCGCCGATGGACCCGCCGAGCACCAGTGCGGCCAGAAGAAAACGCGGCGTGCTCAGCAAGGTCCCATAGGCCGACAGGAGGCGGCGCGGGCGGATCAGGCTCTTGTCCGGGATCGTCGTCTCGCGCAGAAAAACCACGACGGAGAAGATGGCCAGAGCCCCGAGGCCGGCCATGAGGAAAAATACCGATTGCCAGCCAAAAGCCGCAAGTGAAAGCCCGCCGATTGTCGGGCCCATGGCGGGGCCAACGGCCAGCATGATACCGATGAGGTTCATGATGCTGGAAGCATCGGCGCCGGTGAACTGGTCGCGCACCACGGCGCGCGCCACTGTCATCCCGACGGAGGCCCCGATGCCCTGGATAAGCCGGGCAAGGAGCAGCACTTCGATTGTCGGTGCGAAAATGGCAAGCAATCCACCGCCCAGAAAGATGGACAGGAAAACGAGGCTTGCCTTGCGCCGCCCGAAGGCGTCGGAGGCCGGGCCGGCGAGCAGTTGCGCGATCGCGAAACCCGCAAAATAAAGCGAGAGGCTGAGTTTTATGGCGGACTCTGTCGTGGCGAAAACCCGCGTCAGCTCCGGCATGGCCGGTGTATAGATGGCCATGGAAATTGGCGCCAGCGCCGTCAGCAGCGCACCGAGCATGGCCGTGCGCTTTCTGGACATGATCGTTTCTGGTGACATTGCGGTCAGCAGCTCGGGCCGGGCTGTTCCGGTTGGAGATTGTTGCGAAGCGTCTGCAGGAAGCTGCGGAAAAGCGCGACCTCTTCCTCGTTCAGGCCCTGCGTGGCATGTCGGACGAGTTCATCGATTTCCTGACGCACGGCTTCCAGCATGTCAGTGGAGTTCTTCGTCAGTACGATGCGCTTGGAACGCCTGTCCTGCGGGTCCTGCTGGCGCTCAATGAGATCGAGGGACTGCAGCTTGTCGAGATAGGCGCAGATCGTCATCGGCTCGATGCCTAGCCGGGCGGCGATATCCGACTGCTTGCTACCATCAACGACGGCAACCGTCAGCAATGCGCGGGCTTCGCCGGGGGTAAGACCCAGTCCAGCTTCAGAAATTCGGCGCTCAAACGCACTGTTCAGCAAGCGTGCGCTGCTGTTCAGCAAGAATGCCAATGAATCTTTTTCGCGTTTCGTGCCCATGTCTCGCCTTTTCGTAAGTCAGCCTTACTAAATTCCGGGCGATAATCAATGGTACACAAATCATATTGTCGAAAATCGAGTAAAGTATGCGTCAGTTCGGTTGTCGGACGGCCCGCAATATAGTCGCCGATTGTTACGCTGAAGCAAAAAAGATCGGACTTCCCCGTTTTTTTCACACGGCCTGTCATCTCCGCCGGGCATATTGAATTGGCGGTGGAGGCGTGCCCATATGGGCTTAAACCGGAATTGTACAAGGAAGACGAAATGCCATCCAAGACGACGCTTTATCCCGCCCTCGTGACCTGGGACGGTCACAACGGTTTGCCCAAATTTGATGCGGTCAAGGATGAGGATTTCGCTCCGGCTTTCGAGGCAGCGCTTCTCTCCCATGAACAGGAAATCGATGCGATTGCCGGCAATTCGCAGGCGCCGAGTTTCGAAAACACCGTGACCGCGCTTGAAATCGCCGGCGATGAGCTTTCGCGCATTTCGGCGCTGTTCTGGAACAGGGCAGGCGCCAATACCAATGGCGTGATCCAGGCGCTGGAGCGGGAGATTGCGCCGAAAATGTCGCGGCACTATTCGAAGATCGGCATGAACGAAGCGCTGTTCAAGCGCATCGATACATTGTGGGAAAAGCGCGAGACGCTGGGGCTGACGGGCGAGGAAAGCCGTGTTCTCGAGCGGCACTGGAAGGGTTTCGTACGTTCCGGCGCGAAGTTGCCGAAAGACCGGCAGGAACGGCTGGCGGCGATCAATGAGGAGCTTGCCGGTCTCGGTGCAAAGTTCGGGCAGAATGTGCTGGCGGATGAAAAGAACTGGAAGCTCCTGCTTTCCACCGAAGAGGAACTTGCCGGCATTCCCGGCTTTCTGCGCGACGCCATGGCGGGTGCGGCCCGTGAGCATGGTGAGGACGGCAAATTTGCCGTTACCCTTTCCCGTTCCATCATCGAGCCTTTCCTCACCTTTTCCGAACGTCGTGATCTGCGCGAGCAGGCCTTCAAGGCATGGGTGGCGCGCGGCGAAAACGGTGGCGAGACCGACAATCGAGAGACCGTTCACCGCACGCTCGAACTGCGCGAGGAAAAAGCCAAGCTTCTCGGTTACGGGAATTTTGCCGCTTACAAGCTTGATGACACGATGGCGAAGACGCCGGATGCCGTGAACGGCCTTCTGGGTCAGGTCTGGGAAAAGGCTGTGCGCCGCGCGGGCGAGGAAGAGACCGAACTTGCCGCCATCATCGCCGAGGAGGGCAGGAATCACGAGGTGCTGCCCTGGGACTGGCGGCACTATGCCGAAAAGTTGCGCGCGCGGAAATTCAGCTTCTCCGAGACGGAATTGAAGCCCTATCTGCAGCTCGAAAAGATCATTGAGGCCTGCTTCGATGTCGCCGCGCGGCTGTTTGGAATTCGTGCCGTTGAAGTGAAGGGCGTTGCCGCCTATCACCCGGATGTGCGGGTTTTCGAAATTCGCGACGACAGGGGCGATCTGAAGGCCATGTTCCTCGGCGATTATTTTGCCCGCCCCTCCAAGCGATCCGGCGCATGGATGAGTTCGTTCCAGTCGCAGCACAAGCTGCCGCTGAAGAGCGGAACGGTCGGTGAAATTCCGATCATCTACAATGTCTGCAATTTCGCGAAACCGGCTGAGGGTAAGCCCGCGCTGCTTTCGCTTGATGATGCGCGCACGCTGTTTCATGAATTTGGCCACGCGCTGCATGGCATGTTATCTGATGTGACCTATCCTTCCGTTTCCGGGACGGGGGTCTCGCGCGATTTCGTCGAATTGCCGTCGCAGCTTTACGAACATTGGCTGACGGTGCCGGAAATTCTGGAAAAATACGCGCTCCACTACGAGACCGGCGCGCCGATGCCGAAAGCGCTACTGGACAAGGTTCTGGCCGCTCAAACTTTCAATGCCGGTTTCAGCACGGTGGAGTTCACGTCTTCGGCTATCGTCGACATGGCGTTCCACACCCGGGGCAGCGTGAGCGATCCCATGGTCGTACAAGGCGAGGTGCTCTCCGCCCTCAACATGCCGAAGTCCATCGTCATGCGGCATGCGACGCCGCATTTCCAGCACGTCTTCTCGGGCGATGGCTATTCCGCCGGCTATTATTCCTACATGTGGTCGGAAGTGCTGGATGCCGATGCGTTTTCGGCCTTCGAAGAAACCGGCAATCCCTTCGATGGCGAGATGGCGCGCAGGCTGAAGGACAATATCTATTCTGTCGGCGGTTCCATCGATCCGGAGGAGGCCTATCTCGCGTTTCGCGGCAAGATGCCGAGCCCGGACGCCATGCTGTTGAAGCGCGGCCTCGTATAAGAGCACGTTATAAAAGACTGTCATATTTCTGAGCTAGAACCGGAGCGCAGGGGGCTTATGACAAGGCCCCCCCTTTCGCATTTGCAAAAAAAAGGTTATGAGCGCGCCAAACTAAATTGGCGCATCTCACGATAGTGGCGCCCAACCTCAGAGATTTTGAACAATGGCACTTCGCAACATCGCGATCATCGCGCACGTTGACCATGGAAAAACGACGCTCGTGGACGAGCTTCTGAAGCAGTCCGGCTCGTTCCGCGACAACCAGCGTGTCGCCGAGCGCGTAATGGACAGCAACGACCTCGAAAAGGAACGTGGCATCACCATTCTCGCCAAGGCGACCTCGGTGGAGTGGAAGGGTGTTCGCATCAACATCGTTGACACCCCCGGCCACGCCGACTTCGGCGGTGAAGTCGAGCGTATCCTGTCGATGGTGGATGGCGCGATCGTTCTGGTCGATAGTTCCGAAGGCCCGATGCCGCAGACGAAGTTCGTCGTCAGCAAGGCGCTGAAGGTTGGTCTTCGTCCGATCGTCGCGATCAACAAGATCGACCGTCCGGACGGCCGCCATGAAGAAGTCATCAACGAAGTCTTCGACCTCTTTGCAAACCTCGATGCTACCGACGAGCAGCTCGACTTCCCGATCCTTTACGGTTCTGGCCGTGACGGCTGGATGAACGTCAACCCGGAAGGTCCGAAGGATCAGGGTCTCGCACCGTTGCTCGATCTGGTTCTCGAACATGTTCCGGAGCCCACAGTCGAAGAAGGTCCGTTCCGTCTGATCGGCACGATCCTCGAGGCCAACCCCTTCCTCGGCCGTATCATCACCGGCCGCATCGCCTCTGGTTCGATCAAGCCGAACCAGGCCGTGAAGGTGCTTGGCCAGGATGGCAAGACGATCGAAACCGGTCGTATTTCCAAGATCCTCGCCTTCCGCGGCATCGAGCGCACCGCGATCGATGAGGCCCATGCGGGTGACATCGTCGCCATCGCCGGTCTTTCCAAGGGTACGGTTGCCGACACCTTCTGTGACCCCTCGGTCACCGAGGCGATGACCGCGCAGCCGATCGATCCGCCGACCGTCACCATGTCGTTCATCGTTAACGACAGCCCGCTTGCTGGCACCGAAGGCGATAAGGTTACGAGCCGCGTCATCCGCGACCGTCTGTTCAAGGAAGCCGAAGGCAACGTCGCGCTGAAGATCGAAGAGGCTGAAGGCAAGGATTCGTTCTTCGTTTCCGGCCGTGGCGAATTGCAGCTGGCGGTTCTGATCGAAACCATGCGTCGCGAAGGCTTCGAGCTTGCCGTTTCGCGTCCGCGCGTCGTCATGCACAAGGATGAGAACGGCACCCTGCTGGAGCCGATCGAAGAAGTCGTGATCGACGTCGATGAAGAGCATTCCGGCGTCGTCGTCCAGAAGATGTCCGAGCGCAAGGCTGAAATGGCCGAGCTTCGTCCTTCCGGCGGCAATCGCGTTCGTCTGAAGTTCTATGCCCCGACCCGCGGCCTCATCGGCTACCAGTCGGAACTTTTGACCGACACGCGCGGTACGGCGATCATGAACCGTCTGTTCCACGACTATCAGCCCTTCAAGGGCCAGATCGCCGGTCGCGTCAACGGCGTTCTGCTGTCGAACGGTTCGGGCGAGGCAGTCGCCTACGCCATGTTCAACCTTGAAGATCGCGGCCCGATGATCATCGAGCCGGGTGAAAAGGTCTATGCAGGCATGATCATCGGCATTCACACACGCGATAACGATCTCGAAGTGAACGTGCTGAAGGGCAAGCAGCTGACCAACATCCGCGCCGCCGGTAAGGACGAAGCCGTGAAGCTGACGCCGCCGATCCGCATGACGCTCGACCGCGCCCTTTCCTGGATCCAGGAAGACGAGCTGATGGAAGTGACGCCGAAGTCCATCCGCCTGCGCAAGATGTTCCTGGACGCCAACGACCGCAAGCGTTTCGAAAAGGCAAAGCTCGCTGTCTGATTGGCTCTACGCCACGAATTTCAAAGAACCCGGCCTCGCGCCGGGTTTTTTTATGCATTCTTTTTTATGTGTGCAGGAGTCGAAAGGCGCTTTGCCAAAGGTTAAGGATGCGTTAATTTTTTCTGGTCGTCCACATGAATAGGCTGTGGGTAAGCTTGCCGGCGTTAACCTTTATGACTGGTAAGTTTCCGTGGCCGGGGCCAGAATCGCGTTATGAAAACGTTATCCATCGATGTTCGCCGTGCTGAACCGCATGATGCGCGCGCCATCTCAGAGGCGCACCGTCTGTCGTGGCAACAGGCCTATGCGGGGCTTATCCCGCACAAGCCGTTGACGCAGATGCTGGAGCGCCGTGGCGAAGTCTGGTGGAAAAAGGCGACCAAGGGCTCCGCAACCATGCTGGTGGTGGAAGTGGCCGGTGTGGTTGCCGGATATGCGACGCTGGGCTTAAGCCGGGCGCGTGGGCTGCCGCAGGACGGCGAGATTTACGAACTTTATCTCCGGCCTGAATATCAGGGTATTGGCCTCGGCTCGCTGCTTTTCACGGAAGCGCGCAGATTGCTGACTTCACTCGGCTGCAACGGCATCGTTGTCTGGTGCCTCGAGGATAGCGACGTCGCCAATCGCTTTTTCCGCTCGCATGGCGGCCGGGATATTGCCGAAGGCATGGAAGATTTCGATGGCAAGTCGCTTCGCAAGGTCGGTTTCGTCTGGAACTGATAGAGGGAGTTCGCGCCGTTTTCATTTTGTAGAGGGCGATGCTTCGTCGCGATGACATCAAATCGCCCATTCTGCCTTATCCGGCCAAAGCCATGTTGCAATGCGGCGACTTTCCCAGTATCGAAAACCAAATCCAACCCGCCGAATGAGGGAAGCGAATGCGTATTGATGCAATTTCCATAGGCAAGAATCCGCCGGAAGACGTAAATGTTATCGTTGAAGTGCCGGTTGGCGGCCAGCCGATCAAGTACGAGATGGACAAGGACGCCGGTGCGCTGATCGTCGATCGCTTCCTCTACACGCCAATGACCTATCCGGGTAACTATGGCTTCGTGCCGCACACGCTGTCCGACGATGGCGACCCGATCGACGTTCTCATCTGCAACACCCGCCCGCTGGTTCCCGGCTGCGTGATCAACGTTCGCCCCATCGGCGTGATGATCATGGAAGATGATGGCGGCAAGGACGAGAAGATCCTCGCCGTGCCGGTTCCGAAGCTGACGCGCCGTTACGACAAGGTCCACAACTACACGGACCTGCCGGAAATCACGCTGAAGCAGATCGAGCACTTCTTCGAGCACTACAAGGATCTGGAGCCCGGCAAGTGGGTGAAGATGGGCGGCTGGCAGGACGTAGACGTCGCCAAGAAGCTGATTGTCGAAGCCATCGAGCGCTACAAGGCGCAGGGCTGATAGGCCTAACCCGCCAGCTTTTTAAAGAGCTTTTCGAAAGCCTCCGGGTCGGTATCGATCCGGAGGATTTTTTTGCGCGCTGTTTCGCCTGAGATGAAGGTGATGGATGATTTGGGCAGGCCGAGTTTTTTCGCCAGCAAAACAATCAGGGCCTTGTTCGCCTTGCCGCCTTCCGGCACGGCGCTGACGCGGGCCTTCAGATGCGCGTTTCCGTCCGCATCCTGCTCCACGCCGTCAATCGCATCCCGCCCGCCATTCGGTGTGAGGCGAACGGACAGGCGGATATGATCATCGTGCTTTTTCCAGAGACTGCTCAAACGGTCATCGGATAGAGCGTGTTCCACATGAAGGAGCGGATGAAGAAGATGATCAGCAGCAGGATGATCGGCGAAATGTCGATCCCGCCGAGATTGGGCAGAATGCGGCGGATGGGGCGCAGGGCCGGTTCCGTGACATTGACCAGGAAACTCCCGATGGCGTTCACGAACTGGTTGCGGGAATTGATGACGTTGAAGGCGTAAAGCCAGGAAAAAATGGCGCTGGCGATCAGCACCCACGTATAGAGGTTCAAGGCCAGATCGATGGTCTGAAACAGGGCAAGCATCAATATCTCCGTATCTTGGTTGCAAGACATTTAGACATTGACGCGTGAACCGGCAAGTGTTGCGCCGGATCGTAATGATCTTTGGTCTGACCGGTCTGCGGTCATCGCGAGCTGGTTCATGGCTTTGCAGCGGGATTTCAGACGAAAACCGCTCACACTTTTCGTCGTCCCGCTGAAGAGGAGGGCTGGCGATTCCTGTCATATCGCTCTATTGCAGACATCTCATATTGTCTCGCGAGCACCCAGCCGATGTCCCTGCCTTCTGCCGAAAACCGCTTCGGTGCATTCCGGCATAGTTCCTATCGCCGTTTTTTCAGCGCTCGGTTTTTCTCGGCCTTCGCCATTCAGATCGTCAGCGTCTCTGTCGGCTGGCAGATGTATGAGGTTACCGGCAACGCCTTTTATCTCGGCCTGATCGGTCTCTTCCAGTTTCTGCCGTCTCTGCTTTTGATCCTTGTTACCGGAACGGTCGCCGACCGGCACAATCGCCGGCGTATCATGGCCATATGTCTTCTGGTCGCGGCGCTGTGTGCTGTGGCTCTTCTGGGTCTTACGCTGACACACAGCTTTTCTCCCTGGCCGGTCTTCGCCATTCTCGTTGTCTTCGGCATAGAGCGGGCCTTCATGGGACCGGCTGTCCAGTCGCTGGCGCCCAATCTCGTGCCCGTCGAGGATTTGCCGAACGCTATCGCCTGGAATTCCTCTTCCTGGCAGATGGCGTCCATTCTGGGGCCTGTTGCCGGCGGTCTGCTTTATGGTCTCGGCGCTTCCATCGCCTATAGCGTGGCGCTTGTGCTTTTCATCCTCTCCGCAACGCTGGCGGTGACGATCCGCAAGCCGGAACAGCGTGGTCCGGCAAAAGCCGTCACCCTCGAAACAATGCTGGCCGGCTTCAAATTCATCTCGCAGGAGAAGATCGTTCTTGGCGCCATTTCGCTCGATCTTTTCGCGGTGCTGCTGGGCGGTGCCGTCGCGTTGATGCCGATTTTTGCCAAGGAAGTGCTGACGCTTGGCCCATGGGGTCTCGGGCTTCTGCGCGCCGCACCCGGCATCGGGGCCATCACCGTTGCGGTCATTCTGGCATTCAAGCCCATTCGCCACCATGCCGGCCTGCTGATGTTCGTCGGCGTCGGCCTCTTCGGCGTTTCCACCGTGGTCTTCGGGCTTTCGCAAACCGCGTGGCTGTCCATTGCCGCGCTGGTGGTCATGGGAGCATCGGACATGGTGTCGGTTTATGTGCGCGAGACCCTGATCGCGCTCTGGACACCAGATGAGGTGCGCGGGCGTGTGAATGCGGTGAATATGGTTTTCGTTGGAGCCTCCAACGAATTGGGTGAATTCCGCGCCGGCACCATGGCCCATGTTGTGGGTGCCGTGCCAGCCGTTGTCATCGGCGGGGCGGGCACGCTTGCTGTCGCGGTCATCTGGGCGCTTGGTTTTTCCAAGCTGCGCAAGATCGATAGTCTCGACGCGCCGCACTAACCGCGATGGGCCTCAGCGCTGTGCCTTGCCCTCAAAAACCAGATCGAGAAAATTGCTGAGCCATGCCCTGAGCGGCGTGTCGAACAACATGCGGCCTTCCAGATGCTGACTGCCGACCTGCGCATTCGGCATGCCGAAACGCTGCGCGCCGCGCACCACCCAGCTATGCATCATGGCGCGGGTCAGTTCGGCGTGAAACTGCAGGCCCCAGGCATTTTTTCCATAACGATAGGCCTGATTGGGATAGGTCTCGCCTGCCGCCAGAAGCTCGGCTCCCCGCGGCAGTTCGAAGCCTTCGCGGTGGAAATGATAGACCATCTTCGGCCAATGCGGCATCAGAAGCCGACCGTGTTCGGTGGCGTGAAGCGGATACCAGCCGATCTCCACCTTGCCGTCCCTGTCTGCCTCGACCTTGCCGCCCAGATGTTTGGACAGCATCTGCGCGCCGAGACAGATGCCGAGAAAGGGCTTGTTTTCCTTCAGCGGCACCTTCAGCCAGTCGATTTCGGTTTTGACATAATCATGCGGATCATTGGCACTCATCGGGCCGCCGAAGATGATGGCGCCCGCATGTTTTTCCAGCGTTTGCGGCAGGTCGTCGCCGAGCGCGGGCCGCCTTATATCGAGGCGATAACCCTTTTCCACCAGGATCTGGCCGACGCGGCCGGGCGTGGAACGTTCCTGATGCAGGACGATGAGCAGCGAAGGTTGTTGTTCCTGTTGCCTGGAAGGGTCAAACAGCATCGTCTTCGTTTTCGCTTTCTTCAGCGGGCCCGGACCTCGTGGCGGCCTGCTGACGTTGCAGAACCCTGTCGCGCACGGAAACACCGAGCAGATCGGCGACTCGCCAGATCACATGGTCTTCCATTTCGCTTCGTTCGCCGTCAGCGTAAACAATATCCCATAATATGCCAATAAGCTCCACGCGCTGATCCTCATCGAGGTGGCGGCGGATATCGGTGGTGAAGCGGTAATAATCGACGGCTTCCTTGCCGGCCTCCTGGCCGGCGGCAAGAAGGGCATCAAGCTTGCCACCGTCGAGATGGTAATATTCGTGAAGAATCTGGCGCAGGCGATCACGCTCGCTTTTCGAGACGGTGCCATCCGCTTCCATCACCTGGAAACAGAGGGCGGCTACCGCCACCCTTAGATCATCAGGGCTGAAATCACCCGCCTGCGGGCCAACGAGGTTCTGAATAAACGACTGTATTTGCTGGAACATCGATAGCCTGCTGGTCAGAAGAGTTTGAGCCGGGTCTTGGGTTCGGCGTCCGCGCCTGGCTTCTTGACGCCCGGATCATCCGGTGCGCCGCCAAAAAAGGGCACGGCTTCCGCCGCCTTGTCATCCGCCACTTCGGTTTCCACCGGCGCTTCGATTGTGACCGGCTTTTTCTCCTTCGGGATTGAAACAGTCGGCTTTACCTCGATCGGCGCGGCCGGGGCGGGTTTTGGCTCCGCAAGGGTCTCGGGCGCGGCTTCGACAACGATCGTCTTCGCAACCGGTTCGGCTCTTGCGGGTGCCGCGGCAATCGCATTTTCGATCGCCAGATCTTCAACAGGGCCTTCGAGCTGACCGAAGGGCGCTTTCCATTCGAAGGCGTCGAGACGGCCGGTGATGGGGGAGACCGGAAGCCATTTTTCCGAGACGATACCATCCGCCACCCATGCCGGGTCACGCGGCGCGCGCAGCGCCTGCGCCATCCAGTAGCGCACACGGCCCTGATCGCCGGTTTCCGCTTCTTCGATATCGGCCATCAGCAGGAAGATGCTTTCGCGTGGCTCAATGCGGGCGGCGGCTTCGGCCTTGGCCCGTGCCTTGGCGAATTCCTTGGCGTCGAGCGCTGCCTGCGCCACGGCAAACAGGGATTCGAGGTTGTTGGGCTTCAGGCTCTCAAGCCGCTCCGCCCGTTTCAGCCGGTCGATGGCGGTATCGCCGCTGCGGGCGCGGACATAAAGCTCGGCGATCTGCGGATGCGGATCGTTCTTCCAGACGGGTTCCAGAACCGTGGCGGCCTTGCGCAGATTGTCTTCGCGCAGATAGGACTTCGCTGCAATCAGTGCCGCCGGAACGAGGCCTTTTGCGAGCTTGAGAGCGTGCTTGGCATCCTCGCGCGCGCCCACCGGGTCGCTTTCCAGCTTTTCACCGGCCTTGGCGGTGAGAAGCACGGCTTTCAGCCGCTCCGCCTCGCCGCGTTCGATGACGCTTGCCGCCTTCTGCTGGTCGAGCAGGCGAATGGCATCGTCCCATTGCCCGTTGCGGCAGCGGTTTTCCAGCGTCGCCTGTGCTGCCCATGGCAGATAGGGGGCTTTTTCCGCAGCATCTTCGGCATATTGCTGGGCGGCTTCATAGGCGCCCTGCCGGCGCGCTTCGATATAAAGGCCGCGAAGGCCGAGTTCGCGCGTTTCAGGGTCACGGGCCATCGCCTCGAACTTGCGGCGCGCCTCGTCATATTTGCCTTCGATGAGGTCGGCCTGCGCATCGAGCAGATGGATCAGCGGTTCCTGATCGGCGCTGAGCAGCCCCTGCGTGCGGGCCGTCATCTTGCGGGCGAGGATGGCGTTGCCAGCGCCGGCGGCAATGAGGCCGGTGGACAGAGCCTGATAACCGCGGTCGCGCTTCCGGGCGCGGAAATACCGGCGTGCGGCATTGGGCGAGGTCCAGATGGCGTTGACGACCCACCAGACCAGCATGACGGCGGCAACCAGCGCGGCGATGATGGAGGCGGCGACCATCAGGCTCATTTCGATCAACTGGCCCTGCCAGACGATGGAGAGCACGCCCGGCCTGTCAGCCAGCCAGGAGAAACCGAAACCGAGAGCCAGAACGATAACGGCGAAAGTCAGAATTCTGGTCATGCGCTCACCCCTGCCTGCCAGTGCTGGTGATGGCGCGGTTCAACGTGCCGCCCACCAGATTTTCGACCTCAATGCGCGCATCCAGAGATTTTTTATAATCGGCGGATACCGTCCTGGCGGTATCGGGAAGACCATTCCACTCAAGTGCTGCGCCCTGCAGGTCGCCGTTGCGCAGCTTGTTTTCCATACGCGCGATGATGGCCTCGGGGGTCTCGCCCTCGATGTTGCCGACCGGGCGCACCTTCACCAGCGAAAAGGCGCTTTCGGTCAAGCGCTCCATGATGCCCTGATTGGGGTCAGGCTGGTTGATGGCTGACAGCATCGCATTGGCGATATCAGGGAATTTCTGCATCAGCTCCGAACGCGACGGTACGCCGGTGGCGGCAAAGGATTGCAGCGATGCAATCGCCGGATCGTCTGATGTGACCCTGGAGAGCGTATCGAGTTCGGTGAGGAACGGCCCGCCGCGATCGATCGCGGCCTTCAGCGCGGCCGAGGCAATGGCGCGGGCGACTTCGATATCGTCGCGTGGCTCGTTGATCTTGGCTTCCGCATCCGCAAGACGGCGTGTCAGTTCGGCGGTCGCCGTGGCCTGCGCGGATCGCTCCGACTGCAGGGCAGATTCCAGCGCGGTAATTTTTTCAGAAAGCCCATCCACCTGCGGGGCTTCACCCTTTGCGCCTTCGAGGGTTGCGATGCGCTGTTCCAGTGCCGAGGTGTCCGCCGCTGGAGCATTGGCAAGCTGCTGCCGAAGATTTCCCAGATCGGTTTTTAGTGCGGCGATCTCCTCGCCTCCGGCCCTGCCTGCATTAACGGAGGGCAGGATACCGGCATATTGCATGCTGCCGGCGGCGGCGAGCGCCACAAGGCCGCCGACGATACCCGCCGCGATCAGGCCGGAGGTCGCCGCTTGTTTGCGTTCCGCCTGTTGTGATGTGGATGGCTTGGCCGGTCCTGAATTGGCCGGTCCTGAGGATGAGGTCGTGGTCGATGGTTTTGCAGCGGTGGCCCCGCCAGATGCGCTGGAGGAAGCTGTGGAGCCAAAGGCCGGCTTCGCACCCGCTGCTGCAGCCGCAGTGGCGCTCGTCCCGGCGGTGCCCGCCATCGGTGTTGCGTCGACCTTGGGCGGAACAGGGGCCGTCGAGATGGGCTCTTTCTGTTTGTCTTCAGGGCTCTCGGTCTTCGACGCGGCGGCTATGGATTCCGTTTTGCCAACATTGGGTTCTGGCTCGATAGGTTTTTTCTTAGGCTGGTCCCAGACGGGGGCGGGGTTTCCCGTCGTGGCTGCTTCCGGCTTTGTTTCCGAAACACCCGGCGTTGCGGCGGCCGCAGGCGTTTTGTCACCGGGCTTTTCGTCCGTCTTGGCAGCGTCCACGTCGGCGGAAATTGCTTTCACGTCTTTGGCGTCCAGGTCGATGGTGACCGGTTCGGCTTTGGACTTGGAGTGGCGTGGCGGCTTTCCCGATACCATGACAACCTCATTTCTGCCTGCAGTAATCTAAACCTAGTCAGTGACGGCGGCAAAGGAAAGAGGCGAGCTCGAATTAGGTTCCAGAGTTATGGTGCAGAAGTTCGAACATCGCTGCCTCGCTCGGTTCTCTGGCGGCGATGGCGTTTGCGCGAAAGATTTCCGGAACCAGAGAAAGCACGTTGTGGCTGATGCAGATGAATTGTGTCCCAGCCAGTGCTGCCGCGTATCTGTCCGTTGATGCATGGTTGAAAAAGGCCCGCGCCGCTTCCGAGGAATAGAGCAGGACCACATCGGCAGCGTTTTCGACAAGCGCCGTCTGGAGCATGCTTTCGGAGATATCCGAGGGCAGCATCTCGTAACAGTCGATCACTCTAAAGGGAATGCCCGCAGCGGCAAGGCCCTCCTCGAAGACGGAGCCACGGGGCCTGCCGGCGAGATAGAGCAGGGGCTGTCCTTCGGAAAGAAGTGCGCGGCGCTGCGTTACGAGAGCAATCAGACCCAGGGCGTCTCCGGAGGCGATGAATATTTGCGTGAAGCCGGCTTTTTTCGCCGCTTCCGCCGTTGTTGCGCCGACGGCGAAGAGCGGTTTTGACAGATGCGGGGCCAGCCGGTCCCGTGATGTTTCCAGTGCCCGCAATGCCTCGGCACTGGTCACCGCAATCGCCGCCAGCGGGCCGGATAGCGCCGAGATGGCGCGCTCGCCATGATGGGCTGGATGAAACAGTGGCAAAAGCACCGGCTCGTGGCCGAGTGCTTCAAGTTTTGCGGCCGTCCTTTCGCCCGAACGTTGCGGCCGGGTGACGACGACCCGCATAGGCTCAGTTCCAGCCTTCGAAGAAATTGCTGCCCGCCTTGGCACGCACCTCTTCGCCGGCCTGTCGGCCGAGCTTTGCCGCATCTTTGCGGTTGCCGGAGATTTCGATGTTGTGGCTCGTCTGGCCATCAGGGGTGAGGATCAAGCCGGAAAAATAGAGTTCCTCGCTCTCGCAGGTGGCGTAACCGGCAATCGGGGTGCGACAGGAACCGTCGAGTGCGGCCAGGAAGGCGCGCTCGCAGGTCACCGCATCATAAGTGGGCCTGTCGTTTATGGGGGCAAGCAGCTCGTCCATGCGGGTGTCACCGATGCGGCTCTCCACACCGATTGCGCCCTGCGCCGGAGCAGGGGGGAATTCCTTCGGGTCGAGAATTTCCGTCGGAACATTGTCCTTGCCGAGCCGCTTCAGGCCGGCAAAGGCAAGCAGCGTCGCATCCGCCTGGCCTTCTTCGAGCTTGCGCAGCCGCGTATCGACCTGACCGCGAAAGATGATGACGCTCAGATCCGGCCGCAGGCGGCGGATCAGCGCCTGGCGGCGCAGGGATGCGGAGCCGACCACGGCGCCCTGCGGCAGCTCCAGCAGCTTCGGCGCGGTGCGGCCGATGAAGGCGTCGCGCACATCTTCCCGCGGCAAGAAGGCGGACAGATAAAGGCCTTCGGGTAAAACGGTCGGCATGTCCTTGGAGGAATGCACGGCCATATCGAGTTCGCCGGAAAGAAGCTGGCTTTCCAGCTCCTCCGTGAAGAGGCCCTTGCCGCCGATTTCCGACAAGGCGCGGTCGGTTATCCGGTCGCCCTTGGTGGATAGCACGACGATTTCGAACATTTCTTCCGGCAGGCCATGCGCCGCCATCAGCCGGTTGCGCGTCTCATAAGCCTGCGCGAGCGCCAGCGGGCTGCCGCGCGTGCCGATTCGGAAAGGTTTTGTTTGCATCCGCGTCTATCCATTGTTACCGGAGTTGTCTTAGACCAACTCAGCGCATGATCGCAATGAACGAACAGATTTGATGACCCCCTTTCTTCGTATCCTCGGCATAGAGACAAGCTGTGACGAAACCGCTGCATCCATTGTGGTTCGGCATGCGGACGGGCGCGGCGAGATCGTCTCCGACGTCGTTTTGTCGCAGCTGGAGGAACACAGCGCCTATGGCGGCGTCGTGCCGGAAATTGCCGCGCGCGCCCATGTCGAGGCGCTGGACACGCTGGTGGAAGAAGCGCTGGAGCAGGCAGGCGTGACTCTTGCCGATGTCGACGCCATTGCCGCCACCTCCGGTCCCGGCCTCATCGGTGGTCTGCTGGTGGGGCTGATGACGGGCAAGGCCATCGCCAAGGCGGCCGGCAAGCCGCTTTACGCCATCAACCATCTGGAGGGCCACGCGCTGACGGCGCGGCTGACCGACGGTTTGTCTTTTCCCTATCTGATGCTGCTGGTTTCCGGCGGCCATACCCAGCTGGTGCTGGTGCGCGGTGTGGGCGACTATGAGCGCTGGGGCACCACCATCGATGACGCGCTGGGTGAAGCCTTCGACAAGACCGCGAAACTTCTGGGCCTGCCCTATCCCGGCGGTCCTGCGGTCGAGAAGGCGGCGGCGAAGGGGGATCCCAACCGCTTTCCGCTGCCGCGCCCGATGGTCGGCGAAGCACGGCTCGATTTTTCCTTTTCCGGCCTGAAGACAGCGGTGCGGCAGGCGGCGACTGCCATCGCGCCGCTTTCGGAGCAGGATATTGCCGATATCTGCGCCTCCTTCCAGAATGCGGTGTCGCGCACTCTCAAGGATCGCATCGGCCGTGGCCTTGCGCGTTTCCGCCAGGAGTTTCCGCAGCTGGAGACCCAGCCTGCGCTGGTCGTGGCTGGCGGTGTCGCCGCCAACAAGGAAATCCGCCAGACCCTGCAGTCGCTTTGCGATATCAATGGCTTTCGCTTTGTCGCGCCGCCGCACCGGCTCTGCACTGACAATGCTGCGATGATCGCCTGGGCCGGACTGGAGCGAATGGCGGACGGCCGAGCATCCGATCCGCTGGAAATTCCGCCGCGCTCGCGCTGGCCGCTGGATGGCAGCGCGGAAACATTGATCGGTTTCGGTAAGAGGGGAGCCAAGGCCTGATGCAGCGGGAAAAAATCGTCGTCATCGGCGCCGGCGCCTTCGGAACTGCGCTAGCCGTCGTCATTGCGCTGGAAAACCGGCATGATGTGACCCTGCTCGGCCGCGATCCGTCCCTGATGGCTGACCTCAGGAGTGATCGCGCGCACGAGGCGGCCCTGCCAGGTGTCGACCTTCCGGATGCGCTTGAATTTTCAGCCGAGCCTGATGTGCTTGTCGGTGCCAGCATTGTGCTCTTTGCCATGCCATCTCAGGCCCATGCCGATGCGGCCCGTCACTATGGTCCTTATCTGGCTAATGACTCTATCATTGTCACCTGCGCCAAGGGCATCGACCGCAGTTCCGGCCGTCTGCTGACGGAACTTCTGGAAGCGGAACTGCCACATCACCCGATTGCGGTTCTGTCCGGTCCTGGCTTCGCGGCCGATATTGCCCGTGGCTTGCCGACGGCCATGGCGATTGCGGCGGAAGACGCTGCCATCGCCGAACAGCTGGCAACCACGATTTCCGGCAGGACCTTCAGGCTTTATGCCTCGACCGACCGCATCGGCGTGCAGCTTGGTGGCGCACTGAAGAATGTTCTCGCCATTGCCGCCGGCATCGTCGAAGGCGCGGGCCTTGGCGATTCCGCCCGGGCGGCGCTGATCTCGCGCGGGCTTGCCGAAATGTCGCGTCTCATCGTCGCCATGGGCGGCAAGGCGGATACGGTGCGCGGCCTCTCGGGCCTCGGCGATCTGGTGCTGACCGCCACAAGCCATCAGTCGCGAAACCTGCGGTTCGGCATCGCGCTCGGCCGCGGGGAGGGCAAGGACATGTCCGGCGGGCTGGTGGAGGGCGCTTTTGCGGCTGCCGTCGCCGCCCGACTCGGAGAAAGTCACGCTGTCGACATGCCGGTTACCGAAGCGGTGGCCGCCATCATCGATGGCAATCTGGATGTGGCGAGCGCCATGCAACAATTGATGACACGGCCGATCACCACCGAATGAGGGTGGGGCGGTCGAACAATATTTTACGCATGTCTTGGTCCCAAAACCGCTGACACTTTTTGGGAGACATGCTCCAGCGAGGAGACGAAAATGCTGTTTGCCTTTATCTGCAAGGACAAGCCCGGCCATCTGAACGTGCGCATGGAAACGCGCCCGGCGCATCTGGAACATCTGAACAGGCTGAATGCCGAGGGCACGCTGAAGATCGCCGGTCCGTTTCTCGATGCCGAAGGCAAGCCGAATGGCAGCCTCGTCATCGTGGAAGCTGCCGATATCGATGCGGCCAAGGCCCTTGCCGATGCCGATCCCTATGCAAAGGCCGGCCTGTTCGAAAGCGTCGATGTGAAGCCCTATAATTGGGTCTTCAACAATCCGGGAGCGTGACCGGACATGGCGAATTACTGGCTTTACAAGTCCGAGCCGTTCAAATGGTCCTGGGAAATGCAGAAGGCCAAGGGCGAGGCCGGCGAAGAATGGACCGGCGTGCGCAACTATCAGGCCCGCAACAACATGCGGGCCATGAAGATCGGCGACAAGGGTTTCTTCTACCACTCCAATGAAGGGCTGGACGTCGTCGGCATCGTCGAAGTCTGTGCGCTGTCGCATCCGGACTCGACCGCTGAAGGCGATCTGAAGTGGGATTGCGTCGATATCCGCGCCGTTTGCGATATGCCGCAGCCGGTTTCGCTGAAGGATGTGAAGGCCAATCCCAAGTTGGAAAAGATGTCTCTCGTCACCTCCATGCGGCTTTCCGTGCAGCCGGTGACGGAGGAGGAATATCTTGAGGTTTGCCGCATGGGCAACCTCGCCAATCCACCGAAATCACCGGACTGATGCTTCGGTGAGGACCGATCCCGAACGCTTCATTCTCGACAACACCGGCATCATGCGCCCGCCGCATGTGCCGGAATTGCGTCTTCATCTTGCCACGGAGGCTCATGAGCTGTGGCTGAAGACGGAGGAGGAGCTGGAAGCGATCGGCCTGCCGCCGCCCTTCTGGGCCTTCGCCTGGGCCGGCGGGCAGGGGCTTGCCCGCTATGTTCTCGATCATCCCGACAGCGTCTCCGGCAGGCGCGTGCTGGATTTCGCCAGCGGCTCCGGCCTGGTCGCCATTGCTGCGGCAAAGGCGGGCGCCAGCGCGGTTCTGGCGGCGGATATCGATCCCTGGACGGAGACCGCCATTCGGCTGAATGCGGCTCTCAATGAGGTGGATATTGCTTTCACCGGGCTTGATCTGGTTGGGAAGCCGGTCGAAGCGAATGTTCTGTTAGCGGGCGACGTGTTTTACGATCACGCCTTTGCCGATCTTCTCGTGCCGTGGTTTCGGGAACTGACGGAAAAGGGCGTGAGCGTGCTCGTCGGCGATCCGGGGCGGGCCTATTTGCCCAAAGAGCGGCTCCGAGCGGAGGCGACCTATCAGGTGCCGGTGACGCGGGCGCTGGAAGACAGCGAAGTGAAGAAGACCACCGTCTGGCGTTTTATCTGATCAGTGCATCGCACATTTGCAGTAAAACCGCGTCATGCTTTCGCCGGAAATACTTTAGGGCCGGATAATGCAGACGCCATGTTCATAGGCGCAGGCGTCGTCAGCGGTTTCGGCACGGACATTGATGATCTTCGCCTTTGGCGCAAGCGGCGAGCCTCTTGTGAGCGTTGCGCCTTTCCGCGAAAGCCCGCCGCCGATTGCGAAATAATTGCCATTGCCACGAACGCGCAGCGCCGATATCGCGCCCACATAAGTGCCGCCGGAGAGGGTGGATGGCAGCCCGTCCGTTGAGAAGCTCACCTGCGATTGACGATGTTGATAATGATGCTGATAATCACGGCGACCATAATAATCGTCTGCCGCCGCCGGAGGCATTACTGTGAAAATGACGCCTGCAACCATCATGGTTAAAGCAGCGATTCGGCGCTGTAACATGAGCCTCATTCTCCGGATTTTTCTCATTAACAAAAGGTAAATTACACGATTCCTGAATTACGTAAAGGTAAATATTTTGAGGGCGTAAATCTTGGAAACGCTCGATTTTTTATTTTGACGCAAAAAAATTCCAAAAAAAATTCGTGAACCAATCGATTAAATTGGAATCGGCCATGAAATGTGCTTGTGGTGATGCTCCCATGTGATTAAACGTCGCGGTTGGTGCAATGCACATTCTTTCGTCATGTGCTGTTGCTTGGGGGCGTCCTGTCTGATGGGCGCACGGGAAAACGCCGCGAGGTTCTGATGGCGAATGCGACTAATAACCGGCCTCTGTCGCCGCATCTTCAAATTTACAAGCCGATTCCGACGATGGTTGCTTCCATCGTGCACCGCATCACAGGCGGCGCGCTTTATTTCGGAACGCTTCTGGTTGCCTGGTGGCTGATCGCAATCGCCTCGGGTCCTGCCTATTACGACTGGGTCAACTGGGCGATGGGTACGATCATCGGCAGACTTATCCTGATCGGATATACCTGGGCTCTCGTGCACCACATGCTGGGCGGGCTTCGCCACTTCATGTGGGATCTGGGCTACGGCTTCGAAAAGCACTTTACCACCAAGCTGGCAAAGGCCTCGTGGGTGGTGTCGATCTGTCTGACCGCGCTGATCTGGGTCATCGCCCTGATCGTGCGCTGAGGAGATTTTTCATGGATATGCGTACACCTCTCGGAAAGGTTCGCGGTCTCGGCTCCGCCAAGGAAGGCACCGACCATTTCTTGCGCCAGCGCGTCACCGCGGTTGCCAACGTTCCGCTGCTGATCTTCTTCGTGATCTTCCTCATCAAATATGCCGGCGCGCCCTATCCGGAAGTCGTCGCCGCGCTGTCGAACCCGCTTGTTGCGGTCATCATGGCTCTGGTGCTGGTGTCCGGCCTCATTCACATGAAGCTCGGCATGCAGGTCATCATCGAAGATTACGTTCACGCCGAGGTTTCGAAGCTCGTTCTTCTGATGCTCAATACGTTTTTCGCGATTCTGATTGGCGGCCTTTCCATCTTCGCCATTCTGAAAATCGCATTCGCAGGATAAGTCCGCCATGGCATCGATCAGTTCACCTTCCCAGAATGGCAAGGCCTACACCTATGTCGATCACTCCTATGACGTGATCGTGGTGGGCGCCGGTGGCGCGGGTCTGCGCGCAACGCTCGGCATGGCGGAACAGGGTTTCCGCACGGCCTGCATCACCAAGGTTTTCCCGACGCGCTCCCACACGGTTGCGGCGCAGGGCGGCATTGCCGCCTCGCTCACCAACATGACGCCCGACTGTTGGCAGTGGCACCTTTACGACACCGTAAAGGGCTCCGACTGGCTGGGTGACGTTGATGCGATGCAATATCTCGCCATGGAAGCGCCGAAGGCGGTCTATGAGCTTGAGCATTACGGCGTGCCTTTCTCGCGTAACGAAGAAGGCAAGATCTACCAGCGCCCCTTCGGTGGCCATATGCAGAATTACGGTGAAGGCCCGCCGGTGCAGCGCACCTGCGCCGCTGCTGACCGTACCGGCCACGCCATCCTGCACACGCTTTATGGCCAGTCGCTGCGCAACAACGCGGAATTCTTTATCGAATATTTCGCGCTCGACCTCATCATGTCGGCAGACGGCCGTTGCACCGGCGTCGTGGCGTGGAACCTCGATGACGGCACGATCCATCGCTTCTCCGCCAAGATGGTGGTTCTCGCGACCGGCGGTTACGGCCGCGCCTATTTCTCGGCGACCTCTGCCCACACCTGCACCGGCGACGGCGGCGGCATGATTGCCCGTGCCGGCCTGCCGCTTCAGGACATGGAATTCGTGCAGTTCCACCCGACCGGCATTTATGGCGCAGGCTGCCTCATTACCGAAGGCGCGCGCGGCGAAGGCGGTTATCTCGTCAACTCCGAAGGCGAGCGCTTCATGGAGCGTTATGCGCCTTCGGCAAAAGACCTTGCCTCGCGTGATGTGGTGTCGCGCTGCATGACGATGGAAATCCGTGAAGGCCGCGGCGTCGGCAAGAACAAGGATCACATCTTCCTGCATCTCGACCACCTTGATCCGGCGATCCTGCATGAGCGTCTTCCAGGCATTTCCGAAAGCGCGAAGATTTTCGCCGGCGTCGACGTAACGCGCGAGCCGATCCCGGTCCTGCCGACGGTTCACTACAATATGGGCGGCATTCCGACCAACTATTGGGGTGAAGTGCTGAACGCCGATGCCAACAACCCGGAACGCATCGCGCCCGGCCTGATGGCTGTTGGCGAAGCCGGTTGCGCCTCGGTTCATGGTGCGAACCGCCTCGGTTCCAACTCGCTGATCGACCTCGTGGTCTTCGGCCGTGCCGCCGCAATCCGCGCTGCCCAGGTCATCGACCGCGATGCGCCGGTTCCGGCGCTCGACATTGCTGCCTGCGACAAGATCATGGAACGCTTCGACAGCCTGCGTTATGCCAACGGCTCCACGCCGACGGCGGTGCTGCGCGACAAGATGCAGCGCGCCATGCAGGACGATGCGGCGGTGTTCCGTACGCAGGAATCGCTCGAGAGCGGCTGCAAGCGTCTTTCCGCCATCTGGAAGGAACTGCCTGACGTCAAGGTCACCGATCGCTCGATGGTCTGGAACTCCGATCTGGTCGAGACGCTCGAGCTGCACAACCTGATGGCCAATGCGATCACCACGGTCTATGGCGCGGAAGCGCGCAAGGAAAGCCGCGGTTCGCACGCCCGTGAGGATTTCGTCGACGGTCCGTTCGCCGGTCGCGATGATGTGAACTGGCGCAAGCACACGCTTGCCTGGGTCAGCCCCGAAGGTGATGTCAAGCTCGACTACCGCCCTGTTCACACCGACCTGATCGCCGACGGCATCGATCCGAAAAAGATCGAGCCGAAGGCTCGCGTCTACTGATTTGAGGAACTGGATATGGTTGAACTAGCTCTCCCCAAGAATTCCCAGATCAGCGAAGGCAAAGTCTGGCCGAAGCCTGACGGTGCCAGGAACGTTCGCGAATACCGGATCTATCGCTGGAACCCGGATGATGGCCAGAACCCGCGCATCGATACCTATTATATCGATGTCGACGATTGTGGCCCGATGGTTCTCGATGCGCTTCTCTACATCAAGAACAATATCGACCCGACGCTGACTCTGCGCCGCTCCTGCCGTGAAGGCATCTGCGGTTCCTGCGCGATGAACATCGACGGCACCAATACGCTCGCCTGCACCAAGGGCATGGAAGAGATCAAGGGTACGGTGAAGGTCTATCCGCTGCCGCACATGCCTGTGGTGAAGGACCTCGTTCCCGATCTGTCGAACTTCTACGCCCAGCATCGCTCCATCGAACCCTGGTTGAAGACGGTTTCGCCGACGCCCGCCAAGGAATGGAAACAGAGCCACGAGGACCGCCTGAAGCTGGACGGTCTTTATGAGTGCATTCTGTGCGCCTGCTGCTCCACCTCCTGTCCCAGCTACTGGTGGAATGGCGACCGTTACCTTGGTCCCGCTGTTCTGCTGCAGGCCTATCGCTGGCTCATTGACAGCCGTGATGAGGCAACCGGCGAGCGTCTCGACAATCTCGAGGATCCGTTCCGCCTCTATCGCTGCCACACCATCATGAACTGCGCGCAGGCTTGCCCGAAGGGCTTGAACCCGGCCAAGGCGATCGCGGAAATCAAGAAGATGATGGTCGAGCGCCGCGTTTAAAGGCGATTCGCTGACAACGAAAAATCTATCGGGCCGCGGTCTCGACCGTGGCCCTTTTTACAACCCGGCGTGGGAAAATTCGGTAAAAATCGACCGAAATGGTAATTATCCCGGCCATCGCTTGCGCAAGATAAGGCTTTGGTAATAATTCAGCCTTCTTGTTTGATCATGATCTTTCCGGAAGCGAGAGAATCGGGAGCTTGATATGCAATTCAGATATGTGGTGACGGGCCTTGCGGTTGTGATGACTCTCGCCGGTTGCCAACGTACCTCCTACGATTACAACAACAACGCCAGCAACAATCCCGGTTATACGCCGCCTTTGCAGGCGCAGCCGGTGCCTTCCGTCCAGTCCGGCGCCCTGCCGCCGCCCGGTGGCGCCACCGGCAGCCAGTTCCCGTCGGCACCTGCCTCGGCGGCCCCTGGCGGAACCAATGTTGCTTCCGCCGCTCCGCCGGCAGCCGCACTTGACGTTACCAAGGAATCCATGGTCGGCAACTGGCGCGTTTCCAATGGCGGCGCCAATTGCGACATGTTCCTGACGCTCACCAATCTCGGCAGCGGCTCGCGTGGCGGCACGCGCGGTTGTGCGGGCGAGTTGACGGCGATGGGGTCCTGGGAAGTGTCCGGCAAGATGGTTCTCTTCAAGAACCGTTCGGGTGACACGATCGGCCGCGTCTACAAGAGCGCCGATGCGCGCTTTGACGGCACGACCAATAGCGGCCAGCCGCTCAGCCTCAGCCGATGAGTCTTTCCGGTGCAGCCGGAACGCTCTTTTCGCTCTAAGCCTGTTCATTCGTCGCGGGTGCCTTTGTGCGCCCGCGTCCGAGGCGTTTATCCATGAAGCCTTTGCCTGATTACAATCATAGTGTCGTTGAACAGCTCAACGCATTGACGGCAGCTGGCACCTTGCAGGCCGATGCCGCCCAGCTTGGCGTGGCGGCGCATCTTGACCGTATCCTTGCGGATCTGAAGGCGCGCAAGCCCGCCAAGAAGAAGAGCGCGCTCGGCTGGATGTTCGCGCGCAAGTCCGGGCCTGCCGCCCCCGTCAAGGGATTGTATGTCTATGGCAGCGTCGGCCGCGGCAAGACGATGCTGATGGACATGTTCTACGAGATGGCTCCCGTCTCTTCCAAACGGCGGTGCCATTTTCATGAATTCATGGCGGATGTGCATAATCGTGTGCATGCGCATCGGCAGAAGCTGAAGAATGGCGAAACCAAACAGGCCGATCCCATTCCCCCCGTCGCGGCGGAGCTTCTCGCGGAAGCGGAGCTTTTATGCTTCGACGAATTCACGGTCACGGATATTGCCGATGCGATGATCCTCGCCCGGCTGTTCAGCGAACTCTTCGCCAATGGGTGCACATTGGTGACGACCTCCAATGTCGTGCCCGACAATCTCTACAAGGATGGTCTCAATCGCGGCCTTTTCCTGCCCTTCGTCGATCTGCTGAAGAAATATGTTGACGTGGTGACGCTGGACAGCCCCACCGACTACCGGATGGAGAAGCTGGAAAGCCTTCCGGTCTACGTCACGCCGCTCGACGGTTCGGCGGATCAGGCGATGGACATGGCCTGGCGGCACATGACCGGCGGTCATCTCGTTGCCCCAACGGAAATACCCATGAAGGGCCGCTCCATTCTGGTGCCACGCGCCAGTGGCCGGGTGGCGCGCTTTTCGTTTTCAGATCTCTGCGAGAAGCCGCTCGGGGCTTCCGACTTCCTGGCCATCGCCAATCGTTTCGATACGGTCTTCATCGACCACATCCCGCTGCTCAACGCGGACAAGCGGAACGAGACCAAGCGTTTCATTATCCTCATTGACGCGCTTTACGACCATAGCGTCAGGCTTTTCGCATCAGCCGCAGCCATGCCGGAAGACCTGCTCGGCAAACGCAAGGGAACCGAAGGTTTCGAGTTCGATCGTACGGCCTCGCGCCTGTTCGAGATGCGCAGTGCAGATTACCTGGCGCTTCATCACGAAAAGCGGCAGAAAGTTTGACACTTTCGTGACGCATTTTCTTACGTTTACGTAAGAAAATAATGATCTAAACGATTGAAAATATTCACCACAAAAGAATCTGTTGCCTATTTTAGCCAATGGGGCTAATCGGAGTGCGACAATTTGGCTGCCGGTTTGGCGCGGTGAAATTGAATTGAAGCTCAAGAGGAAGCATTCGATGGCTCGCAAAAAGATTGCACTTATTGGTTCTGGCATGATCGGCGGCACGCTGGCGCATCTCGCCAGCCTGAAGGAACTGGGCGATATCGTCCTCTTCGATATTGCTGACGGCATCCCGCAGGGCAAGGGTCTGGATATTGCCCAGTCCGGCCCGGTCGAAGGCTTCAATGCAAAGCTCACCGGCGCTTCCGATTACGCAGCCATCGAAGGTGCTGACGTCTGCATCGTCACCGCTGGCGTTGCCCGCAAGCCAGGCATGAGCCGCGACGATCTTCTCGGCATCAACCTCAAGGTGATGGAACAGGTCGGCGCCGGCATCAAGAAATATGCCCCGAACGCTTTCGTCATCTGCATCACCAACCCGCTCGACGCCATGGTCTGGGCGCTGCAGAAGTTCTCCGGCCTGCCGAAGAACAAGGTCGTCGGCATGGCCGGCGTTCTCGACAGCGCCCGTTTCCGCCTGTTCCTCGCTGAAGAATTCAATGTTTCGGTCCAGGACGTCACCGCCTTCGTTCTCGGCGGTCATGGCGATACGATGGTGCCGCTCGCCCGTTATTCCACGGTTGGCGGCATTCCGCTGACGGATCTCGTCAAGATGGGTTGGCTGACCGCCGAGCGCCTTGAGCAGATCATCCAGCGCACCCGTGATGGTGGTGCTGAAATCGTCGGCCTACTCAAGACCGGTTCGGCCTATTACGCGCCGGCCGCTTCAGCAATCGAAATGGCTGAATCCTACCTCAAGGACAAGAAGCGCGTTCTGCCCGCCGCCGCCCACCTCTCGGGTCAGTATGGCGTTGATGATATGTATGTCGGCGTTCCCACCATCATCGGTGCCGGCGGTATCGAGCGCATCATCGAGATCGAACTCAACAAGGAAGAAGAAGCCGCCTTCCAGAAATCCGTCGGCGCCGTCGCTGGTCTTTGCGAAGCCTGCGTCAACATCGCTCCGTCGCTGAAGTAATAGCCTAGCGGCTCCAAACAGGGATTATTCCATGAATATTCACGAATATCAGGCCAAGGCTCTTCTGAAGGGCTACGGCGCGCCGGTTGCTGAAGGCGTCGCCATTCTCAAGGTCGAAGAAGCCGAAGCTGCCGCAAAGCAGCTTCCCGGCCCGCTCTACGTCGTCAAGAGCCAGATCCACGCTGGCGGCCGCGGCAAGGGCAAGTTCAAGGAACTCGGCCCCGACGCCAAGGGCGGCGTTCGTCTGGCAAAGTCGATCGACGAAGTCGTTTCCCACGCCAAGGACATGCTCGGCAACACGCTGGTAACGGCGCAGACGGGCGACGCCGGCAAGCAGGTCAACCGTCTCTACATCGAAGACGGCGCAGACATTGCCCGCGAACTCTACTGCTCGCTGCTGGTTGACCGTTCCGTCGGCCAGGTTGCTTTCGTGGTTTCCACCGAAGGCGGTATGGATATCGAAGCTGTCGCCCACGACACGCCCGAGAAAATCCACACCATCGCCATCAACCCGGAAAAGGGTGTCAGCGATGCCGACGTTGCCGCGATCTCCAAGGCTCTCGAGCTTGATGGTGTTGCTGCGGAAGACGCCAAGGCGCTGTTCCCGATCCTCTACAAGGCCTTCAATGAGAAGGACATGGCTCTCCTCGAGGTTAACCCGCTGATCGTCATGGAAAATGGCCATCTGCGCGTTCTCGACGCCAAGATGTCTTTCGATGGCAATGCGCTGTTCCGCCATGACGACGTCAAGGCGCTGCGCGACGAGACCGAAGAAGACGCCAAGGAAATCGAAGCCTCCAAGTGGGACCTCGCTTACGTGGCTCTCGACGGCAACATCGGCTGCATGGTCAACGGTGCCGGTCTCGCCATGGCGACGATGGACATCATCAAGCTTTACGGCAAAGAGCCGGCTAACTTCTGCGACGTCGGCGGCGGTGCCGGCAAGGAGAAGGTTGCTGCAGCCTTCAAGATCATCACGGCTGACCCGAAGGTCGAGGGCATCCTCGTCAACATCTTCGGCGGCATCATGAAGTGCGACGTCATCGCTGAAGGCGTGATCGCAGCCGTCAAGGAAGTCGGTCTCAAGGTTCCGCTCGTCGTGCGCCTCGAAGGCACGAATGTCGAGCTTGGCAAGAAGATCCTCAACGAGTCCGGCCTTGCGATCACCGCGGCTGACGATCTCGACGATGCGGCGAAGAAAATCGTCGCAGCGGTGAACGGCTAATTTGAAGGACCGGATATAATGTCGATTCTCGTCAATAAAGACACCAAGGTCCTCGTGCAGGGCCTGACCGGCAAGACCGGCACCTTCCACACCGAACAGGCGCTTGCCTATTACGGCACGCAGATGGTCGGCGGTATTCACCCGAAGAAGGGTGGCGAAACCTGGACCGGATCGAAGGGCGAAAGCCTGCCGATCTTCGCGACGGTTGCTGAAGCCAAGGAAAAGACCGGTGCAGACGCATCCGTGATCTACGTTCCGCCGGCAGGTGCTGCGGACGCCATCATCGAAGCGATCGAAGCTGAGATCCCCTTCATCACCTGCATCACCGAAGGTATCCCGGTCATGGACATGGTTCGCGTCAAGGCTCGCCTCGACCGCTCCAAGTCGCGCCTGCTCGGCCCGAACTGCCCGGGTATCCTGACGCCGGAAGAATGCAAGATCGGCATCATGCCGGGCTCCATCTTCCGCAAGGGTTCGGTTGGTATCGTTTCGCGCTCCGGCACGCTGACCTATGAAGCCGTGTTCCAGACCTCCAACGAAGGCCTCGGCCAGACCACGGCTGTCGGCATCGGCGGCGACCCGGTCAAGGGCACCGAGTTCATCGACGTGCTGGAAATGTTCCTCGCTGACGAAGCCACGCAGTCGATCATCATGATCGGCGAAATCGGCGGCTCGGCTGAAGAAGATGCAGCACAGTTCCTGATCGACGAAGCCAAGAAGGGCCGCAAGAAGCCGATGGCCGGCTTCATCGCAGGCCGTACGGCTCCGAAGGGTCGCACCATGGGCCACGCCGGCGCTGTCGTTTCCGGCGGCAAGGGTGACGCAGAATCCAAGATCGCAGCCATGGAAGCGGCTGGCATCAAGGTTTCGCCTTCCCCGGCGCGCCTCGGCAAGACGCTGGTTGAAGTCCTCAAGGGCTGAGACCACATGACATCGGTACGGGCGGCGCGGCTTTAATGCCTCGCTGCCCGATGCCGCAAGAAGACAGACAGACGGCATACCGCCCCGGCGGCAGATAGCAGTAATCAAAGCGGCAGGCCGGCGAACGGCCCTAACGGCATCGAGGAGGCGGACGGATAAGTCCGCAAGAACACAATGGCAAGGCAAGAAGCGAACGAGCAGTTTCAGATCACGTCGTTTCTGGACGGCGCGAATGCAGCCTATATCGAGCAGCTCTATGCCCGGTACGAAGAGGATCCCTCTTCCGTGTCGCCGGAGTGGCAGAGCTTCTTCAAGGCGTTGTCCGATAATCCGGAAGACGTGAAGAAGGCGGCCAAGGGCGCCTCCTGGAAGCGCGCCAACTGGCCGATCCCGGCCAATGGCGAACTGGTATCCGCACTGGACGGTAACTGGGCCACGGTCGAAAAGGCCATCGAGAAAAAGGTTCAGGCGAAGGCTGAAGCCAAGAGCGCAGACACCGGCAAGCCGGTCAGCGAAGCCGAAGTGCTGCAGGCGACCCGTGACAGCGTTCGCGCCATCATGATGATCCGCGCCTATCGCATGCGCGGCCACCTGCACGCCAAGCTCGATCCGCTCGGTATCGCCGTTGCGGTTGAAGATTACAACGAGCTGTCACCGAAGTCCTACGGCTTCGAGGAAAGCGACTACGACCGCAAGATTTTCATCGATAACGTTCTCGGCCTCGAATATGCGACTGTGCGCGAGATGATCGATATTCTGGAGCGCACTTACTGCTCCACCATCGGCGTCGAATTCATGCACATGTCCAGCCCGGAAGAAAAAGGCTGGATTCAGGAACGCATCGAAGGTCCGGACAAGGGCGTTGCCTTCACGGCCGAAGGCAAGAAGGCCATTCTGTCGAAGCTGGTTGAAGCCGAAGGTTACGAGCAGTTCCTCGACGTGCGCTTCAAGGGCACCAAGCGTTTCGGCCTCGATGGCGGCGAATCGCTGATCCCGGCGCTGGAGCAGATCATCAAGCGCGGTGGCCAGGACGGTCTGGAAGAAGTCGTGCTCGGCATGGCCCATCGTGGCCGTCTGAACGTTCTCACCAACGTCATGGGCAAGCCGCACCGCGCCGTGTTCCACGAGTTCAAGGGCGGTTCGTTTAAGCCTGACGATGTCGAAGGTTCCGGTGACGTGAAGTACCATCTCGGTGCCTCCTCCGACCGCGAATTCGACGGCAACAAGGTTCACCTGTCGCTGACGGCCAACCCGTCGCACCTTGAAATCGTCAACCCCGTTGTCATGGGCAAGGCCCGCGCGAAGCAGGACCAGCTGGCCAAGACATGGGACGGCGACATCATTCCGCTTTCCGAACGCGCCAAGGTGCTGCCGCTGCTGCTGCACGGCGATGCCGCCTTTGCGGGTCAGGGCGTGGTTGCCGAAATTCTCGGCCTTTCCGGTCTGCGCGGCCACCGCGTTGCCGGCACCATGCACTTCATCATCAACAACCAGATCGGCTTCACGACCAACCCGGCCTTCTCGCGTTCGTCGCCCTATCCGTCCGACGTCGCCAAGATGATCGAAGCGCCGATCTTCCACGTCAACGGTGATGATCCGGAAGCGGTTACCTATGCGGCCAAGGTCGCGACCGAATACCGCATGAAGTTCCACAAGCCTGTCGTCATCGACATGTTCTGCTACCGCCGCTTCGGCCATAACGAAGGCGATGAGCCGGCGTTCACGCAGCCGAAGATGTACAAGGTTATCCGTGGCCACAAGACAGTCGCGCGCATCTATGCCGACCGCCTGATCGCGGAAGGCCTGATGAACGAAGGCGAATTCGAGAAGATGAAGGCCGACTGGCGCGCTCATCTGGAACAGGAATTCGAGGCGGGCCAGTCCTACAAGCCCAACAAGGCCGACTGGCTGGATGGCCAGTGGTCTGGCCTGCGCGCCGCCGACAATGCCGATGAGCAGCGTCGCGGCAAGACCGGCGTGCCGATGAAGCAGCTGAAGGAAATCGGCAAGAAACTGTCGACCATTCCGGAAGGCTTCAGCGCCCACCGCACGATCCAGCGCTTCATGGAAAACCGCTCGCAGATGGTCGAGACGGGCGAAGGCATCGACTGGGCGATGGCGGAAGCGCTTGCTTTCGGTTCGCTCGTTGCCGATGGCCACAAGATTCGTCTTTCCGGTCAGGATTGTGAACGCGGCACCTTCTCGCAGCGTCACTCGGTTCTCTACGATCAGGAAACCGAAGAGCGTTATATTCCGCTCGCCAACCTTTCGCCGACGCAGGCCCGTTACGAAGTCATCAACTCGATGCTCTCGGAAGAAGCCGTCCTCGGTTTCGAATATGGCTATTCGCTTGCCCGCCCGAATGCGCTGACGCTCTGGGAAGCTCAGTTCGGCGACTTCGCCAACGGCGCGCAGGTGGTTTTCGACCAGTTCATCTCTTCGGGTGAACGCAAGTGGCTGCGCATGTCCGGTCTCGTCTGCCTTCTGCCGCATGGTTACGAAGGTCAGGGTCCGGAGCACTCTTCCGCCCGTCTGGAGCGCTGGCTGCAGATGTGCGCCGAAGATAACATGCAGGTTGCCAACTGCACGACGCCGGCCAACTACTTCCACATCCTGCGCCGTCAGGTGAAGCGCGACTTCCGCAAGCCGCTGATCCTGATGACGCCGAAGTCGCTGCTGCGTCACAAGCGCGCCACTTCTTCGCTGGCCGAGCTTGCAGGCGAGTCCTCCTTCCACCGTCTCCTGTGGGACGATGCTGAAGTCATCAAGGACGGCCCGATCAAGCTGCAGAAGGATTCGAAGATCCGCCGCGTCGTCATGTGCACGGGCAAGGTCTATTATGATCTGCTCGAGGAACGCGAAAAGCGTGGTATCGACGACATCTACCTGCTGCGTGTCGAACAACTCTATCCGTTCCCGGCGAAGGCGCTCATCAACGAGCTTTCCCGTTTCCGCAATGCGGAGATGGTCTGGTGCCAGGAAGAACCGAAGAACATGGGTGCGTGGTCGTTCATCGATCCTTACCTGGAATGGGTTCTGGCGCATATCGACGCCAAGTACCAGAAGGTCCGTTACACGGGCCGTCCGGCTGCCGCCTCTCCGGCGACTGGCCTGATGTCCAAGCACCTGGCGCAGCTTGCTGCGTTCCTGGAAGACGCGCTGGGAGAGTGAGAACTCTCCCGCATCGCCCCGCAAAAAAGACACCTGAATAACGGAACTAGATCATGGCCACTGAAATCCGCGTACCAACCCTCGGCGAATCCGTCAGCGAAGCGACCGTAGGCACCTGGTTCAAGAAGGTCGGCGATACCGTCAAGGCCGACGAACCTCTCGTTGAACTGGAAACCGACAAGGTTACCGTTGAAGTCCCGGCGCCTGCGTCCGGCGTTCTCACCGAAATCGTTGCGCAGAACGGCGAGACCGTCGGTCTCGACGCGCTTCTCGGCCAGATCGCCGAAGGTGCAGCCGGCGCTGCAACCGCTGCACCTGCCGCAAAGCCTGCTGCGGCTGCCACACCGGCACCTGCCGCCGTTGCCGCTCCGGCAACCGGCTCCATGCCGCCGGCACCTGCCGCCGGCAAGCTGCTTGCTGAAAACAACCTGTCTGCCGATCAGGTTGACGGTTCGGGCAAGCGTGGCCAGGTTCTGAAGGGCGACGTTCTCGCTGCCGTCGCCAAGGGTGTTTCTGCACCCGCCGCTGTTCCGGTTGCCGCTGCTGCCCCCCGCCCGGTTTCGGCCGAACAGGATCAGGTTCGCGAAGAGCGCGTGAAGATGACCCGCCTGCGCCAGACGATTGCCCGTCGCCTGAAGGACGCGCAGAACACGGCCGCCATGCTGACCACCTATAACGAGGTGGACATGAGCGCGGTCATGGACCTGCGTAACCGCTACAAGGACGTGTTCGAGAAGAAGCACGGCGTCAAGCTCGGCTTCATGGGCTTCTTCACCAAGGCCGTGACCCACGCGCTGAAGGAACTGCCGGCCGTCAACGCTGAAATCGACGGCACGGACATCATCTACAAGAACTATTGTCACGTCGGCATGGCTGTCGGCACCGACAAGGGCCTCGTCGTTCCGGTCATTCGCGATGCCGACCAGCTCTCCATCGCGGGCGTCGAAAAGGAACTCGGTCGTCTTGCCAAGGCAGCTCGCGACGGTTCGCTCGGCATGGCCGACATGCAGGGCGGCACCTTCACCATCACCAATGGCGGTGTTTACGGTTCGCTGATGTCCTCGCCGATCCTCAATGCACCGCAGTCGGGTATCCTCGGCATGCACAAGATCCAGGAGCGTCCGGTCGCCATCGGCGGTCAGGTCGTCATCCGTCCGATGATGTATCTTGCGCTCTCCTACGATCACCGTATCGTTGACGGCAAGGAAGCAGTGACCTTCCTCGTTCGCGTCAAGGAAAGCCTGGAAGATCCGGAACGTCTCGTTCTCGATCTCTAAGACCAGATAGGGGAGAAGAGGGATGGAAAACCTGGCCGGCGGGAATGGACCTTTTGTGTTCCTGCTGGCGCTCAGCGTTATTCTTCTTCTCCTGCATATCTGCCTTCAGGCCATGTCCGTTACGCGGGAAGTTGGTCTTGCCTGGAATGCGGGTGCGCGTGATGCGCGTCCGGACCTCAAAGGGGTCTTTGCGGGACGCGCGCAGCGCGCCTCGGATAATTTTCGCGAGACCTACCCGGCTTTCGTCGGTCTGGTTCTCGCTCTTGCGATCGTCGGCGACGCCTCCGGCTGGGGGCTGGCGGGCGGCTGGATATGGACCGTTGCGCGCGTCGTCTACATCCCGCTTTATCTTGCAGGCGTTCCCTATGTGCGGTCGATCGCGTGGGTCGTTTCCCTCGCAGGTCTGGTCCTCATGCTTGTCGCGCTGATCTGAGGTCGAGCCTATGCATCAATATCTCATCGAACTTGCATCCCTGATGGCGATCTTCTTTTTCGCGATCGTTTCCCCCGGTGCCGATCTGGCGATGGTCATGCGTCAGGCCATGGTGCACGGGCGCAAGCAGGCCATCATCACCAGTTTCGGTGTCGGAACGTCGCTGATGTTCCATGTCACCTATACGATCCTCGGACTTGGCCTCATCATTTCCCAGTCGATCTATCTCTTCAACATCGTCAAATGGCTCGGCGTCGCCTATCTGATCTATATCGGCATCAAGGCGCTGCGCGCTGGCAAGACCGAACTGCCGACGGCTGAAGGTGAGGTTCGGGCCAAAAGCGGCCAGACAGGGCTCAAGGCCTTCACGCTCGGCTTCGCCGCCAATGCGCTCAATCCCAAACCGGTGTTTTTCTTCCTGTCGATCTTTTCGACGGTGGTTCACGCGCATACGCCGGTCGCCATCAAATTCGGATACGGGCTCGTCATGGCGAGCTGCCTCATCCTGTGGTTCGTCGGCGTCAGCCTGTTCATGACGACGCCACGCATGCGCGCCGCTTTTCAGCGCGCCAGCCAATGGATCGACCGCACCAGTGGTGTGGTGTTCATCGCTCTCGGTATAAAACTCGCAACGGAAAAAGCGGCCTGAGTTTCAGGTCAAACGCAAGCAGGGCAATGATCCGCATCTTGCCCGACATCAATCAGGAAAACGAACATGGCATATGATGTAGTTGTAATTGGCACGGGCCCCGGCGGTTATGTTTGCGCGGTCAAGGCGGCACAGCTCGGTCTCAAGGTCGCCGTCATCGAAAAGCGCGCGACCTATGGCGGCACCTGCCTCAATGTCGGCTGCATCCCTTCCAAGGCGCTGCTGCACGCGTCCGAAACCTTTGCGCATGTTGCCCATGGCGTCGATACGCTCGGTATCGAAGTTGCTGCTCCGAAGCTGAACCTTGAAAAGATGATGGGCCACAAGGACGGCGTGGTGAAGGCCAATGTCGATGGCGTTTCCTTCCTGTTCAAGAAGAACAAGATCGATGCCTTCCAGGGCACCGGCAAGGTGGTTTCCGCCGGCAAGGTTTCCGTCACCAACGACAAGGGTGAGACACAGGAAATCGAAGCCAAGAACATCGTCATCGCCACGGGTTCTGATGTTGCCGGCATTCCGGGCGTTCAGGTCGATATCGATGAAAACGTCATCGTTTCCTCCACCGGCGCGATCGCCCTTTCCAAGGTTCCGGAAAAGCTGATCGTTGTCGGCGGCGGCGTGATCGGCCTCGAGCTCGGTTCGGTCTGGTCGCGCCTCGGCGCGAAGGTCACCGTTGTTGAATATCTCGACAATATTCTCGGTGGCATGGACGGCGAAGTCTCCAAGCAGGCGCAGCGTCTGCTCGCCAAGCAGGGTCTCGATTTCAAGCTCGGCGCCAAGGTGACGGCCGTTGAAAAGACGGGCACCGGTGCGAAGGTGGTGTTCGAGCCGGTCAAGGGCGGCGCTGCCGAAACGCTGGAAGCAAACGTCGTGCTGATCTCCACCGGCCGCAAGCCCTACACCGAAGGTCTCGGCCTTGCCGAAGCCGGTGTCGTGCTGGACAGCCGCGGTCGCGTTGAAATCGACGGCCACTACAAGACCAATGTCGACGGCATCTACGCGATCGGCGACGTGGTGAAGGGCCCGATGCTGGCGCACAAGGCGGAAGACGAGGGCGTTGCTCTCGCGGAAATCCTCGCCGGTCAGCGCGGCCACGTGAACTACGACGTCATTCCGGCCGTGGTCTATACGCAGCCTGAAATCGCTTCCGTCGGCAAGACAGAAGAAGAACTGAAGGCCGCCGGCATCGCTTACAAGGTCGGCAAGTTCCCCTTCACCGCCAATGGCCGCGCCCGCGCCATGCAGGTGACGGATGGTTTCGTGAAGATTCTTGCCGACAAGGAAACCGATCGGGTTCTCGGCGGTCATATCGTCGGCTTTGGCGCTGGCGAAATGATCCACGAAATCACCGTGCTGATGGAATTCGGTGGTTCTTCGGAAGATCTCGGCCGCACTTGCCATGCGCATCCGACCATGTCGGAAGCGGTGAAGGAAGCAGCGCTGGCGACCTTCTTCAAGCCGATCCACATGTGATCGGTTTTGGAGCCCGCTGCTCCAACATTAAATTTCAGTCATCTGCCAAACCCCGGCTTGCCATGCAGGCCGGGGTTTTCCATACTCGCGCCATAGCCTGTCTAACCTTTTGATAAAAGGCAATAAAATGGCGTTTCCAAGTCAAGTTTCCTTTTCGATTCCACAGCGCATCATTCACTGGGCGATGGCGCTTCTGATCTTCTTCAATCTGGTGTTTCCCGATGGTATGGAACATGCCTATCGGCTGATGCGGCGGGGCGAGACACTGACGCCGGAGCAGATTTCTTCAGCCAATATCCACGCCTATGTCGGTTTTGCCGTACTGATTCTTGCGGTTTTGCGCCTCTGTCTGCGCTTCTTCCAAGGGGTGCCGCCGCATCCCGCCGAAGAACCGCGACCGTTTCAGATCGCCGCGAAGGTGGCGCATTTCACCTTCTATGCCCTGTTTCTCGTTCTGCCCCTGTCAGGTATCGCCGCTTATTATTTCGGTGCTCAGTCGGCCGGGCAGTTGCATTCCGGTCCCTTCAAGGCGCTGATGTGGGTGTTGATCGCCGGTCACGTCGGCGCCGTTCTGGTTCATCAGTTCTACTGGCGCACCAATGTCCTGAAGCGCATGACGCACGGCTAAGCGGCGGTTTGTCGCGTTCCCGGTTCCTTGGAAAAAGAGGAAGGTGGCCCTTGTCGCATGGTGCGGCCGGGGTTCAGGAATGCAGGATATCGAAGACATATTGCCGGGCGCAGACTGGCGGGATCGCTATCAGGGAGAGATGGTGACGCCGGAGCCGTCATCACTTGATGTGAGCAGGCTCCTTCTCGATCATCCTCCGGCGTGGATCAGCAGCCTTATGGCGCTTCGAAACCGTGTCGTATCGCTTTTCGGTTTAAGAACGGTCGAACTGGCGGCTGGCACGTCGGCGGGCGGTTTTCCCGTTCTTTCTTCCACCCAGGAGCGGACAGTGCTTGGCTTCGACGACCGCCATCTCGATTTCCGGATCGTTGTCGATCTTGAAGAGAAGGGGAACGGCCAGATGGTTATTGTCACCACCATCGTCAGGCGCAAGAACCTGTTTGGGCGGCTCTATCTTCTTGTCGTCGGGCCGTTTCACCGCCGCATCGTACCAGCGACGATGCGGCCCTTCTGCTCCAATGTCCGGCCCGTCAGCATCGGGCGTGAGCGGGTCAGTCAACCCGCGTGAGGGTGAAACCCTGGGCGCGCAGAAGTTCGACGACGCCTTCCTCACCGGGCAGATGCAGCGCGCCGACGGCCATGAAGACATTGCCCTTCGCAAGCTCTGGGGCTGCCCGTTCCGCCATGATGTGGTTGCGGTCGGTAATGATGCGCTGTTCGAAGGCGGCATAACCCTGTTCGTTTTCAGTCGCGGCCTTCTTGGGATCGAGGCTTTTCAGCATGGGCATGGTCATGCCGATATCGCCGGCCACGTAAAGATCGGTCATGGTCGTCATCACGTCATCCATACGCTCACCGAGTTCCAGCGTCTCGATCAGCGCCTGAAGATGAAATTCCATCGGCAGTTCGGACATGGCCGTCAGCTGCTCGACCATGGTCTCCAGCCCGACAAGGCGTTTGCCGTCCGCAATCGCATCCTCGGCCAGCTTCTTGTCCAGAAAGGAAAGGCCGGTCGCCTTGCGGGCGAATTCGCAGGCGGGAAGGGCGACGAAGCTCGAAAGCATCCACGGCTTCATCCGCGAAACGGCATTCAGCGGGATGCCGCGTTCCTTGAGGCCTTTTTCGAGGCGGGCGACATTATCGGGCGACAGAATGTCGGTGATCGATTTGCCATCCAGAAACATGGTGAGCTCAGGCTTGCTCAGCAGCGAAGTCGCGACCTTCTTGTCGTCAACGATTTCGTCCGATTCCACGATGACAATCGCGGCTTTTTCAAAGGCGGGGCTGGCGGCGGCCGGCATTTCCAGAACACGCGGATCGGTGACATGCATGGTGCCGAGAAGATAGGACGGGGCCGTGCCTGCCTTTTCGATACGCCAGAAATTACCCTTGCCGTTCGGGATCGCGGCTGCTTCCTGTTCGATCTTTGCGAAGCCTTCAGGATCGGTCTTGCGCATTTCCACGAGAATGTCATTGCCCGTGCACGTGATCTGCTGCTCTGCTGCTTCCGCTTGCCCCAGCGAAAGCAGGGTCATGAGCAGGATTGCAACGGCGGTGACATGCAGGGCCGCCAGCAGCCAGAGCAGGGCATCGCCGGTCTTGCCCATCAGGGTGGCGGTGAGATTTTGTGGTCTTATCAGGCTGTGCATCGGTCCAATCCGGTTGTCCTTCGCTTATAGAACGGCGGCTTGGATGTCTGGTTAATGATTATGGTTAACCATTTCCTGCTTCATGCGCGTGGGTGGGCATTGTCGTAGATTTCCAGCAATCTTGCGGTATCGACACCGGTATAGACCTGTGTGGTGGAAAGGCTGGCGTGGCCGAGCAGTTCCTGAATGGTGCGCAAATCCCCACCGCCGGCCAGAAGATGGGTGGCGAAGGAATGGCGCAACGCATGTGGCGTGGCGTTTTCCGGCAGGCCGAAAGCGCCGCGCAGCTTCTGCATTTCCCGCTGGATGATGGCGGGCTGCAGCTTGCCGCCGCGTGCGCCGAGGAACATGGGCTCATCCGCTGACAGGGCATAGGGGCAGAGCTTCTTGTAGGCGTCGACCGCTTCCGTCACCACCGCCAGCAGGGGCACGATCCGCGTCTTGTTGCCCTTGCCGGTAATGCGCAGGCTGCGGGCACCGGGTGGGAAATCAGATGGCGTAAGACCCAGCGCCTCGGAAATGCGCAGGCCGCAGCCATAAAGCAGTGAGAGGACTGCCGCGTTGCGGGCGGCGATCCAGGGCTCTTCGTTCAATTGCGCCTCGGCAGTGGTGATTTTCAGCGCCTGCCGGTCGGTCAGCGGTTTCGGCAGGGATTTCGGCTGTTTTGGCGCGCGCATGGCAGTCGCGCCAGCCGCGTTGACGAGGCCCTTTTTCTGCAGGTGGTGCAGCAGGGAGCGCAAGCCGGCCAGATGCCGGCCGAGCGATCGCGCGCCCGCACCCTCCTTGCGCCTGTTGGCCAGAAAAGCGCGAAGGTCCACCGGACGCAGATCGGCTATGTCGCTTATAGCTGCGGGCTTGCCGATGTAACCGGTGAGGAAGGTCAGGAACTGGCGGGTGTCGCGCTCATAGGCTTCGACGGTATTGTCCGCAAGTCGGCGTTCGCCGGCAAGGGCGGTGAGCCAGGACTGGCGCTCGTTCAGGAGATCGGGTTCAGCAAATGTCAGGATTTCGGTCACACGGCGCTCCATTCCATGTCTCGAAACTATGCGCTTATGATCAGCATTTGGTTAAGAGGTGGACTTTGCAAGACGCGCCCACTACATCCGGGCGGTTTCCTTTTTCCTGTCGCCGGGGCATGGTCGCCACATCATGGCAAAAGATTCGTCCGATCTGTTTGGGGCTCTGTTCGACCCGCCGTCGCCCACGCGCACGGTGCCCGTTCTTGTGCCCATGCCGGCGCCCGGGCCCTACAGCTACGCCGTGCCTGAAGATATGGTGGTGGAAACCGGTTCCGTCGTTCAGGTGCCGCTTGGTCCCCGGCAAGTCTTCGGTGTGGTGTGGGACGATGCCGGCGAAAAGGGTGTCGATCCGAAGAAGCTGCGGCCCATCACCAAGAGTTTTGAATGCCCGCCGCTGAAGGCGGAGATGCGCCGCTTCATCGATTGGGTTGCCGCCTACACGCTTTCTCCGCCCGGTCTTGTGGCACGTATGGCGCTGCGTGCGCCTGCCGCCTTCGATCCCGAACCGATGATCGAGGGGCTGCGGCTGACCGAAGGCAGGCCGGAGCGCCTTACCCCCGCCCGCGAGCGGGTGATGGAGCTGGCAGCCGAAGGGCACGGATGGACGAAGAGCGGGCTTGCCCATGCCGCCGGCGTCTCGACCAGTGTCATCGATGGTCTTGTGAAACAGGGCGTGTTCGAGACGGTTTTTCTGCCGGCGCCGCCTGTCGTCGCCGAGCCCGACCCTGATTATGTGGAGCCGCGCCTGGAAGGCCCGCAGAAACAGGCCGCTTCGGAGATACTTGAAGATGTGCGCAAGGGTGGTTTTCACGTCTCGCTCATCGATGGCGTGACCGGTTCAGGCAAGACCGAGGTCTATTTCGAGGCGGTGGCCGAGACGCTGAAGCAAGGCAAGCAGGTTCTTATCCTGTTGCCGGAAATTGCTCTGACGGCAGCCTTTCTCGAGCGTTTTCAGGACCGCTTCGGCGCAAAACCGGCGGAATGGCATTCGGACCTGTCACCGCGCATGCGTGAAAAGGTCTGGCGGCAGGCCGTCACTGGTGAAGTGAAGGTGGTGGCCGGTGCGCGTTCGGCGCTTTTCCTGCCTTTCGACAATCTCGGTCTCATCATTGTCGATGAAGAGCACGACCCGGCCTACAAGCAGGAAGACCGCGTCTTTTATAATGCACGCGATATGGCCGTCGTCAGGGCGCGGATCGCCGAGTTCCCGGTCGTGCTGGTCTCGGCCACGCCTTCGGTGGAAAGTCAGGTCAACGGCAGTTCGGGACGTTATAACACCATTCACCTGCATACGCGTTTCGGCGATGCGGCGATGCCGGACCTGCATCTTGTCGATATGCGCCGCCATCCGCCGGAAAGGGGAGGGTTTCTCTCACCCGTCCTGCTGCGTGGTATCGGCAAGACGATCGAAAAGGGCGAGCAGGCGTTGCTGTTCCTCAATCGCCGTGGTTATGCGCCGCTGACGCTCTGCCGCGTCTGCGGCCACCGTTTCCAGTGCCCGCAATGCTCCAGCTGGCTGGTGGAGCACCGCTTCCGCAATCAATTGCAGTGCCACCAGTGCGGCCATAGCGAGCCGACGCCCGATCATTGCCCGGAATGCGGCACCTTCGATCATCTGGTGGCCTGCGGTCCCGGCGTGGAGCGCATTGCCGAGGAGGTGGAGAAACATTTCCCCGAGGCTCGCACAATCGTGCTCTCGTCCGATCTCATGGGCGTCAAGAGGTTGCGTCTGGAGCTGGAGGCCATCGTCAAGGGCGAGGCGGATATTGTCATCGGCACGCAGCTCGTTGCCAAGGGGCACAACTTTCCCCTTATGACGCTCGTCGGCATTGTCGACGCCGATCTTGGCCTTGCCAATGGCGATCCGCGTGCGGCGGAGCGAACCTTCCAGCTGCTTTCGCAGGTCACCGGCCGCGCCGGACGTACGGGTTTGAAAAGCCACGGCCTGTTGCAGACCTATCAGCCGCAGCATCCCGTCATGCAGGCCATCGTTTCTGGCGATGCCTCGGCCTTCTACGAACGGGAGATCGTGGAGCGGGAAAAGGCTGTTTTGCCGCCGTTCGGGCGCCTTGCCTCGATCATAGTTTCCGCCGATACGCGCGGGGAAGCGGAAACCCATGCACGTGGCTTGAGGGCCGCGGCCCCCCAGGTTACCGGCATCATGCTGCTCGGCCCGGCGGAAGCGCCGCTCGCGCTCATCCGCGGCCGCCACCGTTTCCGCCTCCTGGTGCACGGGCGGCGCAATTCCGACATGCAGTCTTTTCTTCGTACATTGCTGGCCAATGGTCCGAAGGAGCGGGGCAGCGTGCATGTGCAGCTCGATATCGATCCGCAAAGTTTCCTTTGAACTTCGCCGACGAGGCGTTTTCCCGCTGTCATGACCGTGTCATAACGCAGCAGGCAATCAAAATGATTTGGGGAACGAGATGGAGTTTTATTTTCCCGCCGAGTTCGGCGAGCAGCTGGCCTTTGGCGCGGCGGTGGTATCGGCCGTGATGGGCCTTTTTTTCATGTTTGCGCCGGGCATTACGCTGCGTGCCTTCGGTCTGCAGCCGGCCGGTGAGCGCAGGGACGGTTATGCGCTCGTGCGTTCGTCGCTTGCGGGGTTCTATCTCGGTTTGGGCGCCGCCGCCCTGCTTCTGGCGCAACCAATGGTCTATCTCGCCTTTGGTGCGGCATTCGGCCTTAGCGTGTTCGGCGGCATTCTCTCAATACTGTCAGATGGTGGCGCAACCATGCGGAATTTCTTACTTCTGGTTGTACACTTTCTGCTGTCCGCACTCGCGTTGAGCTACGTCTTCGGGCTGGTCTGAGGCGGGCTTTTTGGCTTTTGTGCCGCACCAGAGCCGCATCCTGAGCGAAATCGGAAAATTTAAACGCATTCCCCCTTGCCCAAACGGCGCTTTCCGCTATTACGCGTGTTGCGAGTCCCGGCGTCCTATGCTAGACGGACCGCGAAATTGGGAAAAGGCAGGGGGGAATTCCGGTCTTTTTCGGGGAAATTGAAACGATTTCAAGAATTTGATGCGGTGGAGCCCCATCGCTGATGGTCTTGGACGATTAGCAGGGAAAAAGTGCCCGTGGCAGAGACCTCCCAGGGAACATCCGGTGTAGCGGAAAGGTATGCGTCGTCGCTTTTCGAGCTTGCTTTGGAAGCGGGTGCGGTCGAAGCGGTTCAGGCCGAACTGGACAAGTTTGGCGCACTTCTCGACGAAAGCGACGATTTGAAGCGTCTGGTTGCGAGCCCGGTGTTTTCCGCCGAGGATCAGTTCAAGGCAATCGCCGCGATCTGCGAAAAGGCCGGTATCTCCGGTCTCGCTCTGAATTTCCTCAAGGTTGTTGCGAATAACCGCCGTCTCTTTGCCGTTCCCGGCATGATCCGCGCCTACCGCACCATCGCTGCCGCCCACCGCGGCGAAATCACCGCCGAGGTTACCTCGGCACATGCGCTCGACGAGGCGCAGGAAACTGAACTGAAAGCGGCGCTGAAGAGCGTTACCGGCAAGGATGTGACGATTTCCGTTACCGTCGACCCGTCGATCCTCGGCGGCCTGATCGTCAAGGTCGGCTCTCGCCAGATCGATACGTCTCTTCGCACCAAACTTTCCACCCTTAAGCTTGCACTGAAAGAGGTTGGCTGATGGATATCCGCGCCGCGGAAATTTCCGCAATTCTGAAAGATCAAATCAAAAATTTCGGCAACGAGGCGGAAGTCTCCGAAGTCGGTCAGGTGCTGTCCGTCGGTGACGGTATCGCCCGCGTCTATGGCCTCGACAATGTTCAGGCCGGCGAAATGGTCGAGTTTCCCGGCGGCATTCGCGGCATGGCGCTCAACCTCGAAGCCGACAATGTCGGTGTGGTTATCTTCGGTTCGGACCGTGACATCAAGGAAGGCGACACCGTAAAGCGGACTGGCGCTATCGTTGACGTTCCCGTCGGCCCGGAACTGCTCGGTCGCGTCGTTGACGCGCTCGGTAACCCGATCGACGGCAAGGGCCCGATCAATGCCGCCAAGCGTTCGCGCGTGGACGTCAAGGCTCCCGGCATCATTCCGCGCAAGTCGGTCCATGAGCCGATGTCGACCGGCCTCAAGGCTATCGACGCGCTCATCCCGGTTGGCCGCGGCCAGCGCGAGCTCGTCATCGGCGACCGCCAGACCGGCAAGACCGCGATCATTCTCGACACGATCCTGAACCAGAAGGCCATTCACGACAATGGTCCTGACGGCGACAAGCTTTATTGCGTCTACGTTGCTATCGGTCAGAAGCGTTCGACTGTTGCCCAGTTCGTGAAGGTTCTGGAAGAGCGCGGCGCACTGCAGTATTCGATCATCGTTGCTGCGACCGCTTCCGATCCGGCTCCGATGCAGTACCTTGCTCCGTTTGCCGGTTGCGCCATGGGCGAGTACTTCCGTGACAACGGCAAGCACGCTCTCATCGGTTACGACGACCTTTCCAAGCAGGCTGTTGCCTATCGTCAGATGTCGCTTCTGCTGCGTCGTCCTCCGGGCCGCGAAGCTTATCCGGGCGACGTTTTCTACCTTCACTCCCGTCTTCTCGAGCGCGCTGCAAAGCTCTCCGACGAAATGGGCGCAGGTTCGCTGACGGCTCTGCCTGTTATCGAAACCCAGGGTAACGACGTTTCGGCCTTCATTCCGACCAACGTGATCTCGATCACCGACGGCCAGATCTTCCTTGAAACCGACCTGTTCTATCAGGGCATTCGTCCGGCCGTTAACGTCGGTCTGTCGGTTTCGCGCGTTGGCTCCGCCGCCCAGATCAAGGCGATGAAGCAGGTTGCCGGCTCGATCAAGGGTGAACTTGCCCAGTATCGCGAAATGGCCGCCTTCGCCCAGTTCGGTTCGGACCTCGACGCTTCCACGCAGCGCCTGCTCAACCGCGGCGCCCGCCTGACCGAGCTTCTGAAGCAGCCGCAGTTCTCTCCGCTCAAGACGGAAGAACAGGTTGCGGTGATCTTCGCCGGCGTCAACGGTTACCTCGACAAGGTTCCGGTCGCGCAGGTCGGCAAGTTCGAGCAGGGTCTGCTCTCCTACCTCCGGTCGGAAGGCAAGGCGATCCTCGACACCATCCGCACGGAAAAGGCTATCAGCGACGATACCAAGGGCAAGCTTAAGGGCGCTCTTGATAGCTTCGCCAAGTCTTTCTCGTAATCAGGGCTCTTTTACTCGGACGGATAACGGATGCCTTCACTAAAGGATCTGAAAAACCGCATTGCCTCCGTAAAGGCGACGCAGAAGATTACCAAGGCGATGAAAATGGTCGCCGCGGCGAAGCTTCGGCGCGCCCAGGAAGCTGCGGAGGCCGCCCGGCCTTATTCTCAGCGCATGAGCGCCGTTCTTGCCAACATCGCCAAGGCGGTCGAGGCGGACGTTGCTCCGGCGCTGATGACCGGCACCGGCAAGGACGACGTGCACCTGCTCGTCGTCTGCACGGCTGAACGTGGTCTTTGCGGCGGTTTCAACTCGCAAATCGCCCGTTTTGCCCGCGATCACGCCCGCAAGCTGATTTCGGAAGGCAAGACGGTCAAGATCATCACGGTCGGCAAGAAGGGTTACGACAGCCTTCGCCGCGAATTTGCAGCCAACATCATCGAGCGCATCGAACTGCGCGAAGTGAAGAAGGTCGGTTTTGAAAACGCCGACCAGATCGCCAAGAAGGTGATCTCGCTCTTCAACGCGGCTGAGTTCGATGTCTGCACGCTGATCTATTCGGAATTCAAGTCCGTCATCAGCCAGATCCCGACCGGCCTGCAGCTTATTCCCGCCGCAACGCCTGTTGTGGAAGAGGATGCCGCGACGCAGAGCGCCGTCTACGAATATGAGCCGGATGCGGCTTCTATTCTGGAAGACCTTATTCCGCGCAACATTTCGGTTCAGGTTTTCCGGGCTCTGCTCGAAAACGTTGCCGGTGAAATGGGCGCCAAGATGAGCGCGATGGACAATGCAACGCGCAATGCCGGTGAGATGATCAACAAGCTGACGCTTTCCTACAACCGTCAGCGTCAGGCTCAGATCACCAAGGAACTCATTGAAATCATTTCGGGCGCGGAAGCGCTCTGAGGTAAGGAAAGAGGGTAAGGATAATGGCTAAGGCAGCTACCCCCAAGAAAACCGCAGCGGTGAACGGCGCGGGCAAGGTTACCCAGGTTATCGGCGCTGTTGTCGACGTGGCGTTCGAAGGCGAACTGCCTCCGATCCTGAACGCGCTCGAAACCGAGAACAACGGCAACCGCCTCGTTCTGGAAGTCGCGCAGCATCTCGGCGAAAACGTCGTCCGCACGATCGCCATGGACTCGACCGAAGGTCTCGTCCGCGGTCAGCCGGTCAGCAACACGGGCGCTCCGATCGAGGTTCCGGTCGGTCCGGAAACGCTCGGCCGCATCATGAACGTCATCGGCGAGCCGGTTGACGAAGCAGGCCCGATCGTTACGGCCAAAAAGCGCGCCATCCACCAGGATGCGCCGTCTTACGTCGAGCAGTCGACCGAAGCACAGATCCTCGTCACCGGCATCAAGGTCGTCGACCTTCTGGCTCCTTACGCCAAGGGCGGCAAGATCGGCCTGTTCGGCGGCGCCGGCGTTGGCAAGACGGTTCTCATCATGGAACTGATCAACAACGTCGCCAAGGCGCACGGCGGTTACTCGGTATTCGCCGGCGTGGGTGAGCGTACCCGCGAAGGTAACGACCTCTACCACGAAATGATCGAGTCCAACGTCAACAAGCTTGGCGGCGGTGAAGGTTCTAAGGCAGCTCTGGTTTACGGCCAGATGAACGAACCGCCGGGCGCCCGCGCCCGCGTCGCTCTGACCGGTCTGACGATCGCTGAAAACTTCCGTGATGAAGGCCAGGACGTTCTGTTCTTCGTGGACAACATCTTCCGCTTCACGCAGGCTGGTTCGGAAGTGTCGGCTCTGCTCGGCCGTATTCCGTCGGCCGTGGGCTACCAGCCGACGCTCGCCACGGACATGGGCCAGATGCAGGAACGCATCACCACCACGAACAAGGGTTCGATCACCTCGGTTCAGGCGATTTATGTTCCCGCCGACGACTTGACCGACCCGGCGCCGGCCACCTCGTTCGCGCACCTTGACGCAACGACGGTTCTGTCGCGTTCGATCGCTGAAAAGGGTATTTACCCGGCTGTTGACCCGCTCGACTCCACCTCGCGCATGCTCGACCCGATGATCGTCGGCGAAGAGCACTACGAGGTTGCCCGTAAGGTTCAGTCGACCCTGCAGCGCTACAAGTCTCTTCAGGATATCATCGCCATCCTCGGCATGGACGAACTGTCGGAAGAAGACAAGCTGACGGTTGCCCGCGCCCGCAAGATCGAGCGCTTCCTGTCGCAGCCGTTCTTCGTTGCTGAAGTCTTCACCGGCTCGCCGGGCAAGCTCGTCGCGCTCGAAGACACGATCAAGGGCTTCAAGGGCCTGGTCAACGGCGAATACGACAACCTGCCGGAAGCTGCTTTCTACATGGTCGGTTCGATGGAAGAAGCCATCGAAAAGGCGAAGAAGCTGGCTGCCGAGGCTGCCTGATCATGAATTGGCGGGCGCGTGGTTCTACCGCGCGCCTTGCCGACAATGGTGGCGAAAGCGGAACGGCTTTGCCTACGTTGGAAAAGACAAGTCCGTGACGCCCGCGTAATTGAAAAGAAGTGAATAGCCATGGCTGACAGTTTCAAATTCGATCTCGTTTCCCCGGAGCGTCTGCTCGTTTCCGAAACGGTTACGGAAGTCGTCATCCCGGCTACGCTGGGTGAAATGACCGTTCTGGCCAATCACGCGCCGACGATGACCACGATCAAGCCGGGTCTGGTAACGGTGAAGTTCGCTTCCGGTGAGACCCATAAATATGTGGTTTTCGGTGGTTTTGCCGATATTCTGCCGACCGGCTGCACGCTTCTCGCCGAATCCGCGGTTTCGGCCGATGACATGTCTCCCGACACGCTGCAGAAGCGTATCGATGCGGCCAAGGCCGAAATCGAAGAGGGCAATCATCACCACGAGCATCTGACCAAGCTTGAAAAGCACCTTTACGAACTGACGAACCTGCATGAGGTTCTCGTCGCTGCTTGAAAGCACCGGGCGGGTTCGAAAGAATGACTGCCCACAAAAAATTCAAAACAGAAAGCGGCCGTTTCGGTCGCTTTTTTGTTTTGGGCTAGTGTCTGCCACTTTATCCAAGCGAGAAATGCCCGTTTCCGCGCATGAGCCCGTCCGTCAGCTCGGCTCGGGCTTCGGAATGTTGCTAGCGAATTACGCCGGCGATTCACGGGCAGACAATGGGTAAAGCAGGGATAGTAAAGCGCCTTCAATAGATGCACTCGGAAACCGATTCCGATTTTCGTGGCTATAGGTTAAATGTGGTGGCCGGAAGAAGTGCTGCTTTGGGATCCTTAGCGAGACGAGGCAGATTTTCGTCATGGAGGAGTGATCAGCGTGTCGGCAGAGGCAAGTTACCGAAGGGTCGCAAGAACCGCTCTGCGGGAAGGGGCCATAGTCGAGGGCGAGCGGGCGGTGCCCGAGGAGGTGCCGGTTGCCTTTTCTTATGGCGGCAGCACCCATGCCGTGATGATGGCCAGCCCCGCCGATCTTGTCGATTTCGCAATCGGTTTCAGTCTCACGGAGGGCATCATATCCACCAGGGCGGAAATCCGTTCCATTGAAGTGATTGAGGCCGGGCAGGGTTTCGATGTTCAGGTGGATTTGCAGGATGCCAACGCCGATGCGCTGAGGGCAAGACGACGGCATATGGCGGGCCCGGTCGGATGCGGTCTTTGTGGCATCGAATCCATTGAACAGGCAGTCCGCGTGGTACCGGATCTGAGCGGCGCGGAAGTCTCCGTTGATGGCAATGACATCGTTGCGGCGGTGAAAGCGCTGAACGGGGCGCAAAGCCTCAACCGCGAAACGAGGGCAGTGCACGGCGCGGGTTTTTACAATCCTCAAGGAGGGCTGCTTGCCGCCCGAGAAGATGTCGGCCGCCATAATGCACTCGACAAGCTCGCAGGTGCGGTTATCAACGCGAACCTATCTCCCGATGCGGGCATTGTGGTGGTCACGAGCCGCCTGTCGGTGGAAATGGTCCAGAAGACGGCCATCCTTGGCTGCCCCATTCTGGCAGCGATCTCCGCGCCCACCGCGCTCGCCATTGAAACGGCTGAGAGCTCGGGTATCACGCTTGTGGCGCTGGTGCGGGGTGAGGATTTTGAAATCTTCACCCGGGCGGATCGTATCATTCTATAACGTTGAGGCCGCCGTTTCCCGGCGACCTTCCGGCTTCTGAACGGGCCTAGAATTCCGCCCATTCCGCTGCTGCGTTTCCGTGAGACCTTGGCGCGGCGGCATATCGAGGCTGCGGCGCGGGAAGTCTGGTGACGACGGCAGGCTTTTTGTCCGCCGGGCGGGCGGGTGATGCTGATGCTTCGTGTGATATTCTGAACTGCCGCAGCAACTCGTGCAGATTTTCCGCCTCGGTGGCGAGGCCGTGGCTGGCGGCAGTGGTTTCCTCCACCATGGCGGCGTTTTTCTGGGTGGCCTGATCCATGACGTTGACGGCCTGATTGATTTCCCGCAGACCATTCGCCTGTTCGCGCGAAGCTTCAACGATGGCCGAGACATTGGTGTCGATCTCGCTCATCTGTGACTGGATATCCCGCAGGGCGCCGCCGGTTCTGCCAACCAGATCCACGCCATTGGCGACCTGCTCGCGAGAGGTGTTGATGAGGGATTTGATTTCCTTGGCCGCAACGGCGGACCGTTGGGCGAGTTCCCGGACCTCCTGTGCCACAACGGCGAAACCCTTGCCCGCTTCCCCGGCCCGGGCAGCTTCGACACCCGCATTCAGGGCCAGAAGATTGGTCTGGAAAGCAATGTCGTCAATGACGCCGATGATGTTGGTGATTTCACCCGAGGACCGAGAAATCGCGTCCATGGCGGAAATTGCCTGCTGGACGATGTCGCCGGAATGTTCGGCATGTTCTCTCGTTCGCAGCACCAGTTTGCCGGCCTCGCCGGCGCGCTGGCTGGCATCGGACACGGTGGTGGTGATTTCCTCCAGTGCGGCTGCGGTTTCTTCCAGCGAGGCCGCCTGCTGTTCGGTGCGTTGCGAGAGTTGATCGGCGGCGATGCGGATTTCGCCTGAGCCGGAGGCGATTGTCGAGGCATTGTGGGCAATGGTCTGCATGGTGGTCTGCAGCTTGGCGACGACCTCGTTGAAGTCCGCACGCAGCTTTTCCATGCTGGGCACGAAGCTGTTGTCGAGGCGCTGCACAAGATCACCCTCGGCCAGTGCCCGCAGGGCATCGGCAAGCACGCTGATGGCGCTCATGCGCGGCGTGACGTCAGTGGCGAATTTCACCACTTTCACCACCTTGCCGGCTTCGTCCAGCACCGGATTATAGGCGGCCTGGATCCATATTTCCTTGCCGTTCTTTCCGTAGCGGACAAATTCATCCGAGATGAATTCCCCCGCCGCCAGTCGCGGCCAGAAATTGCCATAGGCAGGCGAGGCGGCATAGGCCGGATCGCAGAACATGCGGTGGTGCCTGCCCTCGATTTCCTTGACGTCGTAATTTACCGTGGCGCAGAAATTCGGATTGGCGGTGATGATGGTGCCATCGGGCAAAAACTCGATGGTCGCCTGGGAACGGGAGAGCGCCTCCAACTTGCCGGCATCGTCTACAGCCTTGATCTTCTTGGCGGTGATGTCGGTGGCGATCTTCACGACCTTATAGGGTTTGCCCGAACGGAAAACCGGGTTGTAAGAGGCCTCGATCCAGATAACGGAGCCGTCCTTGCGGATACGGCGATATTCCTTGGCCTGGAACTCGCCGCGGGCGAGAGAGGTCCAGAATTCCTGATAGGCGCGCGACGCGGCGAGCTCGCCGTCGCAGAAGATGCGATGATGCTTGCCGACGATCTCGGCGAGATCATAACCCAGCGCCGTGCAGAAATTCTTATTTGCAGTGAGAATGTTACCTTTGAGATCGAATTCTATGACCGCCTGTGATCTCGATATGGCATCGAGCATATTTTTATTATCTGCGCTTTTTCCTAACCCCAGCATTCCACGTCCCCCAAAATCAGCCCACGGCGCGGCTAGCCGCACAGGACATGCGGTCCACGTCGTATCATGTTGAATAACGAACAGGTTTTGCCGCCGAAGGCAGCAATGCAGGCACTTTTGTCTCTTCGCCTTGGTCAGGTATCGGCCCGCGTGATAGTCGTGCCGGCGCGATATTGATCTACGGCTTTTAATATTAGATATCCATAATATTAAAATGTTCTTATTTAATAAAGCAGCGTAAAGGAAAAACAAAACCGCCGGGCGGATGCTCCGGCGGTCTGGATTGATTGATAGTTTTCGTCTGGCAAGGCCAGCGGAAAAGGCCTGATTAGGCGGCGAGGTCTTCCGCTTCGGTTCCCTTGAACATTTTTGCGAGGTTCAGGAAGCAGATCATGCCGTGTTCGTTGGCAATGATGCCTTCCGAATACGACTTGTCGAAGGAGGCCGAGATCTCCGGAACCGGCTGAACCTGGTTTGCCGGGATCGTCAGAATGTCGGAAACGCGGTCGACCAGCATGCCGATGACCATGTTGTGCACTTCCGCCACCACGATGGCGCTTCTCTCATTGGCGACGGTGCTTTTCATGCCGAGCTTGTGGGCCAGATCGATGATCGGAATGACAGAGCCGCGCAGGTTCATGACGCCGATAACGTCTTTCGGCGCGTGGGGAATGGGCGTCGAAGGCGCCCAGCCGCGAATTTCGCGGATGGTCGTCGTCTTCACGCAGAATTCCTGATCATGCAGGCGGAACGCGATGATTTCGAGCGTCTCACCGCCAAAATTGGTAGAGTTAATCATTGCCATCAGAATTCTTCCCAATGCTCGCTGTGGAGGCCGGCGCAAGTGCACCGACACTTGCATATGCGGATTTGGCGTTCTGCCTGGTGCCTGAACAGCCGGAAACAATATTTCCGTCTTCAATGGAAGATTCGTAGCATGAGATGGTTTCGCAAACCTAAATGCGAAGCGGCCCTGGAGTGTTTTCGCTTTTCTTCGAATTGCGAAAATACTCTCTTTGATTTTACGCATTGTCCGGACGTAAAACCGCTACGCACTTTTACTGGAAATACTAATATTCCTTCTCGTAAAATATGCCGGCTGCGCCTTCGCCATCGCCGCCCGCTTCCCCGCGCAATTTCACGCCCCGCCCGACATCGAGGTTGATGATGGCTTTTGCGCCGGACTCGCCGCTTTGCTGCAGTTCGAGATAGGTTCTTTCGTTCAGATATTTACCGGCGGAAACGCGGGCCTGCCCCTCGGAGTCGGTCGAAATATCGAGATCGTCGACGCCGAGATTGCTTCTGAGCTTGTCGAACAGCGAGGTGGAGCGTCCGCCTGCCAGCTGGGCGGCGGCATCGGCGAGCCTCGCGATCTGCAGAGCCGAGAGTTTCGACATGGACTGGCCGAAGATCAACTGTGCCATCACCTCGTCCTGCGGCAGGGCGGGCGCCGAGGAGAAAGCAAAGGTCGGATCGTTGGCAGTGCCGGAAACGGACACGGTGATAGTCGTTGAGCCGACCGTCGAGTCCGCCTTCATATCGAGGACCGGAACGAGGCCGCCACCAAAACTGATATTGCCTGTCGTGAAATCGAGGCGGCGAGTGAGGATTTCGAGCCGGCCACGGCGCATTTCAAAGCCACCGGAAATGACGGGAACGGCTGCCGTGCCACGGATCGTCAGATTACCCGTGAGTTCCGCATCGATGCCGCGGCCGCGCACGAAGATACCGCTTGGTGCATTCACCTGCAGATCGAGATTGATGGTGGACGAGCTGCCGCTTCCGCCTTGGTCAGCCCCGAGCGCTTTGGCCTGCGCGCGCACCTTTGGTGGGGCGTTCTTGTGCTTGACATCGATCTCCGTCAGCGAGGCCGGAAGCTTTTCCGGAATGGTGATGGCGCTTCTGTCCAGCGTCAGATTGCCACCCAGCACGGGGGAATTCAGCAGCGGGCCTTTCAGCGTCAGCGTGCCGCTTACCACCGTCGTCACCAGCGTGCCGTCATTATAACCGGCGCGATTAAGCGTGATCGATATATCGGCGGGGAAACCCGAACCGCCTGATATGCCGACGCTGCCGGTTCCCGAGATCGTTCCACCGCCCGCCAGCTTGCCCGTCAATCGGGAAATGACGGCGCGGTCGCGGTCGAAGGTGATGGTGGCGCCCAGATCGTTGATGGTCAGGTTCCTGCGCACGTCGGTCAGGCGCGTACCATCGGTGGTGATGCTGCCGGTCACGACGGGCGCGGAAGCGCTGCCGGAAATCTTCACATCGATGGCGGCGGTGCCATCCACATCGAGGCCCTGCGCTGCGGTTTGTGCCGCGACGGCGGAGAAGGGCAGCCTGCCGGAAAATGCCATTGAAAGCGGACGATTGCCGGCGATGCCGAGCGAGCCGCCGCCGGAAAGTGACATGCCGCCCTGGCCGGATACATTGGTGTCGATCTGCAAGGTGCCGCCGGCGAAACGGCCATTCGCCTTGATGCCGAGCGCCGCGAGCCCCGCTGCGCGTGTCTGCGCGACCTCGGCATTGGTCCAGTTCAGATTGTAATCGACCGCCGGATTCGACGCCGCACCCTTGGCGCTCACCGTACCGGAGATACTGCCTGCCGCATCCAGCCCGGTGGCGAAGGCATTTGCGAGACTGGCGGGCAGCGAACGGATATCGGCATTGATGTCGAGCGTTGACCCGGCGGTGCCGTTGACCTCGACCCGTCCTTCACCCGTGATGATGGTCAGACCGGAGATGCGGGCCGTGCCGTTCTGGATGGCGATGGTGCTCGGTTTTTCAAGCCGTACTGCAATGCCCTTGGGCGCGGCGGAAAAGGCGTCAATCCGCACCGCCATCGGCGAACCACCGGTGTCAGCGCTGCCCTTTACCACCAGCGGCGCGTTGTCGTAACGGCCGTTGACGTCGAACTGTGTCGTCGTGCCGGAATGGCCGATGGTGGCATTCAGGCCTGATATCACGGCGGCGCCGGCATTGACGCTATCGGCGCTGACCTTGCCATTGATGGCGAGAGCCTGAAGGTCATCGATGGAAATATCGGCGGCGAGCTTGGAGATCGTTGTCGTGCCCTGGCGGATGCTGCCGCCATTGGCCTTTATCGTCGCGGCGATCCGGCCATTGGCGTTGCTCAGCGCGATTTCGCCGGCAATATCGCCATCCGCCTGCTGCGCGGCGAGTGCGGCGAGCAGCGCAAGATCGGGGAAATTGAAGGAAAGATTGCCCGATGGCAGGAACTGCTGCGAGAATTGCAGCTGCCCATTCAGGATATTCCGGCCCACCGCCACGTGCAGCTCGGGCATCGCCGTGCCGTTTTCGGTCTGCACTACATTGGCATTGGCGTCGATCTTCTGCCGGTCGAGACTGCCGCTGGCGGTGATTTTTGCCTGAGGCGCAGCCGGGTCGGCCTTGCCTGTTGCATTGACCTTCAGCGCTTCCAGCGTGCGTCCGGCAAGGATGGCGCTTTCGGAACTCAGGGTGACGTTGAAATCCGGTGCGGCAAGCGCACCGCTGGCCTCGATTGCAAAATCGGCGACGCCCTTTGCCTGCGGCGTCAGTTTCTCGAGCGCCGGAAATTTACCCGTCAAGCTGGCGCTTAATGCCTCGTTTTCGAGGCTGACATTGCCCGTGGCTTCGATCGTTCCCGATTTGACGACAAGGTTTTCAACGCTGGTGCGTCCACCGATCGTCAGGTCGATATCGCCCTGGAGGGCGATGGTCGTATCGAACTTTTCCGCGAGCGCCGGTGGAAGGGTAGCGGGCAGTGCGAAGAGCTGAATGCCGGAGGTGAGGCGATTGCCGGCGAGATCGAAACTGCCGTTCAGCGTGCCGCCGACACTGGCGCTTTCCAGCGTCGCGCCGTCGAAGCCGATGGCGGAAGAGGTGAGGCGGAGCGGGGCCTTGATGGTGAGTGGCGCACGCACCAGCCGGTCGATATCCGGGCTGACGAAGGACGATTGCGCCACGGACAGGACCGTCGCGATCGTGCCACTGCGGTTGGCGACGTTGAGATCGGCGCTTTCGGCCGTCAGCTTGACATCGTCAAGCCGGCCTTGCGGCAGGGAAAGGCTGCGCAGCGATACGGTCGTGTTGAGATGCGCGGCCTCCGCTCCACCCTTGAGGGAAAGATCGAGGCCGTTGATGAGAGCCTGAACCTCGCCATTCTCCAGCGGCCAGCGAAAATCCACGGGGCCGGCGGTGCCGATGAGATTGGCGGCAAGATCATTTTCACCGTTCGGATCGACGGAGCCTGATGCCGTCAGCAGCAACGTGCCGGTCTCCAGCGTGCTGCTACCGATTTCGATGCGGCCCTGCGGCGAAAGGGTTGCATTTGCATCGAGCTTCGTCTCGCCGGCAAAAAGCTGGCGGAAGGCCGGGGGCAGAATCAGGTCCGGCTGGCCACCGCCCGTAATTTCGATACGGCGTGTGCCATCATCACCAAGAAGGTGGCGGCCGGTCACATTGACGACGGGGTTACCGGCGACATTGCCGCGCAGGGTGCCCGTCCAGTCTGAAAGCGGGCCTTCACCGTTGAGGTCTATCGCCACCGCAGGTGTGCCGGGAAGCGAAAGCAGCGTGGCGAGAAGCCCGCCCTCGGGCTCCTTCATCTCCGCTTTCAGCTTCAGGACGTTCTCATTCGGAAGGAAAGCAACGTCGGCGTTAACCTCCGCATCCGGTGCATTCAGCCGGTGGGCCGTGAGCGACAGCCTGATGTCGTCCCGGGCGGCCTTGAGGCTGCCTTCAGCGGTCAGGTCGAAAGGGCGGCCGAGAAGTGATTGTCCAAGGCTGATATCGGGAAAGCTGAAATTGTCGACGGCGACTTCGATCGGCAGCGAGGAATTGCTGGAGCTCTTGGTCGGCGTCTGCTCTGACGCAAGCGGTTTACGCTCGACATCGATCGATCCGGCCGAGACGCGGTCGGCATGGAAGGTACCGGCAAGCAACGAAAGCGGCGACCAGTCGACGGCGATCTGGTTCACGCGGGCATAGGGGCCCTGCCGGTCTGAAAGGGTGACATTGTCGAGCCGAAGGCGACCGGTCAAAAGGCCGCTCGGGGGAGAAATCTCGATCACCTGATCGGGCGTGGAAACGAGTGATGAAATCTGCGTTGCGGCGATCCTTGCGCCCATCGGCGTAAGACCGACGAACAGAACCGCGAGCAGCACCAACACCACGCCGAACAAAGCAGCGTAGCCCAGCCATTTCAGCAATCGAATCAACATTTTCATAAAGGGTAATCTACACTCTGTTGCAAGGGTGTTCGACTGCGGCGTTTAAAAAGACTGGCCGATGCCAGCATAAATGCCGAAACTGTTGCCACCATCGTATTTTTCAAGCGGCATGGCGACATCGAGACGCAGAGGCCCGAAGGGTGTCGCGTAACGCAGGCCGATACCGGCGCCAGCCCGGATATCGGAAAAATCGGGTGTCACTTCATCCGAAACAACACCCGCATCGATGAAGGGCACGATGCCGATTGTATCGGTGACCTTGATGCGGGCTTCGATGGAGCCGACCACATAAGAACGGCCGCCCGTCGCGTCGCCAGCGGCATTATACGGCGATATTTCCTGATAGCTATAGCCACGCACCGATCCGCCGCCACCCGCATAAAAGCGCCTTGTGGTGGGAATGTCCTGCAGATCGCTGCCGCCGACGAGCACGCCGCCGGAAAGCTTTCCGGCCATGATCAGCCGGTCTTCGGCGCCAATCCCCTTGTAGCCGGAGATGGAGCCTTCAAAAGAGGAAAAGAAGGTGCCGTTCAGCGCTTCATAGCTAGGCTTGGCGGCCAGCGATGCGCGGAAGCCTTCGGTGGGGTTGAGCTTGTCGTCGCGTGTATCACGAACGAATTCCAGCGGTATGGAGGTGGTAAGGTATTCGTTCTTGCCGAATGCGTCTTCGGTATCGGCCCATTGCACCTCGAGACCGGCCGCCGCAGTGTCAGTGTCGTTCAGCTCGTAGGCGAAACCGGCTGTGCCCGTCACTGTCTTGGCGTCGTATGTATCGGGGTGTTCGGTCTTGGCAATCAGGCTGGTCTTGAAGGTGGTGCGCGGATTGAACATGCCGGGTTTGGTGAAAGTAATGCCCGCCGAATAATCCATGCCTTCGACGCTTGATGCTTCGGCGATGCGCGAGACAGAACCTTCGATACGCAGCGATTCTGCCTGTCCGAACAGGTTCCGGTGGCCCCAATAACCCTGAAGGCCAATGCCTTCCGTGGTGGAGTATTGTGCGCCGACGCCGAAATAGCGGTGTTTGCCTTCTGAAACCTCGATGGTGAGCGGAATGGTGCCGTCGCGCGCCAGCGTTCCCGCTTCCTTGATCGTCAGGCTGGAAAAGACGCCCAGCTGGCGCAGCCGGTCGGCGGCCTTGCGCAGTTTTTCCGGCGAATAGGGCTCGCCGCCATTGAGGCGCGAATAACGGCGGATGAAATCGCCATCGACGGTTTTTTCACCTGTTACCGTCACCGTGCCAAGGGGCGCCACGGGACCGCCTTCGGCCCCCATGGTGATATCGACCGTGTTCGTCGCGTGGTTGGCGACAGCCTCTCGTTTCGTCAGCTTCGCAAGCGGCCGGCCTTCGGCCTTCAGATCATCGATCAGCTTGTTGCTGGCGCGGATGATGGCCAGAGAACCGGCGTCGCCCCCGGTCGTCAGGCCATATTCCTCAAGGTTGCGGCCGGTCACATCGCCTTCAAGCCTGACATTGCCGAGTTTGAAGACCGGGCCGGGCGTTACCGTGATCACCACGGGCACCGGAGCGGAATGATCGAACACCGGATTTGGCGGCAGGCTATCCACATCCTTGCCGGCGACGGTGACCTTGACGATGCCGCCATAACGGGCGTTTTCATAAAGCGCCGCAATCAGCCTGTCCCTGTCGTCTCTTGCCTTTATCAGAAGGCCAAGATCGCCTGAGGCCGGCTTTTCCTTGTCCGCCAGGAGAAGCGAGCTGTTTTCCAGGCTGTCTTTCAGGGATTTGTCGGCGTCCTGGGCATCAAGCGTGACGGCGTATTTGACCGGATTGATAACCTCGACCTCCGGTTCTTCCGAACCCCAGAGGCGCATGCCGAACAGTTTGAAGGCGAAGGCGTCACGGGTAAACGCCGGATACAGGGCGAACGTCACAGCAACCGCGAGAGCGGTGCCGGCTTTCCGATACGCAATACCTGTCTTCGGGTTAGTTCGTGTTCTTCGCATAAGCTGCTTTATGGTTGAGCCTTTATTGTCGCCCTAACCCGTTTCCTGTCCGTTAACATTGCAATTTAATCATAAATAAACGGCTTTGAGGACCCTCCGCCCCGTCTTTTGCCCGCCATAACGCAAAAAGCCCCGGATGACCGGGGCTTCTGTGCAACGGTATTTCGCGAAGCGATTAGCGGCAACGTGCCGTGTAACGCTGACCGTACTGGTCGCGATAATAGCAATAGCCCGGCTCGGAAGCATTGCCGATCAAAGCACCGCCGACACCGCCGATCGCTGCGCCAACTGCCGCGCCGCGAACATTACCCGTGATGGCTCCACCAATAACAGCGCCGGAAACGGCACCGATCGAAGCGCCCTTTTCCGTCTGCGTGCAGCTTGCAAGCGACAGGCCGACGAGCGCAAATATGATTGCCTTTTTCATGAAACTCTCTCCAACGTTACAATGAGCTCTTCGGCTCGGTAGGCGTCCCATATTTATCTGCGGCGACTGCTACCTCCGACCGCCACAGATAACTAACAATTCGATGTCGTTTAGGGAAGCCTCATCTTCCAGGCATTCCTGCGAGCGTAAATCGATTGTGTGCCAGACAACGGCGCGGTGCGAAAAAGGTTCCAAATCTCGCGGTTTTTTGATGTGAATCAATTTTGTACTTTTCATCAGCGTCTATAAACGGTTTATTGGAATGGTTCAAAACAACGGCGAATTGACGCAGACGTGGTTAAAGCAGCTCGCAAGGGTTGACGGTCCCGGTGTCGAGGCAGAAAAACGATCTGGTCAATTCTGGAGCATGGCATGGACTTCGAGGCATTTTTCACAACGGAACTGCAAAGCCTGCATTCTGAGGGACGCTATCGCGTTTTTGCGGATATCGAACGCCAGCAGGGCAATTTTCCCCGCGCGACACGGTACAACGCCAATGGCGAACGCAAGGACGTAACCGTCTGGTGTTCCAACGACTATCTCGGCATGGGCCAGAACCCGAAAGTCATCGAAGCCATGAAAGCCGCTATCGATCACTGTGGCGCGGGTGCGGGAGGCACCCGGAATATTTCTGGTACCAACCATTATCACGTCCTGCTTGAACAGGAACTTGCCGACCTCCATGGCAAGGAATCGGCGCTGATCTTCACCTCGGGTTATGTGTCCAACTGGGCCACACTCGGCACGCTCGGCCAGAAAATTCCGGGCCTGATCATTTTCTCGGATGCGCTCAACCACGCATCGATGATCGAAGGCATCCGTTATGGCCGTTGCGAACGGGTGATCTGGAAACACAACGATCTCGAAGATCTCGAAGCCAAGCTCAAGGCTGCCGATCCGAACGCGCCGAAGCTGATCGCTTTCGAATCCGTTTATTCCATGGATGGCGATATCGCGCCGATCAAGGAAATCTGCGATCTGGCCGACCGTTATGGCGCCATGACCTATCTCGATGAAGTTCATGCCGTCGGCATGTATGGCCCGCGCGGCGGCGGCATTGCCGAGCGCGAAGGTCTCATGGATCGCCTGACGATCATCGAAGGAACGCTCGGCAAGGCCTTCGGCGTTATGGGCGGTTATATCACCGGGTCCACGGCGGTCTGCGACTTCATCCGCTCCTTCGCCTCCGGCTTCATCTTCACGACGGCCCTGCCGCCGTCGCTCGCCGCCGGCGCGATCGCCTCGATCCAGCATCTGAAGGCAAGCCCCTTCGAGCGCGCCCGCCATCAGGACCGGGTGCGCAAGCTGCGCGGTCTTCTCGATGCACGCGGCATTCCGCATATGGACAATCCCAGCCACATCGTGCCTGTCATGGTGGGTGATGCTGCCAAGTGCAAATGGATTTCGGATATCCTGCTCGACAGTCACGGCGTCTATGTGCAGCCGATCAACTATCCGACCGTGCCGCGCAAGACCGAGCGCCTGCGCATTACCCCGACGCCGCTGCATAGCGATGCCGACATCGAGCATCTCGTCGGCGCGCTGCACCAGCTCTGGTCACATTGTGCACTGGCGCGTGCGGTGGCGTGAGGCCGCAGTTAAGATAAAAGAAGACCGGGCCGCGTTTACGCGGCCTTTTCTTTTGTGGCGATCAATTCACGGGCGTGACGACGGGCTTCCTCATCCGCTGCGAAGACGTCTTCGATGGTGTCGGCAGATCGGCCGTCATGCATGCGGTCCATGACCGTTTCGACGATCTCGGCCATATCCAGAAAACCGATGCCGCCCGCGACGAAGGCGTGAAAGGCGGTCTCTTCGGCGGCATTTAGGGCTGCGCCCTGCAAGCCGCCGCGCTCCAGCGCCGTGCGGGCCACACGGATCGCCGGGAAACGGGCTTCATCCGGCGCTTCGAAATCGAGCCGCGCCAGTTTTGCGAAATCCAGCCGCTCGACATTCAGATTGCCGCGTTGCGGATAGGTGAGGGCATAAGAAATAGCGGTGCGCATGTCGGGAGAGCCGAGCTGGGCGATATACGAGCCGTCGGTGTAACCCACCATCGAATGGATGATCGACTGCGGGTGGACGATCACCTCCACCTGATCGGGCCTGAGATCGAAGAGATATTTCGCCTCGATCATTTCCAGCCCCTTGTTGAACATCGAGGCGCTGCCGATCGAAACCTTCAGCCCCATCGACCAGTTGGGATGGGCGCGGGCGATATCCGCCGTGACATTGGCCATCTCGTCGCGCGACCAGGTACGGAACGGCCCGCCGGAGGCCGTCAGCACGATGCGCTCCACGGCCTGCTTATGTTCGCCCGTCAGGCACTGGAAAATTGCGCTGTGCTCGCTGTCAACGGGGATCAGCCGGCCGCCGCCCTGCTTGACCGTACGCAGAAAAACATCGCCCGCCGAAACCAGGCATTCCTTGTTGGCGAGCGCTATATCTGCACCGCGCCGTGCGGCTGTCAGCGTCGGCGCGAGACCGGGGGTTCCGGCAATCGCCGCCATTACCCAGCCGGCATCCATCGATGCCGCTTCTTCGAGGCCGGATTTGCCCGCCGCAACCTCTATGCCGCTGCCGGCAAGGGCCGATTTCAGCGCTTCGTATTTGTCGTCTTCAGCCGTGACTGCCAGCCGCGCGCCGAATTCCCGCGCTTGTTCCGCAAGGAGAGCAATGTTGCCCGCGCCGGTCAACGCCGTGATCTCGAACGCGTCGCGGCCACCCAGCTGACGGACCACATCCAGCGTGCTGGTGCCGATCGAACCTGTCGAACCCAATATTGTCAGCTTGCGTGGCATTTCACTGGCATCCGTCATTTTCAGTCCGTCGGTCGTTTCCGGTTCGCACCTCTTGGTGCCTGTCATTCTCCCGAAATCGTTACGCACTTTCGGGCAACATGCATTAGCCTCTACTCGCGAAAACCAGCCATAACAAGGACAAAGCCCGGGCTATTGTTTTTGCGGAGGGCAAAGCCATATGCAAGAAAAACAATGAGAGGATATTGATGCGACGTTTCCTGGTTTCCAGCGGGTGGATTTTTGCGGCAAGCCTTGTGCTAGTCCTGGTCTTCATTCCTTTTGATCCGCGTCTTTCCGAAAGTGCGCAGGCCCTGCCGGGTGGGGTGGTTTCCTTTAACCGCGCGATTACCGATTTCGGAACCTTCAGCTGGATGCTCTATTCCACCGGCCTTCTGGCGATATTGGCCTATGTCGCCGCACGGGTTTTAAAGGCACAGACCTACAATGGACGCCTGAGGACGGCATGGCGGCTTCTGGCTTATTTCTTCCTGACGATCGGAACGGCGAGCATTCTCGTCCATACGCTGAAATTCCTGATCGGGCGGGCGCGGCCGGAGCTTTTTCTGGAAATGGGCGCCTACAGCCTCACTCCTTTCACTGGTGACAATCTCTATGAAAGTTTCCCCTCCGGCCATTCGACAGCCGCCGGGGCGTTTTTCGGCGTTTTCGCCATGTTGATGCCGCGCTTCCGCTGGGCGTTTCTTTTGCTTGCCCTTGTCATCGGTGTTTCGCGTGTCATTGTCGGCGCACATTATCCAAGCGATGTCGCCGCCGGGCTGTTGCTCGGCATGTGGACGGCCATGGCCTTCGCCTTTATCTTTGCCCGGTCCGAAATGCTGTTCCGGTTTGATGCGCAGGGCTGGCCGCAGCCCAAAAATGCAAACCTTCCGGCGGCGGATACACGATAGAGACTTTCAGCGGGACATAGGGGGAAGGTTGATGGAAGAGTCGACAAACGCTCCGGAAAATGACGGCAGGTCCGTTCAGCATATCCGCACGTCCGTCGCCGTGGCCGGCGGCGGGCCGGCGGGCATGATGCTTGGCCTGCTGCTCGCGCGCAGCGGTATCGATGTCGTCGTCGTCGAGAAACACGGGGATTTTCTCCGCGATTTTCGTGGTGACACCATCCATCCCTCGACACTTGAATTGATGGAGCAACTCGGTTTTGTCGATGAGTTCCTGAGCCTGCCGCATACGCGTGCGCCAAGGCTGAATGCGGTCATCGGCGGCGAGCGTGTCACGATAGCGGATTTTTCCCGCCTGCCGGTCCGTCACCGCTTCATCGCCTTTATGCCGCAATGGGATTTTCTCAATTTCATTGTCGGCAAGGCGGGGCAATACGAAAATTTCCGATTGCTGATGAATGCGCCGGTGACCGGCCTGATTGAGCGCGGCGGGCATGTTGGTGGTCTCACGGTCAGCACACCGGAAGGCATCATCGAGATCGAAGCCGATCTGGTGGTGGGAGCGGATGGCCGTAACTCCACCGTTCGCGAGGCGGCGGGGCTGGAGGTGCAGCGTTTCGGCATTCCGACCGAAGTACTGTGGTTGCGTCTTTCGAAACAGCCTGGTGATCCAACGGAAACCATGGGGCATGCCGGCTCGCGGCAGGGTTTCGTCATGATCAACCGGGGCGATTACTGGCAATGCGGTTACGTGGTGCGAAAGGGATTTTTCGCGGACATAAAGCTGCAGGGAATTGAAGCCTTCAGGGACAGGGTTGCGGAAATCTGCCCTTTCCCACGCGAAAGGCTGGATGAGCTCAAGAACTGGGATGATGTACATCTCCTGACCGTCCGTATCGACCGGCTGAAGCGCTGGTGGAGACCGGGCCTGATCTGCATTGGTGACGCGGCTCATGCCATGTCGCCTGTCGGTGGCGTTGGCATTAATCTGGCCATTCAGGATGCGGTTGCGGCGGCGAATATATTGGTGCCGGTGCTCGTATCCGGTCGCGCCGTTACCGACGACGATCTTGCCGCAATTGAAAAGCGGCGATCCTTCCCGACCAAGGCCACGCAATTTCTGCAGCGGATGATGCGTATCGGCGGCAAGAAGGGCCGGGCCGAGGCGGAAAAACCGAAAGGACCGCCAGCCTTTGTGCTGGCCATCATGCGGTTTCCGCTTCTTTCCCATCTCACCGGCCGGCTGGTGGGGCTGGGTTTCCGCCGGGAAAAGATCGAGACGGTGTGACGCCGCTCAGGCAGTGCCGGCGGCTTCTTTCTCATATTTCAGCCCGATAACGGCGGAACCGATCAGCCCCGGCTCAATGCGGCAGATGGCGGGCACGACCAGAGGGCGATCGAAGCGTCTGAGAATGCGGCTCCTGACCACCTCGTCCAGAGCCGCGAGAAGCGCCTTCGAATTGGAAAGTCCACCTCCGACCGGCACGATGGTTGCGCCGGTAACGTTGATCACCATCGCCAGAGGCGAGGCGAGAATATCGATGAGGACATCGATGGTTCTCGCGGCCTTCGCATCGCCCGCCTGCCAGGCCGCAATAATGTCCTCGCTGGTCATCTCCTGCCGGTGAAGATGCGAATGCAGTTTTTCCATGCCACGGGCGCTGCCGATTGCGTCGACGCAGCCGGAAAGGCCGCAACCGCATTCGAAACGCGGCAGTGAAACCGGCGGGTTTCCGGCCAATGTCGCGGCCACCGGCCCGTGTCCCCATTCGCCGGCGAAACCGCCGTCGCTGTTGATGAGCTTGCCGTCGATGACAAGGCCACCGCCGACACCCGTTCCGAGGATGACGCCGAAGACCACGCGATGGCCTCGCCCGGAACCGATTTCCGATTCGGCGATAACGAAACAATCCGCATCGTTCGACACGATGACGGGAAGGTGCAGCGCCTTTTCCAGCTCGTCCTTCAATACCCTGCCGTGGATGCTCTGAATATTGGCGACAGTGGCCTTGCCGGTGTCGGCGTCGATGACGCCGGCAATCGACAGCGACACGCAGGCGGGTGTGCCGCCGCTATTATCGATGATGGATTTCAGGCCGGCGGCGAAGTCTTCAAAACTGGTCTTGGGCGTCGGGATGCGCGGCACGGGGCGAATATCGTCGGGAGCGTAGGCAATCGCGCCCTTGATGGTCGTTCCGCCTATATCGAAACAAACGATCATGATTCAGGCTCCGGAACGTGCGGAATCGTGGATTTTTTCTCCTGATATCCATGTCGAATGCATCTGAAGGTCGGGTGTCAGCATGACGAAATCCGCATCGAAACCGGGCAGGAGTTTACCTTTGCGGGAAGCGCCCACCGCCTCGGCGGGATAGGCAGAAGCCATTCTCAAGGCCTCTTCCAGTGGTGTGTCCAGCTTTTCATGCATGAAGCGGACGCAGGAGAGCATATCGATATCCGCCCCCGCCAGCGTGCCGTCTTCAAGCGTCAGCCGGCCGCCGTTGCGATAAACGCGCCTGCCATTCAGTTCAAAACCGTCATCGTCCGTGCCGATGGTGGACATGGCGTCGGTAACGAGGAAAATGCGGCCAGGACTATTCTTGGCGCGAAGCGCTATGCCGATCGCGGCGGGATCGACATGGAAACCGTCGGCGATCAGCCCGCAATCCAGCTTCCCGTTAGAAAGTGCCGCTCCCACCAGCCCCGGCTCGCGGTGGCCGAGCGGGCTCATGGCGTTGAAGAGATGTGTCACCATGGATGCACCGGCCTCGGCATAGGCCGTCGCCACGCTGAGGCCCGCATCGGTATGGCCGAGACTGACGACGATGCCGGCCTTGCGCAGCGCCGTAACCTGCTCCTCGGTTACGTTTTCCGGGGCGATGGTTGTCAGCACGAATGGAAGCTTCGCCTTGCAGCCCGTCAGAATCGCAAGATCGGCCGTTTCCATCTTTCGGATCAGCGCCGGATCATGGGTGCCCTTGCGTGCGACGGAAAGATGCGGCCCTTCGAAATGCAGGCCGAGAAAGCCGGGCACCCCAGCCTTGTGGGCGACGATGCCGGCTTCGGCGGCTCTGGAGGTAATGTCCGGCCGGTCGGTGATGAGTGTGACCATCAGCGCCGTAGTGCCGAATTGTGCATGGGCCGAGCAGATGCGGGCAATGCCTTCCACATCCGGCTCATTGTTGAACATCACGCCGCCGCCGCCATTGACCTGGAGGTCGATGAAGCCCGGCGCAATGAGCAGTCCTTCCGCATCGATAATGTCGGCGTCTGGGGGTACGGACATGCGGTCGGCTATGTCGCCAACACGGCCGTCACCGGTCACCAGCACCTTGCCATCGTGCCACCCGGCGCCATCGAAAATGCGGGCGCCGACAAATGCCTTGCTGCTCATTGGGTTTCCGTCACCTTCTTCAACGCCACGGGCGCATCCGGATTGAAGCCGCGTGCGCGCGACAATTGCTCGATGAAGCCGTAAAACGGCGCGATCAGCAACAGGGCGTCGGTCAGCGGATGATTGGTTTCCACGAAGGGCAGGGGCTTGGCCGGGCTGCCCTTTGTGGAGGTGACGAAAACGCTTGCGCCCTTGCCGGCGAGACCGGCCGCTATATCCGTCACGGAGGTTTCCGCGCGGTCACGCGCGGCAAAGGCGATGATGGGAAATTTCGGCGCGACCAGCGAAACGGGGCCGTGCATGACTTCCGCCGAAGAATAGGCCTCCGCGTGGAGTTCGCAGGTTTCCTTGCATTTCAGGGCGGCTTCCGCGGCAATGGCGAGAGCCGGACCGCGGCCTAGCATATAAAGCGATTCCTCGCCCTTGACTGCTTCGCCGATCTGGCTCCAGTCGAGCGCGATGGCCTTGGCGAAATTCTGCGGCAGGGCGCTGACGGCCTTGGCAAGCAGGCTGTCTTCCGTCCATTCGGCAAGGATCGCGAGGCCGGCGACGATGGAGTTGACGAAAGATTTGGTTGCCGCCACCGCTTTTTCAGGGCCTGCCTGGATGTTGATGGCGTGATTTGCCGCTTCGCCGAGCGGGGAGGGCAGGGTGTTGACGAGCGAGAAGGTAAGCGCGCCACCCCTACGGGCGCTTTCCGCCAGAGCGACGATATCTGGGCTTTTACCGGATTGCGAGACGGCGAAGGCCGCCGCCCGGTCCAGCCGCAGTTTCGTCTGGTAGATCGAGGCGAGCGAGGGGCCGAGCGAAGCGACCGGCAGCCCGGTCTGCAATTCGATCGCATATTTCAGGAAATGCGCGGCGTGGTCGGAGGAACCGCGCGCAATGGTGACGATAACGGCCGGGTCACGGGCCCTCAGGTGAGCGCCGGCTTCCCGGAAGTCGGCATTGGCATTGTCCAGCAGGCGGGCGACTGCATCGGGAATCTCATCGATTTCCTGGCGCATCAGGGTTGTCATCGTTTCATGTCCTTGATCAAGGTTTGTCACTCGGGACCCATCGTCAGTTCGGCGACGAGGTCATAGGCGTCACTGCGGTACAGTGCGCGGGATATTTCCATGAGGCGTCCGCTTTCCAGATAGGCCATTCGCTGAACGGAAAGGGCTGCGGAGCCTGGCGGGACCCCAAGCAGCAATGTTTCCTCATCCGTGAGGTTGCGGGCGGAGATGCGCTGAATGGCGCGCACGGGGCGGATGCCGCTTTTCTCGAGCTCCAGATAAAGCGAGTTTTCAACCAGTTGCGGGTCGGGCAGAATATCGCCTGGCAGGCTCGTGACTTCGAGTGCGATCGGCTGGTCGTTGGCGAGACGCAGACGTGTGAGCCGCGCCACCATGGCGGATTGGGAAAGGCCGAGCGCCATCATCTCGTCGCCGGTCGGGTGGAACAGGCCTCTGTCCAGCCAGCGTGTGCTCGCTGTCATCCCGCGCCGGCGCATGTCCTCGGTAAACGAGGTGAGCTTGGTCAGGGGCTGCTGCATACGGGTGATGGGCTTGACGACAAAAGTGCCCGAGCCGTGCCGGCGGACCAGAAGACCATCGCGGACGAGATCATCCACCGCCTTGCGCACCGTGACGCGGCTGACGCAGGCGCTTTCGGCAATATCGCGCTCCGGCGGCAAGGCGTCGCCATGCTTCAGGCGGCCGCCATTGATGGCGTCTTCAATCGTCTGGCGCAGTTTCAGGTAAAGCGGGCCGCCGCCTGATTGCAGGTCATCCAGATTAAGCGCTGCCCCGTTCATCCATAACCTCTGTCACGATCCATGTGGTCGGCGATATGGCCGGCTCTGGCTATATCATATGCCGCGTAATCAGCAATACCAAAATAAAACCATTGTCGGATTTGTACGATTAATCGGTTATTTTTTCGATGTTTTGCCTGATAATAAGGCTATGTGCTTGATATTTTCGCATTAACCAAAAAAAATTTCCCGATAACGGAAATGCTCTGGACGATTGGCATTTTTTTGGTATTGTTTTGTGCGTTGGTGGCCGGCGGCGATCTGTTTCGCACCTGTCTCGACGAAAAAATCGGTTTCCAGCTGGCGGCAGCGTTAGTGAAATCGAATTTAACTTGACCGTCGTGAAAATTAATTTCATCGTTACGGAAAATTATCGCAGATAACTGGATGGCCAGCACAGAAATGGTCGCTTCTGCGAAAATGAATTACGAATGAACAGGGAACAAAGTTCATGAAGGTGGGAATTATCGGACTCGGATTCCGTCTCGGTTATCTGGGCTACGTTTTTCATGAGATCGACAAGGATTTCGAGATCGTCGGTTATGTCGATCCCGCGCCGGCAGGCCTGCCGGGTCTGCAGGAAAAGGGCATTTCGGCCGGCAAGGCTTACGATAGTCCCGAGGCGCTGATCGCAAACGAAAAATTCGATCTGCTAATGATCGGCTCGCCGAACCATATGCATCTTGAACATATCCGCATCGGGCTTGAGGCCGGCTGCACCATCTTCTCTGAAAAACCCATCGTCGTCAGCATCGAGGAAAGCCTCGAACTCGCCCGGTTGCTCAACAAGCACGGTCACGAGCGGCTGCTCGTTGGTCTGGTCCTGCGTTATTCCCCGCTCTACCGCGATCTGCGCGCCGCGCAGGCTGAAGGCAAGCTGGGTGATGTCGTTTCCATCGAGGCCTCGGAACATATTCCGCCCTATCACGGCGCATTCTTCATGCGCGACTGGCGGCGTTACGAGAATTATTCCGGCTCGTTCATGCTGGAAAAATGCTGCCACGACCTCGATCTCTATAATGGTGTGGTCGGTGCGCGGCCGCGTTTCGTATCGAGTTTCGGCGGGCGCAAGAGCTTCACGCCGGCGAACGCGCCGCAGAATGACGGTATCAACGACATGGAGGTCTACCATCGCAAGCCGAGCGGCTGGATGGGCTCCGAAAAGGTCTTTGACAGCGACGGCGACATCATCGATTACCAGACGGCGATCGTCGAATATGAGAACGGCGCATCGCTTGCCTTCCATACCAATCTCAACGTTCCCGACGATTTCCGCCGCTTCTGCGTGATCGGCGCCAAGGGCATGGCCGAGGGCGATTTTGTTCGCGGCTTCCTGAACGTGCACAATGCCCGGACCAATGAAAAGACCGTTGCCAAGACCTATTCGGCGGCGACCACGCTCTCGCAGCATTATGGTGCGGATGAGCAGATGGCGGAGGACGTCATCGCCCATATCGTCAAGGGTACGCCACTGCCGGTTTCCGCACTCGATGCGATCGAGGCCGGAATTCTGGCGCTTGCCATGGATGAAGCGCGCCATGGCCGTAAAGTGATCGATCTCAAGCCGGTGTGGGAGGAGTATGATCTGGCGCTGCACGGACAGCCGAAATCCCCCGCCGTGAAATCGGCTTGAGGGGCGCGGCGATGGATGCGAAACGCAGCGCGGTCGTCTTCGCCTGGCTTCTTCTTCTGCCGGCGCTTTTATACATCACGGTTATCGTTGCTTATCCGCTCGTCGATACCTTCATCCTGTCCTTCACCGATGCGTCGCTTAGAAAAACGACGAACTGGGTGGGATTCATCAACTACGAGAAGATTTTTAACGCGACCTTTGCCGAGGTCATCACGCGGACCTTTATCTGGACGTTCTTTTCCGTCTCGATAAAGATGATCATCGGCACATTTGGTGCAGTCCTTCTGAATTCGGCCGTTCCCGGCCGGGCGCTGTTTCGCCTTTTGACCATGCCGCCATGGATCGTGCCTATGGCTATCGGCATCTTCATGTGGGGCTGGATGTATAACGGCCAGTTCGGCATGATTTCTGGTGTGCTGCAAAATCTCGGGCTTGTGAATGGGCCTGTTGCTTTCCTTGCTTATGGCAACACCGCCTTCTGGGCGACGATCATCACCGACGTCTGGATCGGCGTGCCGATGGTGACGCTCTATCTGCTGGCGGCCATTCAGGCTATTCCGCAGGATCTCTACGAGGCGGCGTGGACGGACGGCGCCAGCCGCGCTTACCGCTTCCGCCGTATCACGCTGCCGCTGATGCTGCCGGCCATGATTACCATGTCGATGATCTCGTTGATTTCGACCTTCAATTCCTTCGATATCATCTGGATCCTGACGCAGGGCGGCCCGACCGGCCAGACGACCACCATGATCATCGACACCTATAAAACGGCGATTGGTTCCTACAAATACGGTGAGGGTGCGGCGCGCGCCGTGCTGATCTGCATCTTCCTGTCGATCTTCACCTATTTCTACTTCCGCATCACCAGCCGCATCTCGCAGGAGGCCAGCCGATGACCGACAAGAATGCGATGATCAACCGTTACAGGTGGTATGAAATCGTCGGGATCTATTGCGGTATCGCCGTGTTCCTGACCTTCGTGCTGGCGCCCTTCGTGGAAGGATTTCTGGTTTCGCTGAAACCGCTCAGCCTGCTTTTCTCCTCGCCCTACAAGTTCTGGCCGACAAATGGCTCCTTCGAGGCCTACCGCACCATGTGGGTCAGCGTTCCGGGCTTTGCCCGCTACGTCTTCAATTCCTTCTTCATCTCGACGATCTCGACCATTATCGTCCTGCTGCTGGTGGTGCCGGCGTCCTATGCCTTTGCCCGGTTCCAGTTTCGCGGGCGCGGACAATTGCTCGGGGCATTTCTGGCCATCAACATGTTTTCCGGCGCGGTGCTTCTGATCCCGCTTTACCGGCTGATGCGCAATATGGGGGTGCTGAATACCTATCTGGCGATGATCATTCCCGGCGCGGCCTTCCTGATCCCCACCGCCATCTGGCTGTTGCGCACCTATATGCTGCGTATTCCTCGGGAACTGGAAGAGGCGGCCTATGTGGATGGTGCGAGCTATTTCTACACCTTCCGCCGGGTGATCCTGCCGCTGGCGATGCCTGGTATCGCCGTCGTGTCCATCACCACCTTCATCGGCGCTTATGCCCAGCAGTTCATTTTCGCGCTCACCTTCAATTCCAAGACCGAATACATGCCGCTGCCCATCGGCCTGTTCGCCTATTTCGGTCGTCAGGAAGTCGTCTGGAATGAGTTGATGGCGGCCAGCTTCGTCGGCATTGCGCCGGCCATGGTCGTCATCTTCTTCATGCAACGCTATCTCGTCAGCGGGCTTACCGCCGGCGCGGTGAAATAATCAACAATAGGAACGACCACCAGAAAACGGGAGACTAATTATGGCACTGAAACATTACGGATTGGCGCTTTGCGCTTTCGCATTTGCCGGTTCCACTGCCCTTGGCACGGTGGCGGCACACGCCGCCGACAAGGAGATCAGCTGGATCTATTGCGGCGACAAGATGGACCCTATCCATGAAAAATACATCAAGGAATGGGAAGGCAAGAATGCCGGATACAAGGTCGTTCCGGAAGTCGTCGGCTGGGCTCAGTGCCAGGACAAGGCAACCACGCTCGCTGCCGCCGGTACCCCGGTCGCCATGGCCTATGTCGGTTCGCGCACGCTGAAGCAGTTCGCCCAGAACGACCTCATCGTTCCGGTGCCGATGACGGAAGATGAAAAGAAGACCTATTACCCTAATATCGTCGACACGGTCACCTTCGAGGACACACAGTGGGGCGTGCCGGTCGCCTTCTCGACCAAGGCGCTCTATTGGAACAAGGACCTCTTCAAGCAGGCCGGTCTCGATCCGGAAGTTCCGCCGAAGACCTGGGCTGAAGAGATCGCCTTTGCAAAGCAGATCAAGGAAAAGACCGGTGTTGCCGGTTACGGCCTGCCCGCCAAGACCTTCGACAATACCATGCACCAGTTCATGCACTGGGTTTACACCAACAACGGCAAGGTCATCGATGGTGACAAGATCACCGTCGACAGCCCGCAGGTTCTCGCAGCGCTTAAGGCCTACAAGGATATCACGCCCTATTCCGTCGAAGGTCCGACGGCCTATGAGCAGAACGAAATCCGCGCCATCTTCCTTGATGGCAAGGTCGGCATGATCCAGGCCGGATCGGGTGCTGCAACCCGCCTGCAGGAAACCAAGATCAACTGGGGTATCGCAACCCTGCCGCTCGGTCCTGAAGCCAAGGGCCCCGGCACGCTGCTCATCACCGACAGCCTCGCGATCTTCAAGGGAACCGGCGTGGAAGAAAAGGCGACCGAATTCGCCAAATTCATCACCTCGCCCGGCCCGCAGGGCGAATACGAACTGCAGGGCGGCGCTGGCCTCACCCCGCTTCGTCCGTCGCCCAAGGTTGATGAATTCATCGCCAAGGACCCCTTCTGGAAGCCGCTGATCGACGGTATCGCCTATGGCGGTCCCGAGCCGCTCTTCACCGACTACAAGGGCTTCCAGGACACGATGATCGAGATGGTGCAGTCTGTCGTTACCGGCAAGGCAACACCGGAAGATGCCGCAAAGAAGGCCTCTGCCGCTCTCGAGCAGTACAAATAATCCACATTGATACGGTTGCGGGCGCAGGTCGCCCGCAACCTCATAATCCGCCGCGAGAATGCCTGCCGTTATGACGGAAGGGGCGTCTTGTGTTTTTCAACGGTTCCGGTTCGACGCGATTTTTCCGTGTTGCGGAACGTCTCTGAACGCAGCCTGATGTCGGCTGGTGACGGGAGAGGCAAGTTTTGGGTCAGCTTTATCTCAACAACGTCCGCAAGAACTATGGACATTTCGAAGTCATCAAGGGCGTTCAGCTCGACATCAGGGATGGCGAGTTCGTCGTTTTTGTCGGCCCCTCGGGATGTGGCAAATCCACATTGCTGCGCATGATCGCCGGCCTTGAGGATATTTCTGCCGGCGATATCGTCATCAACGGTGTGAAGGTCAATGACTTGCCGCCGGTGAAACGCGGCATCGCCATGGTCTTCCAGTCCTATGCGCTCTATCCGCATATGACTGTTTTCGAAAACATCGCCTTTCCCCTCCGCGTCGAAAAGATGGAAGAGGCCAAGATCAAGGAAAAGGTAGAGGGCGTCGCCAAGATCCTGCAACTCGACCAGCGTCTGCAGCAGCGTCCCGGCATGTTGTCCGGCGGCCAGCGCCAGCGCGTGGCGATCGGCCGCGCCATCGTTCGGGAGCCTAAGATATTCCTGTTCGACGAGCCGCTTTCCAACCTTGATGCGGCACTTCGCGCCGACATGCGTATCGAACTCACCAATCTTCACCGGACGCTGAAGGCGACGATGATCTATGTGACACACGACCAGGTGGAAGCCATGACCATGGCTGACCGCATCGTGGTGCTGAATGGTGGTGAAATCGCCCAGGTTGGCGCGCCGCTCGAGCTTTACCACAAGCCGGCGAACGTGTTTGTCGCCGGTTTCATCGGCAATCCGAAAATGAATTTCCTCAAGGTCACCTGCAAATCCGTCAGCGCCGACGGCGTGACGGTGGAGTATGAGGGCCAGACGATCACCGTGCCGGTGGAGCCGCGCGCCGGTCTTGAAGGCACGCAGCTGACGCTCGGCATTCGCCCGGAACATACCGGTCTCGAAACGGCCGACCTGAATATCAAGGTCGCGCCCAGCGTTATCGAGCGGCTGGGTGTAAATACGATCGCTTATGGCGTCGCGCCCACGGGTGAAAATTATTGCGCGCTTCTTTCCGGTTCCGCGCCGGTTGTTGTCGACGAACTCATCGTCACCGGCATTAAGGCGTCGGACTGCCATCTGTTCGATGAAAGCGGCACAGCGCTGGAACGGCGCGTCGATCTCTCCGTCCTCAAGCTGATACAATAAAGGGCAGGAACCGGGCCATGAAATCTGTCTCCCCATGCCCGGTTTTCTCTGACGAGATCCATTTTCGTCGGTTTTCTTCTTCGTCTTCCAGACGAAAAAATAACGCCGGGCTTTCGGCCCGGCGTTCGAAACTGTCTGCCAAGTCCGTTGGATCAGGGCATAGGATTGGGCATGTAGCCGGTGAAACCGCTGATCTTCCAGCGGCCCTGATGCAGCCGGCAATAATAGAGCGTCTGCCATTTCATGACGTCGAAGCTGCCATCGGCCCTGCGAAGCCCGCCGTCGAACTTCTTGCGGACCAGCGCGGTCTCGCCTTCCACTTCGATTTCTTCCAGCGTGGTGGTCGTGAAGATCGCATCGCGCGGATTCTCTGCGAATTGCTGGGTTTGAAAATCCTGCGCCTGCCGCAGCCATTCGTCGCGATAGGCGGTAAGCGAGGGGAAGGACAGGCGCCAGTTGTCCGGGTTCGCATCGCGGTTGGCGTTGATGCCGAGAAAGCCGTCCTCAACGAAATCATCCGCGACCTTCGACCAGTCGGCAGCGAGGAATGCGTCGATGTCCCGCGTCACCAGCATCTCCCAGATAGAATGGCGGGCGACGTCCGTTGCGGGAAAGGGGTTTTTGAAGGGGTCACGCATGGTTTGGGTCCGTTTTTGAAATTATTTTCAAGATTTGGAGTTTTCTCTGGTGAAGATTGTTGGCATATGCTCATCTATCAATCAACAGAGAAAATAATTTTCAAATCAGAGGTGTCCGTCGTGTCGTCAATGGGACGAAACAGGATCGATTCAGGGGGCTATGCGGTTGACGGGCGCGCTTTATTAGGGTGCATCGGTAACGGAGCCAAGGCTTAAGTTTTGGCGGTACGGAGACCGGTGAACATGGATATTTTCGCAAGGATACAGGAAGACAGGGGGCAGTTCTCGCAATCGGAACGGCGGATCGCCGATATTCTGGTTTCGGACTTCGAATTCGCCGTCAATGCCTCGATCATCGAGCTTGCGGCCCGCGCCGAAGTATCTCCGCCGACGGTGACGCGGTTCTGCCGGCGTCTCGGCTGCCAGAGCTTTTCGGATTTCAAGGTCAGCCTCGCCAAGACGGCCTATGTGGGTATCCGATATCTTACCTCCGAGCCCTCCAGCACCGGCCCTTCCGATGTCGCGGAGGAGGTGCTTGCCAAGGCGCAGGAAGCGCTTTTCCTGCTGCACAGGACGCTCGATCCCGCTCTGGCCGATGAGGCCGCGATCAGGATCGCCAATAGCGGCATGATCTACGCCTTCGGCGCGGGCGGCAATTCCTCGATGATAGCTTCGGAAATCCAGAACCGGCTGTTCCGCCTGGGTCTGCGCGTTTCGACCAGCGCCGATCACAGCATGCAGCTGATGATGACCGCCGCTGCGCGCAAGGAAGACGTCATCATCGGTTCGTCCTTTTCCGGCCGAAACATGGAACTGGTGAAATGTTTCAGGCTGGCGCGGGAAATGGGGGTCACCACCATTGCGCTCACCCAGAGCGACACGCCTGTTGCCGCGGCTGCGGATATGGTGGTGGCCGTGAATGTACCCGAGGGAAACAATATCTTCCGCCCCACCTCATCGCGCTACGCTTATCTAGCCGCCGTCGATGTTCTGGCGACGCTTGCTGCCTATCACCAACGGCAACGGTCGATGGTGACGTTGCGTCATATCAAGCAGCAGCTCGTGGAACATCGTGACCCGGATGACAAGCAATTGCTCGGTGATTGAGGGCGGTATGCCGAAAAACACAGGCTGCTTTGCCTGAGACCTCGCTTTGTGGCGGGTCGTAAAGCTTCAAGGGAGTTGTAGGAGATGAAGGACAGGAAAGACCAGCTCGCCGTCGTTACCGGCGCGGCAGGTGATATTGGTCGGGCAATTGCTGCGGCGCTCGCTGAAAGCCATGCAAAGGTAGTGTTGGTCGATATCGATCCCGACGCTCTTTCGGGCGCGCTATCCCTGCTTTCCGGTCCCCGCTTCGTTGCGAAAACCTGCGATGTCACCGATCCGCAGGACCTTGAGAGGCTGGCCAACGAGGTTGCGGAACTGGGTGATGTCGCGACCCTCGTCAACAATGCGGGTGCCGCAAGGGCGGTCAGCCTGCATGACACGACCGCCGACATATGGCGCAAGGACAATATCCTCAATCTGGAAGCCCCGTTTCTCTGCTTCAGGGCTTTCGAGGAGGCGTTGAAGCGTACCCAGGGGTCGGTGGTCAACATCACCTCCGTCAACGGCATGGCGGTATTCGGCCACCCTGCCTATAGCGCGGCAAAGGCCGGGCTGATCCATCTGACCAAGCTGATCGCCGTCGAATACGGAAAATTCGGCATCCGCTCCAACGCCGTTGCGCCGGGCACCGTGCGCACGCAGGCATGGGAGGCGCGGGCCGCCGTCAATCCTCAGGTCTTCGAGGAGGCGAAGCACTGGTATCCGCTGCAGCGGATCGTGCGACCTGAAGATGTGGCCAATGCGGTTGCTTTCTTGGCCGGCCCGCAGGCCGCCGCCATCAGCGGCGTGTGCTTGCCGGTTGATTGTGGTCTCACGGCGGGGCAGGCGCCGCTTGCCCGGACTTTCTCGCAATCCGAACACTACTGATTAAAACCGTCTCACCGGTTCCAATGCGCAATAAAGGGGAGCATCATGGCGCTCGCACAATATCGTCTTGAAAATTCTTGGCATCCGCTCGCAGAGTCCGCATCCGGCGGCTTTACCTTCACTCTCGTCAATCTTTCCGGCGCACCGCTGAAGGATTTCCGTATCGTTTACACGTCGCTGACGCGGACGGTGGACAAGCCGGTGTGCGGCAATGCCGTTTACCTGCGCCGCAACGCCAATTTCCATGAATTTGCACCGCCGGCGGGCTTCGTGCTGGAGCCCGGCAAATCCTGGCGCTTCACCGTCGATGGCCTGCTGCGGCCCGCAAGGCATCGCACGGATGGCGCGAAATCCGCCTATATCAGCCTTGCCGACGGCACGCATCGCGCTGTCGATGTCGGTGACCTGATGCTGGATGGGCGTCACAGCGAGCCGGCACCGGTGCTGCTTCCTGAAGGCAAGCTCGATCTGCCCTTTTCCATCCAGCCCTGGCCTGCCGAAATCGATGCGGAACCGGGCGAAGGCTTCCCCGTCGCGCTCTTCCCCACGGAAGATGCAGGCGCGGAAGAGGTGCTTGCGGTGGAAATCGTGCTTTCGTTGTTCCGCAGGCTTTTTGCCGTCGGGCACGTGCCCTTCAGCCTCGCGCCGGTTCATGAGGGAAAACCGCTTCGTTTCAAGCAGCATAGCGGTCTGGAAGCCGAAGGCTATCGCATCACCTTTTCGAAAGACGCGGTCGTTGTGGAATATTCGGCCGCTGCCGGTCTGCAATATGGCTTGACGGTTCTGGCGCAGCTGCTGCATGGCGCGCGCATCGATCCCAAGTTCCGTTTCCCTGTTGCCGGCACCATCAGCGATGCGCCGCGTTATAGCTGGCGCGGCTGCCATCTGGATGTCTCGCGGCAATTCTATCCGACTGATGATGTCGTGCGGCTGATCGATATTCTCGCATGGCTGCGCATGAACCGGTTCCACTGGCACCTGACGGATGATGAGGCGTGGCGTCTTGAAATCAAGGCCTATCCGCTGCTGACCACAGTCGGCGCGACACGCGGTCCGGATGCGCCACTTCTGCCGCAGCTCGGTAACGGGGCCGAACCGGTGTCCGGCTATTACACGCAGGATGAGGTGCGCATGGTCGTTGCGCATGCGGCCGCGTTGAATGTCGAAATCGTGCCGGAAGTCGATATTCCAGGCCACAGCACGGCGGCTCTTGTTGCCTATCCGGAACTGACGGATGGGCAGGAGGCACCGGACAGCTATCGCTCTGTGCAGGGATATCCCAACAACGCGCTGAACCCGGCCATTGAGCCGACCTATGAATTCCTCGGCAAGATATTCGACGAGATGGTTGAGCTCTTCCCGTCGCGGCTGATCCATATTGGCGGCGACGAGGTTGCGGATGGGTCCTGGCTCGCCTCGCCTCTTGCCAAGGCGCTGATGGAAAAGGAGGGGCTGGATGGCACCTTCGGCATCCAGTCCTATTTCATGAAACGTATTCAGGGGATGTTGCACGAGCGCGGCCGCCAGCTTGCCGGCTGGGATGAGGTTTCCCATGGCGGCGGCGTCGATCCGGCCGGAACGTTGCTGATGGCATGGCAGAAGCCGGAAGTCGGACTTGAGCTTGCGCGCCAGGGCTACGACGTGGTGATGACGCCGGGTCAGGCCTATTATCTGGACATGGTGCAGGATGAAGCCTGGCAGGAGCCGGGCGCAAGCTGGGCCGGCACCGTTCCGCCTTCGCATACCTATGCCTATGAAGCCGTCGGCGAATTTCCCGAGGAGTTGAAGGAGCGGATGAAGGGCGTTCAGGCCTGCATCTGGTCAGAACACTTCCTCAACCGTGCCTATTTCAACCATCTGGTTTTCCCGAGGCTGCCGGCCATTGCCGAGGCGGCGTGGACACCAAAAGCGCAGAAGGACTGGTTGCGTTTTTCCGCCATCGTCCCCTTGAGCCCGGTTTATTGAGGGGAAACAGACATGCGTATTGCCGTTGGTGGAATTCATACCGAATGCAGCACCTATTCGCCGGTGCTGATGGGGCAGGAAGATTTTCGGGTCTTTCGCGGCGTCGAACTGCTGGAGGCCGAGTATTTCAATTTCCTCGGTGAGGGCAGGGTGGACGTACTGCCGCTTCTGCATGCGCGGGCGGTGCCGGGCGGCCCTGTGTCGCGCGCGACCTATGACGCGTTCAAGCGGGAATTCCTCGAGCGCCTGAAGGCCGCGCTGCCGCTCGACGGGCTTTATCTCGCCATGCATGGAGCGATGAATGTCGAGGGTATGGATGATGCGGAAGGTGACTGGATTTCCAGCGCCCGCGCCGTGGTGGGACCGGATGTGATCGTTTCCGCGAGCTATGATCTGCATGGCAATGTCAGCCAGACGATCATCGATCAGCTCGACATATTTGCCGGCTACCGAACGGCGCCGCATATCGATGTGCGCGAGACGATGGTACGGGCTTGGGCGATGCTGCTGAAGGCGCTGAAGACGGGAGAAAGACCCGGCGTGGCATGGGCAAAAATCCCCGTTCTGCTGCCGGGTGAAAAGACCTCGACGGAGGATGAGCCTGCCAAAAGCCTTTATGCGGTTCTGCCGGATCATGATGTGCGGCCCGGCATTTGGGATGCGAATTTCATGATCGGCTACGTCTGGGCGGACGAACCCCGTGCAACGGCCTGCGCCGTGGTGACGGGAACGGACAAAGCGGCTGCACAGGCGGTCGCGAGCGAGATCGCGCAATCCTACTGGAATGCCCGGCAGGACTTTCGTTTCGGCCCCGTGACCGAGCCGCTTGAGGCCATTGTGGATATTGCCGAGAACACCGCAACGCGACCGATCATCCTGGCCGACTCGGGAGACAATCCGACCGGTGGTGGGGTTGGCGATCGCGCCGATGTTCTGGCCGCACTGATTGCGCGCAACTGGCAGGGTGCGCTGCTGGGCGGCATCACCGACAGGCCGGCGGTCGAAGCCTGTTTTGCGGCCGGCGAAGGTGCAACACTTTCCCTGAAGATTGGCGGCAGTCTCGATCCGCAAAGCCCATCGGTCACTGTCGAAGCCGAGGTCCTGAAATTGGACGATTCTGGTGCTGCGGACCAGCGGCAGGCGGTGGTCGCCATCGGTGGCGTCACGGTCATCCTGGCGGCACGGCGCAGGCCTTATCACATGATTTCCGATTTCACCCGTCTCGGCTTCGATCCAAAGGGCGTGCGGCTGCTGGTCGTCAAGTCAGGTTATCTTTCACCGGAACTTGCACCGATCGCCAATCCCAACCTCATGGCGCTGACGGAAGGGGTTATCAATCAGGATATCGAAAATCTTCCCAATCGCCGCCGGGATGGCGATTTCTACCCATGGAAGCCGCATTTCGACTATACCCCCAAACCCATCCTTTCGGCCCGCTGGCGATGACAGCGGTCCGGTAGCTTTTACCCAGCGATCCGGCGGTGCCGGATCATCTCAGGCGAATCTCCATGCCGTCGGCTCTTTCCATCGTCATCAACAATCCGTCGATCCGCATCGGGGCGCTCGCCATCCTGTTTTTCGGGTTTTCGAATGCGGCGACCGCCCCCTATCAGGCGGTCATCGGCATTCGCGAAATCGGGCTGAGCAACAGCGTCTATTCGCTGTTGATGCTGTTTGCCGCCGTCATCAATGTCAGCGCCAGCGTGTTGATGGGCATCGTCGCCGACAGGCTGGGCGAATATCGCAAGCCAATGCTCTATATCGCGCTCTTTGGCGTCAGCGGTTATCTGCTGGTTTATCTGGCCGGTAACGCCACGGCATTTGTCGCCGCGAAGCTGGTGCTTCTGCCGATTTTCGGAGCGATGAATTCGTTGATCTTCGCGCATGTGCGCGCCGACGCGCGCAACCTTTCGACAGGTGAGATGATCGCGGTGAATTCGATCATGCGGGCAACCATCTCTCTCTCCTGGGTGCTGGTGCCTGGTATTGTCGGTGTTTTTCTGGTGAATTCCGGCAATATGCTGATGGCTTTCCTGTTTTCGGGCATCTGCGCGCTTGTCTGTTTTCTGCTCGTCGCCTTCTGCCTGCCGCGAGCCGCCACACCGGCATCGGCAAATACCGAAGCGCGGTTCGGCCTGCGCGCCTCGCTTGCGGAAATCGGGTCACGGCGGGTGCTGCTCCGGATCATCGCCATCGCGCTCATCTGCTCGATGCTGCATCTCAACGATTCCGTGCGCTCGCTCATCATAACCGGACAGGCCAAGGGCACGGTGGCGGATATCGGTATTGTTGCGGGTATCGTCGCTGCGCTGGAAATCGTCTTCATTCTCCTCTGGGGCTGGATCGAGAAGAAGGTTCCGCAAACACTGACACTTGCGGCGGGAGCGGGGCTTTATGCCATCTATCTCATCCTGCAGGGGCTTGCTTCCGCGCCGTGGCATATCTACGCGCAGACCGTTATCAGTGCGCTGGGTGCCGCCGCGATCATCAGCATTCCCATTACCTACCTGCAGGAACTGATCGCTGATCGGCCGGGGCTCGGAAGCTCGCTGATTGCCGTCAATATCTTTCTCGGTGCTGGTCTGGGTGCGCTGATTTTTGCCGTTGGAACCCTGGTCTCCAGCTATTCGGGAACTTCCATATTGGGAGCAATCGTGGGGCTCGGCGGCGTTTATATGCTTTACGCGCTTGATGGAAAGGGCCGCCGCAGGTAACGGCCACCCAAATGAAAGAGGTTACGATGATTCTCGAGATTTGTGTGGACGATGTCGCCGGTCTGGAAGCGGCGGTCAGCGGTGGGGCCGATCGCATTGAGCTCTGTGCGGCGCTGTCGGGCGGCGGTGTGACGCCATCGGCGGGTTTCATGCAACGCGCGGCGTCCTGTGGGCTGCCGGTGAGCGTCATGATCAGGCCGCGCGCCGGTGATTTCGTGTTCACACGCGATGAAGCGGATGTCATGAAACGCGACATCGATGCGGCGCGTGCTGCAGGCCTTTCCGGCGTGGTGCTCGGCGCCTCGCGTGACGATGGTTCGCTCGATATCGTTCTGCTCGAGGAATTGCGCCGTCACGCGGACGGGCTGGATGTGACGCTGCACCGGGCCTTTGATGTCGTGCCTGATATGGAAGAGGCCCTGGAAGCTGCCATCACGTTGGGGTTTCCAAGAATTCTCACTTCCGGCGGCGCGCGTTCGGCGCTTGAGGGGATGGAGGCTCTGGCGCACCTATCCGAGATGGCCGCAGGCCGGATCGTCATCATGCCCGGTGCCGGCGTGCGTCCGCAGAGCGTTCAGACATTGCTGGATCGCTTTCCGATCACGGAAATCCACGCATCCTGTTCCGCCGTTCCATCCTTTGATCCGGAAAGCAGGGTGGCGAAGCTCGGTTTCACCGGCGCAGGGCGCAAGGTTACAGATGAGGCGGCGGTTCGCGAGTTGAAGACGATCCTCACCGCTCATCACAAAGGCGGCGCAGCGCTCTAGCCGTTCCGGCCGCGCCATCGAGGTCGAGCGTGATCGTGCCGGGTGCTGGCAAGGCCAGTGCTGCCTTGATGGCATCGGCCATCGGTTGCGCCGAAATATCCTTCTCCTCCAGCACATGCGCCAGCCCCAGCCGCGCCAACCGTTCGGCACGGGCGCTCTGTTCGGTTTCGCCCCCGGCTGCGAACGGGATGAGAAGCGAGCGGCATCTGGCCTGAAGAATATCGCAGACGGTATTATAACCGGCCTGTGAAACCGAAAGCCGTGCCCCGGCGAGCAAACTTGCGAAATCCTTACGGAAACGGAAGACGGACACATTCTCGGCCGCCTGCGCCGAGATCGCATCGAAATCCGCTTGCGGCATGTTTGGACCGGTTACGAGGCACCAGTTCTTGATGCCACCAAGCAGAGGGGCGGCCTCGATAGCAGCCCGTATGAGTGTTGCCCCTACGGCGCCACCGCCTGCGGAAACCACGATGTCGAATTTCTCCACCGGTTCTGGCGGCGGAAGGGGGGCGACGAGCCCGGTATAGACGATGCGCTGGCTGATTTCGCCGGCGAGGGGAAAGGTGTCTTCCAGCCGGGCGAAATCCGGATCGCCATGGACGAGTACCGCATCGAAATGTTTCTTCACCAGTGACACGGTCTCTTCGTCCCGTCCCGGTTTGGTTTTTTCCTGAAGAATATCGCGCAGCGACGCCACGACGAGGGGGCGCGGTTCGCTGTCCTCAATCTCGTCCAGCAGCGGCAGCAATTCAAAACGCACCTGCCTGCGACCGAAAGGGAAAGCCTCGATGATAACGATATCGGGTTTGGCGCCGTGATAGGCCCCGATCAGCATATCGGTTCTAAGCCTCTTGAAGTCGTCATCCACCGGTTTGCCGGAACTGTCGACCAGGCCGGCAAAGTTGCCGTCGCTAACGGCGATGGGCGGCAATTCGACATGGCGGATGCCCTCGCCCGGAAAGCCCGGGACCGGAGTGCCGCCCGTCACCAGAACCACATCAAAACCGTCCGCCTGAAGGGCTTTGGCAATGCGGCTGGCGCGGGCGATATGGCCGATGCCGAGAAGGTGCTGGACGTAAAAGAAGACGCAGGGGCGTTTTTCCGTATCGGTCATGGCGTTTTTTCCCACTCGGTCTCGAACAGGGCCTTCAGTTCGGCAATGCTGGTGCGATGGTCGAAGGCGGTGCGCACACGGTTTTCGGCTGCACTGCCAAGACGCTGGCGCAATTGCGGATCGGTGATGGCCATGCGTAGCGCCTCTGCGAAGGCGGCCGGATTTTCCGGTTCCGTCAATAGGCCGTTTTCACCACTGACGAAGAACTCCGGAATGCCTGATATGTTGGTGGAGATGCAGGTCAAAGCCTGACTCGCAGCCTCGACCAGCACATTGGGAAGGCCGTCGCGGTCGCCATCGCTGGTGATGCGGCAGGCAAGGGCGAAGAGGTCCGCTTCCCGGTAATTCTCCAGCACCTGTTTCTGGTCCATCGCCCCGGTCCAGACGATCCTGTCGGCAATGCCGAGTTCGTCGGCAAGTTTCTTCAGTGCGGCCAGTTCATCGCCGCCGCCGATATGGGTGAAACGCCAATGGATATTCTGGGGAAGTGAGGCGAGCGCGCGCAGCAGAATATCGATGCCCTTTTTCTTGACGGCTCGGCCGACGCTTAAAATCCTGACAGGATCATCGGCGTCCGATCCGTCCCTTACCGGGCGCGGTGTCTCGAAATGCGGGAAGCGGGTGAGATCGAGGCCATGATAGCTCAGATGCACATTCTTCCTGGCTCCGGAAAGTGTCTGCAGATGCTGAAAGCCTCCGGCGGTGCAGGTCACGGCCCAGCGGGCGCTTTGCAGCTTGGCGGCGAGGTCGCGGTCGTTCGAGGTCCAGATGTCCTTCGCGTGCGCCGAGATCGTCCAGGGCGTGCCTGTCATGAGATGGGTATAGGCGGCGACCGAGGCGGGCGTGTGGATGAAGTGGACATGTAGCCATTCCGCATCCGCAGGCCATTCATGTGAGAGCACGGCAGCCTGTCCAAAACGGCGGAAGCGGTTGCGGCTGAGATCATGCGGCAGGTCGCTGAAAAACTGGCGAAGCGCTTTGGTGAAGCCCGGCTTTTTGCGGCAGGCCCATAGCGCCTTCAGAACGCGCAGCGGCTCCTCGTGCAGATACTCCGGCAAATAGGTAACGGGCGCGCAGATTTCATCGTGAACGGGATGGCGCTTCTTGTCCGTGGGCCGGCGCATCGACATGAGTTCGAGCTTCAGGCCGGCCTTTTCCAGCCCGAGAAGCTCCTGAGCGATGAATGTCTCGGACAGGCGCGGATAGCCCTTGAGGAGCACCACGATTTTTTTTGTATCGGTCACGTTGCGCGTGTCTCTTTTGAAGTGATGTTTGTTGGGGAACCGGTCACGCGGTCAGCGTGATCGGCGCCTTGTCGCCCTCGGGCGGCAGCCATTCAGCGATCCGGCGCGAAATGTTTTCCAGACCATCCAGCTTCAGCCCGCGCGCATTGACGGAAGGGGGCGCGCGGTTTGGCAGGGCTTTTAGAGCCGCGGCCATTTTTGCGGGGTTCTCCGCATCCTCCGGCAGAAGCATGTCGAAAAGGCCAAGTTCCGAGGCGCGGCTGGCGCGGATAAGCTGCTCTTCGCGCGGCACGGTGCGCGGCACGACGAGGGCGGGTTTGTCGAAGGACAATATCTCGCAGACGGTGTTGTAACCGCCCATGGAGACGACGGCCTGCGCGCCGGCGACGAGATCTTCCATGCGATTGTCAAACTCGATGATCTCGATATGCGGAATATCGGCGACGCTGTTCATGAAGCGCTGACGCTGATCCGCCGGCATATAGGGGCCGAGCACCACCAGCGCCTTATGCGTCAGTTCGCTGTCATGGCGATAGGCGTTGATGACGTCATCGATCAATTCGCTGCCATCGCCGCCGCCGCCGGTAGTGACGAGAAGATAGTCGCCTTCCGGCCGGTGCGATACGGTTTCTGCCTGCGTCTTGGACCTTTGCAGGAAACCGACGAAATCCATCTTATCGCGAACGGTGTGCGGAACATCGAGCCCCGTCAGCGGATCATGGAAATCTGGCGGGCCATAGATCCAGACATGGTCATAGAATTGGCCGATCTTGGTCATGACATTGTTGCGCTTCCACTCGGCTTCGAGCAGCTGCGGAGCATCCATGACATCGCGCAGGCCGATGACGAGCTTGGTGCCCTGTCCCTTGAGATAAGCGAGCGTTTCCTCCACCTCGCCGCGCAGGCCCATGGGTTCCTTGTCGACGATGAAGATATCCGGCTGGAAGCTTTCTGCGGTGTGATAGATGATGGAGCGGCGCATCTTCAGCGTTTCCTGAAGATCGATATGCCTGTCCATCGAGGTATATTCGCCGTTGCGCAGCTTGATGACGCTCGGGATTTTCACGAAATCGACACGGGCGCGATAATCGAAGGCGCCGGCAATCGTCGCACCTGAAATGATGAGGACGTTGAGGCCGCGATAATCCTCCACCAGAGCATGCGCAATCGTGCGACACCGCCGCAGATGGCCGAGGCCGAAGGAATCATGGCTGTACATGAGAATGCGCGCGTCGTTCAAACGGGAGCTCATGGGCCAGACCTCTTTTTGCCTTTCACGATGAAGGCGGCGTCGGAAGGGCAGTGTATCAAGACGTATTCCATTTTATTTGAAGGGGTCCGCAGCATCACGTAGTCCGTCACCGAAGAAATTAAAGGCCAGAATGACGAGAACGACCGGGATCGTCGGTATGAGAAGCCACGGATATAGCGCAATGACGCTGACGCTGCGCGCCTCCGTGAGCAGAATTCCCCAACTTGTGATCGGTGGTCTGAGACCAAGCCCGAGAAAGCTCAGTGCGGTCTCGCCCAGGATCATGCCTGGAATCGTCAATGTGGCAGAGGCGATCAGGTGTGACATGAAGCCGGGAATAAGGTGTCTGCCGATGATGCGCGGCGTGCCCGCGCCCATCAATTGTGCAGACAAAACATAGTCTTCTTCGCGAAGCGCCAGCAGTTTTGAGCGCACGGCGCGCGCCAGCCCCGTCCAGTCCAGCATGCCGAGAATGATGGTGATGCCGAGATAGACGAGGATAGGGCTCCAGGTCACCGGCATGATGGCTGCAAGCGCCAGCCACAGCGGAATGCTGGGGATGGATTGCAGCACCTCGATGATGCGCTGGACGATCAGGTCGAAGGTGCCGCCGCGATAACCCGCCAGACCACCGATCACAATGCCGAGAACGAAGCTCATGGCGACGCCGAGAAGGCCGATGGTCAGCGAAATACGGGCGCCGTAGATGATACGGGAGAGTACGTCACGGCCGAGACGATCCGTGCCGAGCAGGAACATTTCACCGCCTTCGGCCGGGCAAACGAGATGGGTTCTGCCCTCGAACAGGCCCCAGAAGTGATAGGTATCGCCCTTGCAGAAGAAACGCAGCGGCTGGATATCCGTCGGCACGTCCCGATAGACCCGTCTCAGATTGTCCATGTCGAGCGTCATTTCCCGGCCGTAAACGAAGGGGCCGACAAATTTTCCGTCATTGAACAGGTGAATGGCCTGCGGTGGCGCGTAGATGTGCTCGATATTGCGGGTATGGAGGTTATAGGGCGCGAGGAATTCGCTGATCAGGATCGAAAGGTAAAGCACCACCAGAAAAGCGCCGGACCAGACCGCGATCTTGTGCTGACGGAACTGCCACCACATGAGACGCAGCTGCGAGGCCTTGCTGAAGGCCGCCATTCCTGATGTGTTGGGTTCGATCAGCGACGGGTCGAAGGGCGCGGTCGAGACATAGTGGGGCAGCGCTTCGCCGGGGTTCGGAATGGATGAAGTCATTTGACGTTACCACCTCCGAAGCGGATTCGCGGGTCGAGTATGGCAAGGGCGATATCCGACACCAGAACGCCGATCACCGTCAGGAAAGCAAGGAACATCAGGAACGAACCGGCCAGATACATGTCCTGGCTCTGCAGCGCTCTGATGAGCATGGGGCCGGTGGTTTCGAGCGACAGGACGACTGCGGTGATTTCCGCGCCTGATATGATCGCAGGCAGGATCGAGCCGATATCCGAGATGAAGAAATTCAGCGCCATGCGCAGCGGATATTTGGTCAGCACCTTGAAGGGATGAAGCCCCTTGGCCCGGGCCGTCACCACATACTGCTTCTGCAATTCGTCGAGCAGATTGGCGCGCAGGCGGCGTATCATGCCGGCCGTACCCGCTGTTCCGATGATGAGGACGGGAATCCAGATATGTTCGAGGATCGATTTGAGCTTCGCCCAGCTCATCGCTTGGCTCAGATATTCCCGGTCCATCAGGTGGCCGATGGAGATGCCGAACCAGATATTGGCGAAATACATCAGGATCAACGCCAGCATGAAATTGGGAATGGCGATGCCGAGCAGGCCAAGGAAGGTGAGCCCGTAGTCACCCCAGCTGTATTTGTGCGTGGCGGAATAGATGCCGATTGGAAAGGCGAGGATCCAGGTGACGATGATGGTGACGAAGGACACCAGAACCGTCAGCCACAGGCGGTCTCCAACCACATCGCTGACCGGCAGCTGATATTCGAAGGAATAACCGAAATCACCGACGAGCATGCCGGTCGCCCAGCGGAAATAGCGGATCGGTGCCGGTTGATCGAAGCCATAGCGGACGCGCAACTCCTCGATTTCGGCAAGGTTCGCCGTTTCGCCCATGGCACGCAGCTCTGCGACGTAGCTTTCGAAATAATCGCCCGGCGGTAGTTCGATGATGGTGAAGACCAGCATCGAGATCAGGATCAGCGTGGGGATCATGACGAGGATGCGCTTTAAAATATACCGCAGCATATCAGGCGTCTCCGTCATACCAGAAGGCATCCGGCATGTAGACGCCGAGATAAGATGTGGGTTCGTAACCGAAGAGCGCTTTGTCCGGCACGTTTCGCATGCGTTTGACATGGACGACAGGTTGCAGCGCGCCGTTGACGATACCGATGGAAAACACCTGCTGCGTATAAATCCCGAGCATCTCCAGCCAGATGGCCTGACGTTCTTCCTCGGTGACGCTTCTGCGCCATTTTTTCAGGAGATCGAGCAGGTGCGCCGCTTCCGGCAGGTCAGGTTCCTTGCCCTCGCGGCCGCCGGAAAGATAATGGATGCCCCAGACTGGCCATTGCAGCTGGTCGTCACCGGTGGGCGCAAGGCCGGATGGCAGCATGTCCGGCGTCGGCACACCATTGTCCATGCCCATCCATACCGACATCAGCACCTCGCCGCCCATGGCGCGTTTGCGGAAGACATCGCGCTGGGTGGGGCGCACGGAAACAGCAATGCCGATATGCCGCCAGTGATCCGTCACCAGCTCCATCACGTCGGTTTCGAGCGTGCTTTCGCCTGTCGTCTCGACGATGATATAGGCCGGGCGCCCATCCGGCAGGAGCCGGAGGCCGGCGCTGTCGCGCTTGTCGAGACCGGCTTCATCGAGCAGCCTGTTGGCAGTTGCTCGGTCGAAGGCGCTCCAGGCATCCGCAAATTCCTGCCGGTAAAGCGGGCTTTCCGGCAGAACGGTATCGGCGCTCTCCTTCGCCAGCCCGTAAAAACAGACCATGTTGATTTCGTGCCGGTTGATCGCAAGGGACAAAGCACGGCGCACGCGTACGTCCTGAAAAGCGCTGCGCCAGACCGGATCGGCGCAATTCAGATTGGGCAGAAGCGCGATGCGTGAACCCTGAGAGCGCTTGTAGAGGTTCACCTTCAGAGGAAAACGCTTTTCCGCATCCTTCAAAAAGGTGTAGTCGGCGAAATCGAGGCCAAAATATTGCAGATCGCTGTCGCCGGAGGCCGTCTTGGCCGAGATGATATCGGACGAGGTGACGTTCAGCAGGAACCGGTCGAGATAGGGCAGTTGCAGGCCGTTTTCATCGACGCGATGATAATAGGGGTTGCGTTCGAACACGAACTGTTCGGCTGGCGGCGCGGTTGTGTTGCGCCAGGCATCCAGTGTCGGCAGAGCTGGGTTTTCCGGGCGCACCTGCCGCGACATCTTGATATGCAGCCCGCTCCAGTCATCCGCCTTGTTTTTCTTGATGAGTTTGGCGAGATTTTCCGCGGTCTGATATTTGACGTGGAACTGCTTCATGTAGGCGGCGGGAAGGAACAGCCGCGCCGGCGAGGCGGCTGCGAGCTTGGCCAGAAAATCCGGGTTGGGGCCGTCCCAGCTGTAACGTACCGTCAGCAGGTCAATGACCTCGATCAGGGGTGGTTTGTTGTTGACCAGAAGTTCGATCGGAGGACCGCCCTTGTGGATTTCCTTGTTGAGGGCGACATCCTCCCAGAAATAGCGGAAATCCTCAGAGGTGAAGTCGCTGCCATCGGACCATTTATGGCCCTCGCGCAGCTTGAAGGTGAAGATGCGTTCGTCCTGAACGTCGTAGCTTTCTAGAATATCCGGATGAAGCTCGAATTTTTCGTCATAACCGACGAGGCGGGCATAGCTGCTGATCGGCATCAGCCTGATATCACGCTGGCCGCCAATGAGCATGCGCACCGAGCCGCCATGTTTTCCTGGCTCACGGCCAAGCGCTTTCATGTCGATGACACGCGGGTTTTTCGGCAGCCGTTCGGCTACGTCGGGCAATTCGCCCTTTTCCCGTTTTTCCTTGAAATAGGCGGGGTCGGTATAGGCGGCTCGCGCATAGGCCGGCAGGAAAACGGAGGCCAACAGGGCAAGGGTGGTGCGGCGCGTGATCAAGGACGAAGCTCCCGGATATCGGCATTGCCGTTTGCGAGAACGAAATGGCCGTCGCCCAGATCGGCGGAGATCATGTCGCCATCACCCTCGTCGCGGAACTGTTTGCCCCAGTCGAATTTGCCCGTCGCGCTGATCTTGCCGATGGTGCGGAAATCGAGCGGCCGGTCGAGATCGGGGAAAGGTACAGCCGCCAGCAGCGATTTGGTATAGGGATGCACGGGAGCGCGCATCATGATTTCCCGCGGCGCCAGCTCGACGATGCGGCCTTCGCACATCACGGCCACGCGGTCGGCCATGTAATCCACCACGGCCAGATTGTGCGAGATGAAGAGATAGGTAAGCCCGAGGTCTTTTTGCAAATCCTTGAGCAGATTGAGGATTTGCGCCTGCACGGAGACATCGAGGGCGGAAACGGGTTCATCGCAGATCAGCAGTTCGGGTCCGAGCGCCAGGGCTCTGGCGATACCGATACGCTGCCTTTGGCCGCCCGAAAAACTGTGCGGATAACGATTAAGCGCGCTTTCTCCAAGCCCGATAGCCCTGACGAGATTGCGGACTTTCTCCGCGCGGTATTTCGCATCGCCCCGTCCGTGGATTTCGAGCGGCTCGCTCAGAATATTGCCCACCGTCATACGTGGAGACAGCGACGATATCGGGTCCTGGAAGACCATCTGTATCTTCGACCGCAGCTCCTTGAGGTCGCCGTCCTTCGCATTGAGGACATCGATATCGCCCTGCGGGCGATGAAAGGTCACCGAGCCTTCATCCGGGCGCACGGCGCGCATGAGGATTTTGCTGACGGTGGTTTTGCCGCTGCCGCTTTCGCCGACCAGGCCGAGGCATTCTCCGCGGCGGATTTCAAAACTGACGCTGTTGACCGCTTTTGTGGCGTTGGCGTCACCCTTGCGGAACCAGCTGGATTTGCGGGTTGTGAAGGTCTTGCTGATATTGTCCACGGTCAGAAGCGGGCCGGGAGTTTTATTGACCGCGGCGGTCTTTTTGCCGACAAGGCTTTCGTGGTCAATGTTGATTTCACGCAGCGCCTTCAGCCTTTCGCCGGGCTTCATGTCGAAATGCGGCACGGCGGCCATCAAGCCTTTGAGATAGGGATGGCTTGGCGACTTGAAAATGTCATCGACCGTGCCCGCCTCCATGATCTCGCCCTGATAGATCACGGCGACCTCGTCGGCGATATTGGCCACTACGCCGAGATCGTGGGTGATGAGCAGCATGCTCATGTTCAGCCGGCTCTGGAGATCGCGCAGGAGCTTCAGGATCTGCGCCTGTATCGTCACATCAAGCGCCGTCGTCGGCTCGTCGGCGATCAGGAGCGCGGGGCGACAGATCAGCGCCATGGCGATCATGGCACGCTGGCGCATGCCGCCCGACAATTCGAAGGGATACATGTTCACGACCTTCTTGGGTTTGGAAAACCCAACGAGATCGAGCGTTTCATACATTTTTTCCGCACGTTCGGCCGGCGACAGGATGCTGTGGATTCTGAGCGCCTCATCGATCTGGTTGCCGATCGTATGCAGCGGCGAGAAGGACGTCATAGGCTCCTGAAAAATCAGGCCGATGCGGTTTCCGCGTATTGAACGGATTTCCCGCCCGTCTTTCGGCAATTGCAGCAGATCGATAGGGCCGGCTGCGGCGTTTTCCGGATCGGTGAACAGCACCCGGCCGTTCACGCGCGCCGTCTTGGGATGAATGCCCATGATGGTCTGTCCGATGACGGACTTTCCCGAGCCGGACTCGCCAACGAGAGCAGTGACTTTTCCCGGAAGAATGCGAAGGCTGGTACCCCTGACGGCATCGATGGTGCCGCCCATCAGAGAAAACGAAACCCGCAGATTTTCAATACGGAGCAAATCTGCGCCTGCGCTCATGCCAAAGGGTTCCTTGCCGTCTCTTTATTGTTACGTTGTGACAATTGCTCAGGAGGGCTTAAATCCACGTTATCGCAGGGTTTGTTGTCTGTCTATGCCTCTGAAACATCGAATTGTTTAGCAAATTCAAAGCCGGCTTCCGAAATAGGGCGGCTTGCCTGACAGCTCCTGTTTTGTGATATGTTAACGGGTGCTTTTGAATGAGGATCCATGTCCGACAAGAAATATTATGACGCTGAGCTCGATAAAGCCCGGCAGTTGCAAAATGACGGCCGATATGTGGAAGCCGACGCGCTTCTCTTATCGCTGGTTGCAGCAAAAGACGGACATCTGATGGGCGAACGGACGGTGCTCGGTCTGCCGCGCAGGCTGCATGCCGCGCGGCTGCGTCTCGCCAAGGCCGAGGGCGATATGGTCGCCAGGATCGGCTATCAATATACGCTGGTTCCGCCGCCACAGGTGCTGCAGAAATATGCGCGGTTTTCCACGGAAGAACGTCGCATCATCAGTCTCAAAAGCCGTGAAGACGTGCCAAGGCTTATCCACCAGATATGGATCGGGGAAAAAGCCCCGCCGGTATCGGTTGAGGCATGGGCCGCCCACGCTTCGAACCATGGTTACGACTATCGCCTCTGGCGGGAGGCCGATCTAGAGCGGGAAGGCGTGTTTTCGAACGGCATCTTCAAAACCATGCTGGACAAAGGCGATTATCCGGGTGCGGTGGATGTGGCCCGTTATATCCTGCTGGAGCGATTTGGCGGCATCTATCTTGATTGTGACTGGTATCCGGCGCGGGATGATGTGAGCTTCGATACATTCCTGCCCCTGGCGGGGCTGACGGTATTTGACGAAAAAACGCCGCGTGACACGGGGCAGGGCAGCATGCTGCTTGCCAATTCCTTCATCGCTGCGCCTACCGGACATCCGGTTTTTGGCAAAATGCTGGAGGCCTTTCCCGGGATCATCGAAGACATGCCGCGCGCGCCTGCCTGGTGGTCGACCGGTCCTTTGATATTCACCGTTATCGCCCGGGCCGGAAGCATCAGCCTCGCGCCGGCGTCGTTCGTCGCCGCGTCTCTTCCCGACCGCGTAACTTTCGATGAGGTGGAAGCGGTCAGGCGGAAACTTTCCACTGAGGCGGGCGGGTTGCTGATCGCCTGGAAATCATGGTGAGATTTCGTCGACAAGGTCCTTGGAAGAACGCCAGCGGGCGGCGGGATGTTCGGCGGTCACTTCGAAAAGCCGTCTTAGGAAGTGCCAGACATTGTCGTCATGCACGAGATGATGGGTAAGGACGCCTGTGACGCCGCCATTTTCGGCGGCCCTCAGGATGCGGGCGGCGGTCTCGGAAAACAGGATGCCGTCGTCACGGCCACCGCGGCTGCCGTGCCAGTCGATCACGTCGACATGGGTGTTCAGGCAGGGCGGCAGGGTGCTTTTCTCCGGGCCGAAAACGGACAAGGCGCGATATCCGAGGCCGGCCAACTCCTTCACGATACCGGCATCTATGCGGTTCCATGGCGGCACGAGCATAGGTACCAAACGCCCACCATGCAGGTCGTGGAGTTTATCCAGCCCGGATTGCAACTCATCGAGAACGATGGCCGGATCGCGATGTGATCCGAGCTCCTGCTTCTTTTCTTTCTCCCCGGCATAATTCGCATGGGACCAGCCATGGACGGCGACCTGGGCGATATCAGACGTATCCAGATGCTGTGCGAGCCTGTCTGTCGTCATCTCGGGAATGACCGCGAGTGTGACCGGAGCGGAAAAGCCAGCGCAAAGATCGAGCAGCGTGTCGAGGGCTAGTGTCGGCTCCACCGCATCGTCGTCCCTGAGCCAGAGATCGGCCTTTATGCCGCGCCGCTCACATTCGTCCAGTGCCGCAACGAGTGTTTCCAGACTCATGATCTTCGCGCCTTTGCTTGCAGCAGGATATGGTTCAGCTCTTTTGCGGCGTTTTCCAAAGACCGTTCGTTCCTGACGAATTGCCGGGCCGCCCTTGCCAGTTCTTCACGCCTGTTGTCATCACCGATCAGGGTTTTAATCGCGTCGGCATAGGCGGCTGTATCATTCTCCGGTGTCAGTAATCCTGTGGTGCCGGATTTTACCACTTCGGGAACGCCCGCCACCTTTTCGGCCACGACGGGTAGGCCGGCGGCCTGCGCTTCGAGATAGGCAAGCCCATAGGCCTCGCCATGGCCCGGCCAGACATAGAGCGACGCTTTCGAAAGAAGCATGGCGATCTCGGACGCGGTTTTTTCCCCGTGCCAGGCAAGGCGCTGATCCGGAAAAGCGCTGAACATGGCTTGTACGGCCGCGCGTTCCGGCCCATCGCCGACGATATCCAGCGTCCAGTTGATATCCTGCGGCAAAAGGGCGAGCGCTTCGGCAAGGGCGCGATAGCTGTCAAGCTTGTCACCCGCCCGCATCATGGCGACGGCAATCAGCTTTGCCGGGGTCGGATTGGGAGTGTTTTTGAGAAAGGCCTCGGCATCGATAAAGGGCGGTAACATGGCCCATCGAAGGGCGGGCGAGGCCCGCACAAGCCCCTCGCGATCCCGCGCAGTGAGGCAGATATTGATCGATGCGACATTCAATGCGGCCAGCAACCGGTCTTGAACCACCTGCCAGCCCATCCCGTTGCGCTTGGGCGAATAGGATGCCTCGGCGGTGACGTAGGGAATATCGAAACGTCTGGCCAGTTCCGGCCCAAGCAAATCGAGGGCCTTGTAATAGGGGTGATAACAAAACCAGAGGTCCGGTGCGCCCTCCAGCTGCCAGCGCTGCGTGATGGTCTCGATTTCGCGCTCAGCCGTTTCGGCAAGCGAAGTCCGCGCGGGTTCATCCGGCTGTTTCAGGAAGCTGCGTAGTTCTGAAGCGACTGAAACCTCGTGGCCGCCCATCGTCATCGCCTGCATCAGCAGGCGGGCCATCAGCCGGTCGCCGGAGGGAACGGGATGGTTGGGTGATTTGAGCGGCGCATAAAAGGCGATCTTCATGGCGATGGTTGTGCGTTGCCGGTGGCTTGGGCGTCAACCGGAATTTGAAAGGCCCGAGCCTTGACAGGTCAGTCATTCTTGCCCAACTGAAAGGCATCTTTTGCACATGCGCGGAGCGTGACACGCTTTGACTTCCCCAGACATTTCCCAGAACCTGCTTTCCAGCATTGAAAACAGAAGCGCCAAAGCGGGGGTGATCGGCCTCGGCTATGTCGGTCTGCCGCTTGCCATGACGATCGCCAAGGGCGGTTTCGAGGTTGTCGGTTTCGATATCGATCCCGGTAAAATTACCGCGATCGAGGCCGGACGCAGCTATATCGAGGCCGTTTCGGACGAGGTGCTGGCAAGTGTGAGGCAGGATGACGGCTTTGTCGCCACCTCGGATTTCTCCAGGCTGGCCGAATGCAATGTCATCGCCATCTGCGTGCCCACGCCCCTGACCAAATATCGCGAGCCGGATCTCTCCTATGTCGAAAAGACCTGCCGGGATATTGCCGCGCATCTGCGCAAGGGGCAGCTCGTGGTTCTGGAATCGACCACCTATCCCGGCACCACCGACGGGGTGGTGAAGACCATTCTGGAAAGCACCGGGCTTGTCTCCGGCGTCGATTTTTTCCTTGGCTTTTCGCCCGAGCGGGAAGATCCCGGCAACCGCGATTTCGAGACCTCAACCATTCCGAAGGTTGTCGCTGGCGATGGTGAGGCCGCTGGAAAGCTGATGGAGGCTTTTTACGGTTCGGTGGTCAAAAAAATCGTTCCGGTTTCGACCAATGCCACGGCGGAAGCGGTGAAAATCACCGAAAACGTCTTCCGTGCCGTCAATATCGCCCTCGTCAATGAACTCAAGGTCGTCTACGAGGCGATGGGTATCGACATATGGGAAGTGATCGATGCGGCGAAAACCAAGCCGTTTGGTTTCATGCCCTTTTATCCCGGTCCGGGTCTTGGCGGCCACTGCATACCGATCGACCCGTTCTATCTCACCTGGAAATCGCGGGAATATGAATTGCCAACGCGGTTCATCGAACTTGCCGGGGAGATCAATACCGGTATGCCGCGTCACGTCATCGGACGGGTTGCGGAGGCGCTCGATATTCATTCCGGCAAGGCGCTCAGCCGCTCAAAGGTGCTGGTTGTCGGTCTCGCCTACAAAAAGAACGTGCCTGACATTCGCGAAAGCCCCTCACTGAAGCTCATCGAGCTTATTCAGGAGCGCGGCGGCGAAGCGGCCTATTTCGATCCCTACGTGGCTGAAATCCCGAAAACACGGGAATATAGCCACCTCATGGGCATGAAATCCGTGCCGTGGGACAGGCAGGCGATAGGCGCCTTCGACGCCGTTCTCGTTGCGACTGACCATGACAATGTGGATTATGCCGCTCTAAGCGAATGGGCGCCGCTTATCATCGACACACGCAATGTTTTCGCGCGTCGGGATATAGCCGCAAAACACATCATCAAGGCCTGATAAAATGAGCAGACTCGATAGTTTCATTCGCCGGTTGACCGCGCAGCGGGATATCCTCAACCATGTCGCGGCCAATCTCGATCTGCCGGGTGAAGGGGCGCTTATGGAAATCGGCCTTGGAAACGGGCGCACCTTCAATCACCTGCGAGAGCTGTTCCCCAACCGCCGCATCATCGCTTTCGACAGGGCCATGGGTGCACATGCCTCCTCGGTTCCGGCGCAGGAGGATCTGGTGATCGGCGAAATATCGCAAACCGCTCCGGCTTTCATCGGCACGGAAGCGGCTTTCGTGCATGCCGATATCGGCACGGGCTATCCGGAAAAGGACGCGGTTACCCTTACATGGTTGCCCGATCTTGCTGCGGGCATGCTGGCAAAAGGCGGCCTCGCGGTCAGCGGGCTGCCTCTGGATCATCCCATGCTGAAGCCGCTGCCGGTGCCGGCAAGTGTGCCGACGGACCGTTATTTTCTCTATCGCAAGATTTGAGATCGGACGCCCCGACAGGTTTGTCGGGGCTACTTCATAAATAGCGCTCGCTCTCTTCCTTTGATAGCAGGAAGACCTTCATTTGCGAGTTGCGGCCGCGAATGGCGATTTCTTCGCTTCTGAGGTCGGCAATCTCCTGTCCCGCCTGAATGATGGCTGGTTCGGAAACGACGATGGCGGCGCCGAACTCCTTGGCCTTGGATTCGAGCCTGCTTGCCACGTTGACGGTATCGCCTATGGCCGTCAGGGTTTTTGCCGCGCCATATCCCATCACGCCGACGATGCTCGGGCCGGAGTGAATGCCGACCACCACTTCCAGGCGGACGGCGAATTGTTTCTCCAACCCCTCGTTCAGGATGGCGATATCCCGCAATATGGTTGCGGCTGCCTTCATGGCGTTGCGACAGGCACGGTCCGCATCCTCGCCAAGTCCAAAAAGGGCCATGGCGCCATCGCCAATGAATTTGTCGAGATGACCTCCGGCGTGTTCGACGGCTTGGCCGACGATGGTGAAATAGCGGTTGAGAAGGAAGACGACATCATAGGGCAGCTTCGCTTCGGACAGCGTGGTGAAGTTACGCAGATCGCAGAAGAGGATGGCGATTTCTTCTTCACGGCCGGGTCGGGCCGGCTGTGCATCCGCGGGCAGATCGCTCTGCTGGGGCGGTGAAACGAGAAGCGCGATGTTGAGATCGCTCGTAGGGCGCAGCTGACAACCGAGCCGCACATCCGAATCGGCATGGATGCGCCTCAAGGTGGTCTGCTCTATCTCCCCGGGTGGCGGAAGCGGGCCCTTGCTGTTCAGAACCTTGACGCGACAGGTTGAGCAGCGTCCCTTGCCGCCACAGACGGAGTAGTGCGGGATGCCCGCGAGCCTGCTGGCTTCGAGAATGCTGAAGCCGGCCGGGATGCGTGCTTGTGCGCCCTGTTCATAGTGGATTTCGATGGCGGTCAACCGTTGCCGGAAGCTGCGCACGCCGCGCAATACGAAGACCAGCATGACCGCGCCGGCAAAAAGCGCTTCGGTCGTGCTGGTAATGAACCGGATTCGCGTTTCCATCTCCCTTTGCAGCGGGAGCTCGTCTCTCTGGATGGCGTAATCCGAGAGCCCGGGAGGAAGCGCGTATTTCCGATCGACTTCCTCCAGCCAGCGGCCCGCATCGCTGAAACCCAGCAAGGCCAGAAGCGGCAGCATCACTGCCACCGTCATGAAGAGCCCGGCGATTTTCGGATACCAGTCGCGATAACGCAGCCAGAAATAAAGGCCGATGCATCCGTGGATCCAGATCACGATCAATGCAAGGCTCTGCCATGCGCCGCTGACAGGATTATTGATCCACAGGCGGCGGATAACCGAATAATAACCGACGTCGATGCCATAGAGCATGTGCGATACGCGGATATTCACGGCATGGCCGATGATCAGAAACGGGATCGACAGGCCGAAAATGACCTGAAGCGCTTCGCGAAGCGGCATGCGCAGCGTTCTGCGCTGATAAAGCGAGCGCAGAACAAGGCAGACATGCACGACAACCGACCCATAAAAAAGCAGGCTGCTGACGGGATTGAGCCAGATCAGGCTGAACCATTTTCGCGCCCGTTCGGCGGTATCGATGGAGATGAGCGCGAGGGAGTGATTGAAAAGATGGGAAAATACGAAAGCAAATATGATGAGACCGGATAAAATCCGGGCGCGTCTCAAATTGGTCTCCGAAAAGAAACGGATCATGCAAATCCCATCATGTGGTCATCGACGCAGAATCATCATGTAGTATGTGGTGGCACTCTTAGTGCAGGGTGTCTCGTGGCAATATCGTGGAGCAATTGATCGCAAACAGTCAATTGTGCGTGTTCGAATGCCCGCGCGCAAAAGATGTTGAATCAGGACTTCGAAAAAACGGTCGGCAAGATCAAATCTTCGCCGGAGCCAAGTAGCGATCAGAGTTCGATGATCTGGCCGTCCATGGCCGCGAACGCGCCGCTGAACAGAGATTTTGCCTGTTTTTCGATGCTGTCCAGTTCCTCGTCGCTGCGGCTGGGGGCGTGGTGGATGAAACCGACATTTTTTGCGCCAGCGAGTTTGGCGAGGCGGATCGCCTGTTGCCAGGACGAATGGCCATAACCGCGATAAAGGCCCATTTCCTCATCGGTGAACATGGCGTCATAGAGGAAAAGATCGACATCCCTGATCAGGTCGAGCACGGTTTCGTCGATGCTGCCCGGCTCATGTTCGGTGTCGGTGATGATGGCAAGGGATTTTCCTTCCCAGTCCAGCCGGTATCCGATGGCGTTGCCGGGATGGTTGAGCATTCCGGTTCTGATCGAAAGGCCGGGATGCACGTCAAGCGCATCGCCGGGCAGGAAGTCCCGTGTTGCGATCTTGGCACAACAGATCTCCAGCGGCACGGGGAACCAGGGCGGGCTCATGAAATCCTTGAGCATTTCCCGGGTCGTCATGGTGCCGGCAAGGTGGCCGGACCAGATGGCGACATCATTGGAGCTGTTATAAAAGGGCTTGAAATAGGGGAAGCCGACAATGTGGTCGTAATGGCAATGCGAGAAGAACAGGTTGACGTCGGTAATGCCTTCCGCCCGCAAGGCAAGGCCAGCGGGATGCAAGCCCGAACCCGCATCGAACAAAAGAACGTGATCGCCGCATCTTACCTCGATGCAGATGGTATTCCCACCGTATTTTCGGAAGTTTTCACCTGAAACAGGAAGCGTTCCCCGCGCACCCCAGATCTTTACCCGAAAATTTCTATTACTTTCCCGACTTGCTGTGTCGGAATCGAACGCCATGACACACCCCAATAACAACGGAATCTTGCACGCTTTCCTCCCATGAAGCCCGTTGTCTCTATAGATTCTTATATCCGCTCGTTTCTGGCGGAAGCCTTTACCCCTTATTCAGTCAGCATTTCATTTATATTGCAATAGTACGACATTTATTTTTCCAATATCGCCATTCACGGTAGCAAGGAATTGCCGTTTATGTCCTGACGCTCGTTCGCGCTTTGCTCAGTTCCGCCGTCGTCTGGGTAAGGCGTTCGGCGAGAACACGCATGACCTTGATGGTGATGTCAGGGAAATCGGACATGAGCTTGAAGAACTGTTCCTTGCCGATGCGCAGGGCTTCCACATTGGTGGAGGCGCGAACGGTCGCTGTTCTGACGCTATCGCAAAGGATTGCGATTTCGCCGACAATGGCATTACCGGTCATTTCGGCCACTTTCAGCGTGCCCGAAGGGGAATCGACGAGAACATCGACTTTTCCGGTCAAGAGAACATAGGCCGCATCGCCGACGTCTCCCTGATGAAACAGTACGTCGCCAGCATGATAGGATACTCGGTCGGACGCGAATGCGAGTAGTTTGAGCTTTGACGGTTCCATTTCAGAAAAAAACGGGACCCTTTTCAGCATTTGAATTTCGTCTTTAAACAGCATTGACTTACCCTGTTCTTGTTCCACCTCGGTCACCTTCTTGGACTTATGTTGCGACCATGTCCTTGAATGTACCGTTTTCCTCGGCGAGAGTCTCGTAACTTCCGTCGGCGGTGATCAGGCCCTGATGAACAACGATCACTCGCTTGAACATGCGAGAGAGCGTCGCATTCGACAGAACCCATATGATCGACGGGTTATTGTTGTTCTGTTTCAGGAGTGTGATGACCCGTTCAACAATTTCCTCCTGCTGTCGGGGATCGAGGCCGGGAAGAGGGCGGTTAAAGACGTAATAATCGGATTTGCGGATCAGCGCCCGCGCGAGATTGAGCTTCTGGCGCTGGAGCGGGCCAAGCCGTTTGCCGCCGGCGCCGAGGTTGAAGTCCAGGCCCACCGCCAGCACGCGCTCATAGACACCCTGCTTGCGCATGACATCGGCCACGATGCGGGTGATGCGCCGCGAGGCGTCGGTGTAACGATGGCCGACCTTGCCGAAGAGGATGTTGTCCAGAAGGCTGGTGGCGCTCATGTATTTGGTCGGATCGTAGATTTCGATCACGTTTTTCAGGCTGTCGGGCAGGTTCTCATGGAACATGTGCCGGACTTCGACGATCCGGTTCATGATCTCCGGCGACAGCAGGCCGAAACGCTGGCGAGGCTCGATGTAGAAGAAGCTGAGCCGCAGCATTGCACGCTTTTCGTTTTCATTGGCCTCGTCGAAACTCTTTCCCTGAAGCCGCTGCAGCATCTGCTGATAGACTGGAATGTCATCGGGGGTCATGAAGGTAAGCTGCTGGAAGAAGGGGTGATCTCCCGGCAGGTCGGCGAAGATTTCCACGATGTTTTCGGCAATCGTGTAACCCATTTCGAACAGGGTTTTGACGAGACCGGTTTCGCGCATCAGGGAGCGGAAATAGTCGCTTTCGATGACGATTCTGATTGTCTGGGACGAATCCCGCATGGTGCCGAACAGCAGGTTTTCACCGACCGTCGCCTCGCTGTTGTAGCTCTCCAGTTCAAAGGGCGCGATGAGGCCGCTCAGATTTTCCTTTTCCAGTTCGGCCCGCAGGACATGCCGCAACTCCACGATGCGGGCGGCAAGATGCAGGTCGGTCAAGGGATCGATCGACGAACGCAGCGCAAATTCTAGAATATCCTGTGAGAGTTCCACGCTGTCGAGGACGGCCAGAATGGCCTGGATGAGATTTTCCGGCCTGCCGTCGCCGGCCGGGCTCGAAGCGTAATCGATCCATTCGCTGTTGATATCGATCAGCGGATTTCCCGCCATCTTGGCTTCGCGGATTTCCCACTTGCGGTGTTCCAGCGCCGCGCCCTCATAGTCCCTGTCCGCAAGGGGGGCGTGTTTGAGGCCGTAAAGCAGATTGTCCTTCAGGCTGGCGTGGAAGAAGTAGCTGTCCGAGGAGACATAGGAAATGCGCCGCCCGGTGAGCGATTCCGGCAGTTCCAATATGTCGACGTCGTTGATGCTGATCTTGCCCGAGGTTGGCCAGAGCGTGCGGCCGATCGCATCCGCCAGCGCCTCGGCGCCCGAGCCGCCGACGATGGCGATCACCTCACCCGGCTCGACCTTCAGCGATGCCTGCTCCAGAAGCCGGCTGCCGCTATCATCCTCGAGCGTCAGATTGGCGACGACGATCGGGGCGCTGATTGCCGCGACGGTGCCGGGAGACAGCTTCTGCACCTTCTCTTCGATCATGTTTGGTGCATCGAACTGCTCGAAGACCTGCTCGTATTTCACCTGCACGTCCTGGCGTGCCTGATCCCAGTCGATCAGTTCTTTCAGCGGTCCCGGCAGTTCCTTATAGGCATTGATGACGGCGACCAGCTGCCCGACATCGAGACTGCCCTTCAGTGTGAGATAACCGCCGAGCGCATAAAAGAAGAAGGGTGTCAGCTGCGCGAGGAAGTTATTGATGAATTTGACCAGAAACTTCCACTGGTAGAGATCGTAGCGGATCTTGAAGATGTCGCCGAGGCGATGCGAGGCATCCGCGCGCTCGTAGTTGGAGGTGTCATAGGCGTGGATGGTGCCGATACCGTCGACCATTTCGCCGATGCGTCCGGCAAGCTGGCGGGCGCTCAGCTGCCGCTGGCGGCCGAGCTCGATGAGGCGGCGGCGCATTTTAGGAATGATGCCCACCTGGATTGCCGCCATGAAAGCTGCGATCAGGCCCAGCCAGAAATTCTGCACGAGAATGAAGAAGAGCGCGGAGAGCGCCTGGCCGCCGAGAAGGGCCGGCTGCACGAAGGCGTCGCCGGTAAAGCCGCCGAGCGGCTCAACCTCGTCCTTCACCATGCTGGAGATTTCAGCGCCCTTGACCCGTTTGAAATGGGAGGGTGGGAACCGCAGAATCTTGTCTATGAGCTCGAAGCGGATACGCCGCAGAAGTCGTTCGCCGAGGCGACCCTTGAAGGTATTGATATAATATTTGAAAAGACCGTTGATGACGACAAGCGCAAGGAACGTCAGGCTGAGCGCCATCAGCATCGACATGCGGTTGAGCTCAAGCCCGGGGAATAATGTCACGGTGCCCCAATAGGGAATATCGACCGTGAGATGCATGAAAAGCTGCGTCGCATTCGCCCCTTCGAAACCATCCCCCTGAATTGGGCCGTTGACGATCTGCTTGGGCAGATCGAAGGCGAGGAAATAGGGGATCATCGAGAGGGCCACGATCAGCAGAATGAAAAGCTGCTGCCGCCTCGTGTGCGACCAGATATAACGCGTAAGGCTTTGTTCCATATAAAACTTCTATGACCTGGCGGGCGAGGCCCGGCGTGTTGGTTTGCGCGGTGTCTAGACGATCCGGTGGCCGGGTGGCGCAACCTCCTCCTGCAAATAGGTGTGGGACTCGCTATTTATCAGTATATTCAAGCGGTTTCGAGCAAAATAGCGGTCCTGCCGAGACTTCTCCGTCACCCCCGCGTTTGTTTTTGCAACGTGTGGGCGACAAGGGATATAAATGCGACTATATTTTTAGACTTCTCTAATATTGTTGTTTTTATTGTAGATCAGGCGTTAAGACGCTTGGATACAATGATCCCGCAAGGGTTGAGCCAGACACTGGCGCAATGATGGCAAGGTCGATGGCGATAGATATTTCAGAGCGTACAGGCAGCGATCCATCCCTTGATGCATTGTCGCTTTCCGGCATTGCCTCGAATGGGGCTGTTGCGCATCCGGTCTCTTTTGACGGGCTCACCGGGATTTTCCATCCGGCGCACAAGCAAGTCAGACAAGGCCATGCCGTTCTTTTTGTCAGCCCATGGGGCATGGAGGAGCTCTGCAGCCGCAAGTTTCAACGGGTACTGGCCGAGCGGCTGGCCGCCTGCGGTGTCGCTAGCCTTCGATTTGACTATCTTGGCGCGGGTGACGCCTTCGATCCTGATGATGCGGGCCGCTCGGCGGACTGGATTTTTGACGCGCGCGTAGCGCTCAACTGTCTGAAGCGTCTTTCCGGCTGCACTGAGGTGGTTGTCGTCGCTCAGGGCCTCGGTTGTCTGATAGCGGCACAGGCGGTTGCCGATGTGGCCGAAGCGGGTTCCATGGCGTTTCTGGCGCCTGTCGTTTCCGGCCGCGCCTATCTGCGTGAGCTGGCGATGTGGTCGTCGATGATCGACGATGGTTTAGGCCTTCGGCCCGCGCAACGCATGACGGAAGCGGGATCGATTGCCGGCATGGCCATGCCTGCGGGGGTTGCGGATGCGATCAGGAAGACCAATCTTTCCAATCTCGCGGCTGCTCCGGCGCGCACCATTCTGGCTCTTTCCCGACCGGGCCGCGTGACCGATGCCGATTTCGCCAAACATCTAGCCACGATCGGCGCTAAGGTGGAGGAGGCGGAGTTTTCAGGTTACGACGATCTCGTCTCCAGCCCGACGCTCTCGAAAATATCCGACGATGTGGTCAATCGGCTGGTCGACTGGGTTCTCTCTCAGACCCACGCCGAGAGTGCGGCGATGCCTCTGGAGGATTTCACCCTCAATGCTCCGCAGCGCGGTCGCGGTTTTGTCGAGCAGCCGGTGCAGTTTGGAGATGGCGGACGGCTTTTCGGCGTTTTTTGCAGGCCAGATGATGGGGATGTGGTTTCTTCGGTTCTTCTGCTTGGCGCTGCCTATGACCGGCATGCGGGCTGGGGCAGGCTTTCCGTTCAGATGGCCCGAGCATTGGCGCGTGAGGGTGTGGCATCGCTTCGCTTCGACGCGGCCAATATTGCCGACAGCCCTCCGGTCAAGAATGTGCCTGAGCAGGTTCTCTACGATGTCGCGCAGAATGACGACGTGGCTGCCGCACTCGATTTTCTCGGCAAGCGCGGCAAGGGGCCTTTCATTGCGGCGGGCCGGTGCAGCGGCGCTTATCTCGCCTTCAACGGCGCAATCGCCGATGAGCGGATCGGTGCGGTTGTCGCGGTCAATCCGGTGGTCTTCCATTGGCGCAAAGGCCGCTCGGTGGATGAGGCCTTGCATAAACGGCCGCGTTCCTTCGGGGAATACAGCCAGCGCTTTCGCCAGGGCGCGACATTCAAGCGTCTCATCAGCGGCGATGTCGATGTGGCAAGTGCCGGACTGAATATCGTCAAGGCGACGATCAAGAGGCTTTCGACAAAAACGGCGAGGCTGTTCCGCAGGGGGAGCGAGGAAGGGCGTGCCGTTTATGGCGCGTTCGACAAATTGAAGGCGAATGATACCGCCGTCCATCTGCTCTACAGCGACAACGATGATGGTCTGGAGCACTTCCAATATTATTTTGATGCCAATGGCGAAGGGCTATCAGCCTATCAGAACGTGTCGCTGACCATCATTCCTGATGCCGATCACAATCTTTCAACGCCTGAAGCCAGGAAGATGTACATTCATGCGGTGAAGCGGCTTGCCCTAGAAGGAAAATCGCCGGCTGGAACCCAGTGACAGGACCTCTCCGGAAGGCGGGGTTTCGGTCATCGCAGTCTCCGGCATAAGGCCGATTTTTCTGGTCTCGCCAGGGCCGAGATGGAACCAGTTTTCTGCCGGGTGGTAACCCTGCACCTCGACATGGACAGACTGCGCCAGCCGGTCCGCGCCGATTTCAAGAGACCAGTTGCCGCTCGTTTCGCTGAGCGCCACCTGAAGGTTCGCGGCATGCAGCGCCTTTTTACGGCCGAGAGGGAAATGGAACGCGTCGGCGATGACATGTCCTGTCGCAACGTCGCGAAGCCTGGCGACCGTTACATCATGGGACGGGGGGCCGAAACGATAGGCATAGGTCGTATCGAAAAAAGCGCCGAACAAATCTGTTGCGGCAATCGTCTGGCCCTGCCGCGGCAAAAGCGTGAGTGGTCGTTTGGCGTGCACGACAGGTTGCACACCTTCGCGCAGGCAGGTCAGTTCCAGCATGGCTTCAAAGCCGCCGCCGGTCTCGTTGATGAGATGGATATCCAGCCCGTTCGTGCCCTCATCTGAAAGGCCGACCTGAATGGGACGGAACGCCCTTTTCAGTGCATGCCAAACGGATTTCGGCCTGCCGGTCGCATCGATAATGCCCCAGCCTGCGCCGGGAACGAGATCCTGCAGGGTCCAGACCATAGCGCCCTGACAGGAGGAACCGCTGCGCCGCCATTCGGCGAAAGTCGCTTCCATGACCTCGGCCGTCGCGGCCCGGGACATGTCGAGATAAAGGCCGCCATCTTCGCGACGCAGAACATCCGGTTCGACCTCATAAAGCAGCTTCAGATAATGATCGCGAACATCCTCGAAATCCCAGGAGGCGCCACGATCGCGCGGTGCGCGGGCTTTCCATCGTGGATCGTGCACGGCGACGCCGGGAAGATATCTGTCCAGCGTTTCCTGTTCGGGAATATTGGCGAAGGCGAGGCACTCGGCGGCAAAGCGCAGATTGGCGCGGCGCGCATCTTCCAGCGGGCGGCAATAGGCGCCCACGCCGTAATAATGGCCGACCCCGGCGTTGGGAATGAAGGGCAATGCACCGCCGGAAGGGGAATTGGCGACATAGGCTGCATCTGGTCGCTTCTCGGCGACGAGTTCCGGCAGGACTTCCTCGGTAAGCGTTCCCTTCCATATCTGCTCTGGCAGGCCGAGCATCGCGCCCTGCTGGTACATTTCACTGCCGCCGCAGAAAACGGCAAGCGATGGAGAAAGCGCGATCGCTTCCAGGAACTGCGAGATTTCCGTGACGATATGCTGGCGCAGGCTCTCGTCCTTTGCCGGGTAATCGAAATTGGCGAGCATGGCATCCTGCCAGACCATGATGCCAAGCTCGTCGCAAAGCGCGAAGAATTCCGGCGTCTCATAGGCCATGGTGCCGCCGATGCGGATCATGTTCATGCCCGCTTCCGCGGCTTTTCTAAGCCATGGCTCATAGTCCGGCCCCGTTCCCGGCAGGCGCACAATATCGGCCGTCGTCCACACCGCGCCGCGGCAAAATACCTGCTGACCGTTCACCTTGAGGCCGAAACCGTTGCCGTCTTCGCCGTGATCGATCTCGACTTGCCGGAAGCCCGTGCGCCCAAGGTGATGTTGCGTGCCGTCGAGCTCAAGAACGACGTCATGCAGAGCCGGCCTGCCATGGGTATGCGGCCACCATTGTTCGACATCGGATATGCGCAATTCGCCGGAAAGCTTGCCGCCCTCGTCCGGAGAAAGATCGGCGCTGTAACCGGCACAGCCAAGCCTTGCCGATTTTATCGGGCGGTTGCTTTGCAGCACGATGCTGACCGTTCCCGTTCCGTCTCCGTCCAGCGAAGACCGGAGCGTGCAGAGCACTCCGTCCTGCCTTATCAGGCTGATGGGTCGCCAGGGGCCGGCGGCGTGGATTTCCGGGCACCATCCGGGCATGTAACCCAGTGCAGTGGTGCGGATCAGCCGCAAGCCCTGCGTATTCATCATCTGGGGCCGCCAGCGGGCGCGGGGCCCGGTTTTTTCAAGTCTCGGCGCAAGCGCCCGGAAGCAGATCGAAAGTTCGTCTGCGCCCGTTAGTTCGACAGGCACTTCCAGCCTTTCGAACATGCTTTGGCTTGCGGCGATCAGCTCGCCATTGAAGAAGATTTCGGCAATGGTGGAGAGACCATCGAAGCGCAGTGTGGCGCGTTCGCGCGTATCGGAAATCATCGTCAGCCGATACCAGGCATCCCTGTCATTGAGGGGCGCTGGAGCAAGGCGGTCGAACTTTTCGGTCGATTCCAGAGCCTGCGCCACGGTTCCGGGCACGGAGACGTGAAGGCTTTCGAGCGATGCGGGAATATCGGAGGGTGTTTCGCAGGCATCGGCGGGCGTCAGCGTCAGCGTCCAGCCTTCGCTCAGCAATTCCTCGCTTTCGCCCGGAAGATAGGTCCTCACGCTGCCTCGCTGGCATCAGACAGTTTGGCCGCAAGCGCTTCCATCACGTCATCCCATGCATCCGCCGCCGGATCGAGTACTGACGCGAGCGCATCGAACTTGCGCCGGGTGACGGCGCGGGCAAGCTGGAACTGTACCGTCTTGGCGACTTCGGATATGCGCAGCGCGTGATCCCTCGCTTCAGCGAATTCATTCCTGTCCAGCCACTCGAGATGGCTTGCCAAAAGCTCGAAATTGGCGCCGAGCTGACGCAGCGTGTTGAAGGCATATTTGTGGAAAAAGCCGAATGGCCTGTCGGCAACCTTTTCCACCTGTGCCGGAAAGACGCTTGCGAAAGCCTTGACCGGGTTGGCGGAGGGTCGGCGTGAAAAATGAAACTTCAAGAGCCGTTCGGCGGTCTTGCGAATATGCGTCGGCGAAGGATTGCCGTCTGCGAATTTCGCAAACTCCGTATAGGGCAGGAAGGGCGGATCGGTTTCCGCCAGATGATGCTGGAACAGGCCGTCAAAATCTTCGCCTGCAAGATGGAAGAAGCCGGCATTGTGGAAATAGTCGAGTTCACGTTTCGCGAGGTCGAGCCGGTTGATGGCGATGGTGGTCTTGCCGTGTTCTTTCTGGTAGCCCACCCCATGGGTATCGGGCATATAGAAGCTGTCCATCTCGATCAGGCAGATGCGGCCGCGTTCCAGCTGCGCCTCGATATGGTTTTCCACCCTGTCGAAGATCGCAAGTTCGGTGGCGCGAACGCCATAAAGTGCTTCGAGATCTTCCAGCGGCACCTTGAAGAAGGTGAACTGGTCGCCTTCGAAATCCTGTGTCAGGGTGAAGCCGAACATGGCTTCCGGCGGCAGGCCTTTCGACGCCAGCACCTCGATCCACAAATCGATGTAGCAATTGGTCTCCGGCCAAATTCTCTCGGAGGAATGGAGCGGATGCTGCACATAATTTTGGGGATCGAGACCGGGAAAAATCTGCCGCATGAATGATCAGCCCCAGAGCGTTTCCACGACCTTCGCAGGCCATTTCTTTACGTCGAGACCATGATGCGCAAACAGCGCCAGCGCAATGCGCTCAAGGCCGAAACCAACGCAGGCGGTATGGGCGACATCGCCATTGTCGAGGTTAAGACCCCATTTCTGGCCGAAGGCATCCTGGTGATAGTTGAAGCTCATGCAGGCCGTCGGGCTGGTCGTCGATGTGACCGGGATCAGCAGTTCGAATTTCAGGTTCTGGTCGCGCTGGTTGTTGGCCAGCATCTTGCCGGCGCGGCCGAAGAACGGATCGTTTGCCACATCGATGGTGACGTCGAGCCCGACCGCCTTCATCATCTCGACGCCGCGATCCATCCAGGTCTGGCGGAATTCGGTGACATCGGACTCGGTACCCATGCAAACATATTCGCGCATGCGGAAAAGCTGCTGGCGGGCCGGATCCTTGGAGGGTTCATGGCGGAAGCAATAGGACTGGATGTCATAGAGACCGCCGCCGGCAGGTAGCGCGCCGCGCTTGGCAATCGTCGGATAAAGCGGGTAGCAGGCCGCCGGCGTCAGCACGATGTCTGTCGCTTTCTGGTCCTTGGTCCAGTCACCGCCCTCATCCATGGTTTTCAGCAGGCTGACATGGTCGAGTTCGCAGCCGCAGAAGGAATGGACGGTGCCGGCGAGCTGCGGGAAGCTCTTCATGTAACCGCTCTTTTCGAAGTAGGCGCGGTTGATGCCGGGCGGAAAACGGATCGCTTCGGCGCCATCAGCGCCGCCCGTGCGGTCGATCAGCCGCTCGAATGCGGCAATGACGTCCTCGAACTGGCCGCTGCGTCCATAAAGACCGTCCACACCCGTTTCAATCAGCAGGCCTTCTTCGAACAGTCGATCGAGAAACGATGTTTGCATGTCCATGGTCTTATCCCAAGAGGCTGGTGTCCTGCTTGTGAACCAGCAGGAGATTGGCGGAATTGCCGAGAATGCGGTCGTTGGAAATCATCAGACGGGCGGAATGCGCGTCGCGAAGGTGCCGGCCGAGGCTGTAGGGCGTGCCGTTCTTGTAGCCCATGATGCCGCAGACCAGCATGGCGTGGTCAATGATTTCAAGAATGGTTTCCGAAGAGCAGATCTTCACATTGTTCATGGCGACGGCAAAGGCCATCGACATCAGTTTTTCCGGGTCGCTCTTGGTATCCTCGTAAGCCTTGATGCCGGCGATGATGTTGGATTTCACCACCTGCAGCTTGGTGGAAACCTCCGCAAGGCGGATCGCGCCGGGAGGAGCCGTGCCGGGCGACTTGCGCGCTGCGGCTCTGACGAAAGACTGCGCGCGCAGCACGGCATCCGACGCGATGCCATACCAGACGGCGCTCCAGAGAAGATGCGAGCTTGCAAGCATGGATTGCGCTGCGATTTCCGCGAAAGGCTTCGGGAAGATCTGTGCCGCCGGCGCTTCGCCGCGAAACAGGAAACCATCCGAACAGGTACCGCGCATGCCGAGCGTATCCCAGACATGGGTTTTTTCGAGCGTGTACTGGTTTTTCAGGAATACGGTCATCACCTGATCGGCGGGCGCGGCATCCTTATGGGTGCGCGAGGTGATGAGGATCGCATCGGCATTGCTGCCATAGGAAATGACGGTGGCGTCCTTTTCCAGCCGGCAGAAATCGCCTTCGACCTCGATTGCGCAGATGGAGTTGCGCAGATTGCCGCCGATGCCGCCTTCGGTGGTGGCCGAGCCGAGCAGCAGCTGTTCCGCCGCGACGCGGCTCATGAAGCCCGCATGCCATGCGCTCGCCTCGCCATGTTCCACAAGGCTGGACAGCTTGATGTGGTGCATGGCGAAAATCATCGCGGTTGCGGAACAGGCCTGGCCGAGCCGGGCGCAGATATCGGCGATTTCCTGCAGGGAAGTACCTTCGCCACCGAGCGAAGCGGGGACCTGAATGCCGAGCAGGCGTTCCTGCCTGAGTGTATCAACGGCTTCCTGCGGAAAGCGGCCGGTAACATCAACCTCATCTGCGTGTTTGGCGGCAATTGCTGCGACACGGCCCGCGCGCGCGGACAGCGTTTCATCCTGCGGCGCTACGGTGACGTTCATCAGGCTGCCTCTTTACCATCCAGAATGAGCTTAACGGTGTCTTCAATGGCCTTGATGCTGGCAAAGGACTTGCGGTTCAGCAGATTGTCCGGGAATTCGATATCGAATGCTTCTTCTATGCCGAGCATCAATTGCACCGATGCGAAGGAAGAAAGCCCCGCCGCGTAAAGATCGGCTTCATCTGCAATCGTATCGACGGGGGTTGGAAGCTGGCCGAATTTGGCCAGTATTTCACGTATAGTCGCATTCATTCCGACGTATCTCCCATGAATTTCACATCAGGATGGTTTGTGCTTATCGTTACGTTGCAAACGATAATATTCGCCTAAACCGTTAGGTTAATTACAACTAACGGCAGCATGCGCCATTCCCGCACCTTTGCCAAGCATGGATCATCGGCCTTGACAAATGCCTGATGGTGTTTTTTGCTAGGGTTATTCACCAGGGGTGTCCCGTCAAGGGGCTGAGATTCTGCTTTCATGCGCAGTGACCCGTTGAACCTGATCCAGTTCATACTGGCGTAGGGACGGTGCAAAGACCTGATGTCGGACGGGCGCATGACGCCGTGTTTCGGCACTTCGGTATTTTCCATCATTCCGGCTCGAACTGGGTCTCCACTGTTAAACTTTGGAGCCTCAAGATGAATATCGCTGCCAAGAATATCCCGCTTTCCGTCACCACCGGGCCGCATGCCGCCTCCACGAAAATCCACAAATCAGGCATTTTACATCCGCATATCCGCGTACCGATGCGCGAGATCGCCGTCCATCCGACGGCGGGCGAACCGCCGGTGACGGTCTATGATTCCTCCGGTCCCTATACCGACCCTACCTATCCCGTTCTGATTGAAAAGGGTCTGCCGCGTCTGCGTCACGAGTGGGTCGTAGCGCGGGGCGATGTCGAGGCTTATGATGGCCGGCACGTCAAGCCGGAGGATAACGGCTTTGCCACCGGCGAACGGCTGACGCCCGAATTTTCCGTGCGCCACCAGCCGCTAAGAGCCACGGCAGGTAAAGCCGTGACCCAGCTTGCCTATGCGCGGGCAGGTATCATCACGCCGGAAATGGAATTCATCGCCATTCGCGAAAATCTCGGGCGCGAGGCAGCGAAGGAGAAGCTCGCGCGCGACGGCGAGAGTTTCGGCGCGCATATCCCTGATTACGTCACGGCGGAATTCGTCCGTCAGGAAGTGGCGTCGGGCCGCGCCATCATTCCCGCCAACATCAACCATCCGGAACTTGAACCGATGATCATCGGCCGCAATTTTCTGGTGAAGATCAACGCCAATATCGGCAATTCCGCCGTCACCTCCTCCATGGCGGAAGAGGTGGAGAAGATGGTCTGGGCGATCCGCTGGGGCGCCGATACCGTCATGGACCTTTCGACAGGGCGCAACATCCACAATATCCGCGAATGGATCATCCGCAATTCGCCGGTACCGATCGGCACGGTGCCGCTTTATCAGGCGCTGGAGAAGGTCAACGGCATTGCCGAGGATCTCAACTGGGAGGTGTTTCGCGATACGCTGATCGAACAGGCGGAACAGGGCGTGGATTACTTCACCATCCATGCCGGCGTCCGGCTGCACTACATCCCGCTCACCGTCAATCGCGTCACCGGCATCGTCTCGCGCGGCGGATCGATCATGGCGAAGTGGTGTCTGCATCACCACAAGGAAAGTTTCCTCTACGAGCATTTCGACGAGATTTGCGACATCTGCCGCGCTTACGACGTTTCCTTCTCGCTGGGCGATGGTCTTAGACCCGGCTCGATTGCCGACGCCAATGACGCGGCGCAGTTCGCGGAACTGGAAACGCTTGGCGAGTTGACGCAGATCGCCTGGGCTAAGGATTGCCAGGTGATGATCGAAGGCCCCGGCCATGTGCCGATGCACAAGATCAAGGAGAACATGGACAAGCAGTTGAAGACCTGCGGCGAAGCGCCCTTCTATACGCTCGGGCCGCTCACCACGGATATCGCACCCGGTTACGACCACATCACGTCGGGCATTGGTGCTGCGATGATCGGCTGGTTCGGCACGGCGATGCTTTGCTACGTCACGCCCAAGGAACATCTCGGACTGCCTGACCGTAACGACGTGAAGGTGGGCGTCATCACCTATAAGATCGCGGCGCACGCCGCCGATCTCGCCAAGGGCCATCCGGCAGCACAGGTGCGGGACGATGCGCTGTCGCGCGCAAGGTTCGAGTTCCGCTGGGAAGACCAGTTCAACCTGTCGCTCGATCCGGATACGGCGCGGTCCTTCCATGACGAGACGCTGCCGAAGGAGGCGCACAAGGTCGCGCATTTCTGCTCCATGTGCGGGCCGAAATTCTGCTCGATGCGGATTTCCCACGATATCCGCGCCGAGGCGCAGAAGGAGGGGCTGGAGGCCATGGCCGCGCGCTTCAAGGAAGGCGGGGAGCTTTATATGCCGCTCGCGACGCCTGCGGATGCCGAATAGCATGCGCGTTCTGGTCAAGGGAACGGGGGTCGCCGGTTTGACGGCGGCCTTCGAACTGGCGCGGAACGGCGTTACCGTCGAGGTTTGCGAGCGCCATGCCGAACCCTTTCGCGGCGCATCCTGGTATGCGGGCGGCATGCTGGCGCCCTGGTGTGAGCGTGAAAATGCGGAAGAGCCGGTTCTGACGCTCGGCCAGGCGGCGCTCGACTGGTGGGATGAGGCAACCCCCGGCCTTGTGGCCCGACATGGCACGCTGGTTGTCGCGCCCGCCCGCGACAAAGCGGAGCTTTCGCGTTTCGCATCGCGGACCGGCGGCTATCGCTGGGTGGACGAGGGAGAGATCGCCGCTCTGGAGCCTGATCTTGCCAGGCGGTTTCGCTCCGGGCTTTATTTTCCGGGCGAGGGGCATCTCGATCCGCGCCTTGCACTGAAATCGCTGCATGAGCGGCTTTGCACCATGGGTGTGCGGTTCCACATGGGCATCCCGGTGGATGACCGACCGTTCGACCGGGTGGTGGATTGCACCGGCGCCGCTGCGGTGGGAGAGATTTCCGACCTTCGCGGCGTGCGGGGAGAGATGCTCTATCTCTCCACGTCGGAAGTCTCTTTGTCCCGTCCCGTCCGGCTGCTGCATCCGCGTATTCCGCTTTACATCGTGCCGCGCGAGCCCGGCCGTTTCATGGTGGGCGCGACGATGATCGAAACCGAGGATGCCGGCGACATTTCTGTCCGTTCGATGATGGAATTCCTGAATGCTGCCTATGCGGTGCATCCGGCTTTCGCGGAAGCGGAAATCATCGAGACCGGCACGGGCGTGCGCCCCGCCTATCCCGACAATCTGCCGAAAGTCACGCAAGACGGCCGGCTCATTTTCATCAACGGCGCACACCGGCATGGCTTTCTGCTCTCGCCGGCTATCGCGCGGCAGGCGGTTGAAATCGTCTGCCAAACTCTTTCTCAAAGGGAACAGGATCATGAAACTTCTGGTAAATGGCGACGAGCTTGATCTCGCCGCCGAGACGCTGGCCGGTCTGCTCGCCAGCCTCGAATATGAAGGTGAATGGCTGGCAACGGCGGTCAATGGCGATCTGGTGCATTCGGAAGAGCGCGCCGACTATCAACTGAAGGCTTTTGACCGTGTCGAAATTCTCTCGCCGATGCAGGGAGGCTGAGACATGCTGACGCTTTATGGCCGTGAAGTCTCGTCCCGTCTTCTCCTCGGCACGGCGCGGTATCCGTCCCCCGCCGTGCTTGCCGATGCCGTGCGGGCGAGCAACACGGATATTCTGACGATTTCGTTGCGCCGGGAAACGGCCGGCAATAAGAAGGGCGGTCAGTTTTTCGAGCTTATCCGCGAGCTCGATCGCTACATCCTGCCGAATACGGCCGGGTGCCATACGGTCAAGGAAGCGGTGCTGACGGCAAAGATGGCCCGCGAGGTGTTCCGCACCAACTGGATCAAGCTGGAGGTCATCGGTCATCACGATACGTTGCAGCCCGACGTCTTTGCGCTTGTCGAAGCGGCAAAAATTCTCTGTGACGATGGTTTCGAGGTCTTTCCTTATACGACCGACGATCTGGTCGTCGCCGAAAAGCTGCTGGAGGCAGGCTGCAGGGTACTGATGCCCTGGTGCGCGCCAATCGGCAGCGCCATGGGGCCGCTCAATCTGACGGCGCTGAAATCCATGCGGGCGCGTTTTCCGGATGTGCCGATGATTGTTGACGCCGGTATCGGCCGCCCGTCCCATGCGGTCACGGTGATGGAGCTTGGTTACGATGCTGTTCTGCTCAACACGGCGGTTGCGGGCGCGGGTGATCCGGTCGGCATGGCGGAGGCTTTCGCCCACGCCATAGAGGCCGGCCATCAGGCATATCTCTCCGGGCCGCTGGAGCCGAGGGACATGGCCGTTCCCTCGACGCCGGTGATCGGCACGGCTGTTTTTTCCTGATCGCGGCTTGTCGTAGACATCAGGCACGTCACGTTTTGCGTTGACAGTGCCTGATGGTGGCGGGATACCGGGAAAAAAGGGAAACGGCATGGCGGCACTCACCAATCTTCTGACTGACATAGGCGGCGTTTCGGTCGGCAATGTCACCGATCTTTCCCTCGGCTCCGGTGTTACGGCGATTGTTTTCGAAAAGCCCGCCATTGCTTCCGGCTCTGTTTTGGGCGGTGCGCCGGGCGGGCGCGATACCGGCCTGCTCGACCCGGTGATGACGGTGGAAACGGTGGATGCCTTCGTGCTGTCAGGTGGTTCCGCCTTCGGGCTGGATGCGGCGGGCGGCGTTCAGGCCGGGTTGCGCGAGATCGGGCGCGGCCTGCAGGTGGGGTCCACCCGCGTTCCAATCGTGCCGCAGGCGATCCTGATGGATCTGCTGAATGGCGGCGACAAGGATTGGGGTCTGCATTCGCCGTACCGCGAGATGGGATATGCAGCCTTCGAGGCGGCGCGTGCGATGCCCTTCGAGCTTGGAACAGCCGGGGCTGGAACGGGTGCGACGACCGCCACCTTCAAGGGCGGGCTCGGCTCCGCAAGCGCCGTCAGTTCCGGCGGTTACAAGGTGGCGGCCATCGTTGCCGTCAATGCGCTCGGCTCCGCAACGGTTGGAACGAGCCGCCATTTCTGGTCCGCGCCTTTTGAAGTGCAGGGTGAATACGGCGATCGCGGTTTTCCTGCTCATTTCGAGCCGGATCACACCGCGCTGCGGCTCAAGGGGGTCAATCTCACGGCAACGACCATCGGTGCGGTGGTGACGGATGCCGCGCTCACCAAGGCGCAGGCGCATCGCCTTTCCATCATGGCGCATGACGGGCTGGCGCGCGCCGTTCTGCCCGCCCATCTGCCGAGTGACGGCGACACCATGTTTGCGGCCTCAACCGGTGAAAAGCCGCTTGAGGGCGGCGTTCATTTCGCCGAACTTTGCCATCTTGCCACCATCGTGATGGCGCGCGCGGTGGCGCGTGGCGTCTATGAGGCCACGGCCTTGCCGGTGGATGGAGCGCAAAAGGCCTATCGCGATCTTCATGGACGGAGCCTTTGAACGATGAGTAAGGCCCTCCCTCCACTGAAACCTGTTCTTCGTATCGATTTTCCGCCCGGAGAGCGTCTCGGGCACGGCAAGATCGAATTGATGGAGCTGATTGCCGAAACGGGTTCCATCTCCGCCGCGGGGCGGGCGATGGACATGTCCTATCGTCGCGCATGGCTGCTGGTGGATGCGCTGAACCATATGTTCCGGCAGCCGGTTATTGAATCGCAGCGCGGCGGCAAACAGGGCGGCGGTGCGGCGCTGACCGCTTTCGGCGCCGAATTGCTGGAACGCTATCGCGGCATGCAAAAGCGGATGAACGAGGCTTTGCGCGCGGATATCGACTGGCTGGAGGCCAGCCGCAATCCCGATGCGGCCCTCAATAGGGATCAAGAGCCGCCGACTTTATGATCGCATGCACCGGTCTTCCGGGTTCCAGCTGCAGCCTTTCGCGGGAGAGGTCGGTGATGCGCGACTGGATGATGTCACCGCCACAATCCACCTGAACCGTGACCATGCCGTCTTCACTGGCCGAAACAGTCGCAACACGGCCCTCGAGAATGTTGAGGGCGCTCAAGCCTTCGGGCTTTACGGTTGCCAGCATCACATCGCGCGCCGGTATAAGCACGCGTGCCGGGCTGTCGGATGTTCCCCTTTTTGCCGGCACATGGAGCAGCATGGTCTTTAGCCTCACGGCGGCAAGTCCGTGCCGCTCATCAAAGCTTTCAATGTGCCCGGAAAGAATGCTGCCTGCCTTGCGCCGTTCGAGATGCATGCTGAAATCCGGTCTCGCCAGCACTTCGGCTGCTTTTCCCTGCGCTTCCACCTTGCCGTCTTTCATCACCACGATGCGGTCTGCGAGGCGGGCGACTTCCTGAATGGAGTGGCTGACATAGACAACAGGGATTTTCGTCTCGTCGCGCAGCCGTTCGAGATAGGGAATGATCTCGGCCTTCCGCTGCTCGTCCAGCGAGGCGAGCGGTTCGTCCATCAGCAGCAGCCTGGGGGAAGAAAGCAGGGCGCGGCCGATGGCGACGCGCTGTTTTTCGCCGCCCGAGAGTTTGTTCGGACGTCGCTGCAAGAGATGGCCGATACCGAGCATGTCGATGATATGGTCTTCCTGCGCGACCTTCGTTTTGTCTGCGGTGAACCAGCTGCCGTAGTGCAGGTTTTGCGCCACGCTGAGATGTGGGAAAAGCCGCGCTTCCTGAAAGACATAACCGAAACGGCGTTTATGGGCCGGCACGAACAGTCGCTTTTCGCTATCGGCCAGCACCTCCCCATCCAGCAAAACCTGTCCCTCATCCTGCCGCAGCAGGCCTGCTATGATACGGATCATCGAGGTCTTGCCGGAACCGGAGCGCCCGAACAGCGCGGTGACGCCGCCTTCGGAGATGAATGACGCATCGAGTTCGAAGGAGCCGAGGCGATGACGGGTGGTGACTGAAAGCGTCATTCCATGCTCACCCGTTTGCCGATGATGCGGGCCAGAAACTCCGAGACAAGCAAGGCGAGCATGGAAATCACGACCGAAACGATGGTCAGCCGCAATGCGCCGGCATCCCCGCCCGGAACCTGGGTGAAGGTATAGATGGCGGCGGAGAGTGTCTGGGTTTCACCGGGAATATTGGAAACGAAGGTGATGGTCGCGCCGAATTCACCCATGGCCTTGGCGAAAGCCAGGATCATGCCGGCGATGATGCCGGGCAATGTCAGGGGAAGCGTGACGGTGAGGAACACCCAGAACGGACTTGCCCCCAATGTGCCCGCCGCCTCTTCCAGTTTGCGGTCCACCGCTTCGATGGAGAGGCGGATGGAACGCACCATCAGCGGGAAGGCCATGACGGCGCAGGCGAGCGCCGCTCCGGTCCAACGGAAAGAAAAGACGATGCCGAACCAGCTATCGAGAAAGTGCCCGATTGGCCCTCTGCGACCGAACAGGACGAGCAGCAGAAAGCCGGTGACGACGGGCGGCAGGATGAGCGGCAGGTGGATGATGCCGTTGAGCAACGACTTGCCCCAGAAGCGGCCGCGCGCCAGCGCCACGGCAATCGCAATGCCGAAAGGCAGGCTGGCAAGCATGGCGATGGAGGACACCCACAGGCTGAGCCTGATTGCCGTCCATTCTTCAGGGCTGAGTGTCAACCAATGCAATGCCATATCCTGCAATCGTCATCTCTCGCGGCCAATATGCTGGGCTCCCGAAAGGCAGTTTATTTCAAAACGGTAAAGCCTTGCTTTTCGAAGAAAGGCGTCGCCTTTTCGGATTTAAGGAAATCCAGATAGGCCTTTGCTGCCGGCGATTTTGCCTCCGAGAGAATGGCGACGGGATAGATGATCGGCGGATGGCTGTCTTCCGGGAAGGTGCCGATGATCTTCACACCGGGATCGGCGGCGGCGTCGGTCTGGTAGACGATGCCATAGGGGGCTTCGCCGCGCGAGACGAGCAGCAGGGCGGCACGGACGCTTTCCGCGCCGGCGACCTTCTGTTCGACAGACGACCAGACGCCGAGTTTTTCCAGAGCGGCCTTGCCGTATTTGCCCGCTGGTACGGAATCAACCGCGCCCATCGCCAGACGGCCGTCGCCCACCAGAGCCGCAAGATCGAAGCCCTGCTTGATTTCGACCGGCTTTGCCTTGTCTGCGGGAGCGACGAGAACGATGCGGTTGCCGAGAAGATTGGAGCGGCTGTCAGCGTTGATCAGCTTCTTGTCGGCAACATAGTCCATCCATGCAAGGTCGGCGGAAATGAAGATATCCGCCGGTGCGCCCTGCTCGATCTGCTTTGCCAGCGCAGAGCTTGCGGCATAAGAAACGGTTGCCTCGTTACCGCTGTCCTTCGCCCATTCGGCGTTGATGGCGTCGAGGGCGTTTTTCATGCTCGCGGCGGCAAACACCGTGACTTTTTCGGTGGCATGGGCCGGAACGGCCACAAGGGAGGCCGCCATCCAGAAGGATGTGGCTGCGGCAATGGTTTTGAAAAAGCTGCGGCGTAAAAGTCTCATGGTTGTTACCCCCCGGGTTCGAGATATCCTGATGAATATATCGATAGGCCTATAGGGCAATCATTATATTTTCAAGGATATATCGATATGGTGGGAAAAAGCCCGTGGTGGGCGCGGGCTTCCCCTACCTCATTCCTGTGACAAGCACAGGGACGAGGGACGGTGAGCACACCCGAAAACGGCAAACGTCGTAATGAGGCATCGGCCCCGAACGTTTGTGTCGTGCACTGTAAGTTCGATCAAAAACGCTCGCCGGCGAAATGGGCGATCTGTGCGCCTGCCTCGTAATAGGCTTCCTTCACCACCCGGAAAGCCTGCGCTTTCGGCTCCGTCACAGGCAGGGGCAATTCGGCTTCAGCAATCTCACCGAGAATATGCTGCGCAATCACCTTGCCGAAGGCCGTGCCCGGCGCGATGCCGCGGCCGTTATAACCTGAAAAGCCGACGACGTTCTCCGCGAATTTGTGAAAGCGGGGCACGGCATTGTCGGTCATGCCGATCTGGCCGTACCATTCACATTCGAACTCCGTATCGCCGAGCTGCGGGAAAAGCCGCTTCAGCGAGCGTTTCGCCCAGGCGCGATGAATGGCGGTCCCGGTGCCGCGCAGGGCGCCGACGCTGCCGAAGACCAGCCGGCCCGCTTTGTCCATGCGGAAGGAGGAGAGAATTTCCTTCGTATCCCAGCAGCCCTCACGGCCGGGCAGGATGCTTTTTTGCAGGTTGTCGCCCAGCGGTCTGGTCGCGAAGTTGAAATAGGGCAGGTAGATCTGCTCATCGCGAACTATCTGCCACGGTCCGGTGCTGTAGGCTTCTGTGGCCACAACGATCCAGCTGGCGGTTACAGACCCCTGCGGCGTCTTCACCACCCATTTTCCGTTGCTGCGTTCGGTCGCTACCACGGGGCTTTCGGTGTGCAGACCTGCACCCGCTTTCCGGGCGGCGGCGGCAAGGCCTCGAACATAAGCGAGCGGCTGGATCGTGCCGGCGCGTGTATCCAGAAGCGCACCGGAATAGGCCGTGCTGCCGGTGCGTCTCGCTGTCTCCTCGGCATCGAGAATGCGGACGGGCGCGCCTCTTGCAGCCCATTGTTCGCAGCGCTCGCGGATTTCGACGAGCCCCTTTTCGCCGACGGCGCAATGGAGCGTGCCGTTTTTTTCGATCTCGCAGGGAATTGCGTGTTTCTCCACCAGCTCACGAACGAGGAGGGGCGCATTGCCCAGAAGATCGAGAAGCCGTTCGCCGTAAGTTGTACCCAGCACGCCGGGCAGTTCTTTCGGCATGACCCACATGCCGCCATTGATGAGGCCGACATTGCGGCCGGCGCCGCCGAAGCCGATTTCCTTTGCTTCGAGAAGAACGACATCCACACCGCATTCGGCAAGATGAAGGGCGGCGGATTGTCCAGTGAAACCACCTCCGACGACGACGACATCGGCAACTGCTGCGCCCTGCAGGGCAGGCGTTACGGGCGGTTGCGGCGCGGTCTTTTCCCAGAGGCCGTGCGAGCGGGGGTCGTTATACATCGTTCCACCATATTCCGGGCCAGTTCATTTGTTTTTCGTATGAGTGACAAGCCCTTGTTTATGAGACTTTACAAGCGGTCGCGCCTGTTGAATATCGACATATCGTCAAGAGTTCATTCCGTGAGGGAATATGGTTCTGCCGCCCCGCCGTTTTCTGCCGTCGCTCTCGCTGCTGGCGGCTTTCGAAGCCGCTTCGCGCACGGGCAGCGTCACCGCCGCGGCGCGGGAGCTGGGGCTGACGCAGGGTGCGGTCAGCCGCCAAATTCTGGCGCTTGAAGAGCAGCTTGGCATGGCGCTATTCCTGCGCGAGCGGCAGACGATACGGCTGACAAGGGCTGGAGAAGGTTATGCGCGGGAAATCCGCGAGGCCTTGCGGCGTATATCGACGGCCTCGCTCAACCTGCGCGCCAATCCCGATGGCGGCACGCTCAATCTCGGGATTCTGCCGAGTTTCGGCACGCGCTGGCTGGTGCCTCGTCTTCCCGATTTCATTGCCAGACACCCGGGCGTTTCGGTCAATCTTCTGACGCGATCATCGCTGTTCGATTTCCGTACTGACACTGTTGATGCGGCCATCCATTTCGGATTGCCGCATTGGCCGGGAACCGAGCTGGTTTTCCTGATGCATGAAAAGGTCATTCCGGTATGCAGCCCGGCCTTCAAGGAGCGACACGGACTTTCAAGGCCTGATGATCTGCTGCAGGTGCCGTTGCTGCACATGACGACCCGGCCGGATGCCTGGGAACAATGGTTTCGCGGCCACGAGGTTCGTTTCGACAATGTGCATGGCATGCTTTTTGATCAGTTCACGACGATTGCCGAGGCGGCGAGCGCCGGCGTCGGGGCGTCGCTCATTCCTTCTTTCATGATCGAGGAGGAGCTGCGAAGCGGTCGCCTGGTCGCGGCTGTTGCGGGCGAAGTGGAGAGCGAGGAAGCCTATTATCTCGCCTGCATGCCGGATCGCGCCGGTTATGCACCGCTCGAGAGTTTTCGGCGGTGGATCGTTTCCGAGGCCGCAATTGGGACGAACGGCAGGACGGGTGAGTTTTCGGCGTAATCCGGTGACCGGTCTTGCAAGACGGACGCAGCTCAGCCAATAGTGCGCCATGACGCGTGGCACGAGCAGCCATGCACCGAAAGTTCAAATACGGGAGATGTCCGTGAAGCCCATTTTTGTTCAGCTTCAATGTGAGCCCGGCAAGACCTATGATGTCGCCGATGCCATCTATAAAACGGAACTGGTTTCCGAGCTTTATTCCACCAGCGGTGAATATGATCTGCTGCTGAAAGTCTACCTGCCGCAGGAAGAAGATATCGGCAAGTTCATCAACCAGAACATTGTCAATATTCCAGGAATCGTGCGCTCGCTGACGACGCTGACTTTTACCGCATTCTGAAGACTTTTGAAGATTGTCGTCCATCCGGCCTCAAACGCCTGCTGCCCGCAATAGGGTAGAGATGCGTGCGCACGGCAGGAAGAGCTTTTTCGGTCCAAAGACTTGGCCCGGCTGGGTTCTTGTGACGAGCGCAAGGATGAGGTGACGTAGCGGCTTGAGGAAGCATTGCGCTTAGCGTCCAGTATTCCGTTCGGATCCGGAGCTTTTTTGAGTTCAGCTCCGCGTAGAGCGCTCTGATACGCAATGCATGGCCAGCGCGACTGCAGGCTGGCGGACTGTCAGGCAAAGGAAAAGCGCGCCATAGGCCCGCGTTTTGAGGGTCCGATATTTGGCGCGCTCTGGTTTTGACGGTTGTGTGAGCGGGCGAAAGTTTTCCCGCATCAGGCGACCGCGGCCAGATTCCGGTTGCGCACGAGATCGCGGATCGCAATCCGCACGTCGTCGGCGCTGTCGAACTTCTGTTCGTCCAGGTCGTGAACGTGGAACTTCACCGCGATGAACTTCAACCGGTCGTTATCCGGGATGACGATGCCGACGGGTTCGCCAGCGAATTCAATAACTTGCTTCTGCATAGATATACTCCCGCTGTGGCTAATTAACACAGCATGTTGTCGAACTGATTTTCAGGAAATTGAGACCGTCAGGTCACATTCGACAGCAGCGGGAACACGTGGATTTAAATCCAGCATTCCAGGACTCAAGACCAAGGATTGCGTTGATGCTGATATGTTTTGACATGACACACTCCCTGTATTGGTGTTGGTCCGGAATCAGGAGACTCGTTCTCCAGTTCCACACTGATAATCCAGACCAGCACTAAAATCAATGCTGATTGTTATAGGTAGAATATTTTTCTTTATGATGACAGGAGAGGGGCGGAAATGTGAAATTTTTGTTTTCGTCCGAGGCCGCCGCGAAAAGCCCGGTGTAGCAGGCTTTTTATGTATTTTTTAATCGTCGCCGGTGGCTGGCGGTGGGTAAATATGATCGTTTCCGTTGAAATCGGAAACGGAATAACAGCCATCGCGGGTCTTTTCGGCCGCATTTCGGCCGATAGCAGCCTTGCCGTGACCGCCGGGAATGTCGAGAACATAGGTCGGCTGGCAAAGACCGGAGACATTTCCGCGTAACGCCGAAACGATTCGCTGGCCCTCTTCGATCGTTAGCCGGAAATGGCTGGTGCCGGGCGCAAGATCGGGATGATGCAGGTAATAGGGCTTGATACGGGTCTCGACAAAGGCGCGCATCAACTCGGCAAGAACTGCCGGGTCGTCATTGATGCCTTTCAAAAGCACGGTCTGGCTGACCATGGCGATGCCGGCATCAATCAGGCGTGCCGAAGCGTGCCTTGCGGCTTCGCTGAGTTCTCGGGAATGATTGGCGTGCAGGGCCACATAGGTGGTTTTGCCGCTGACCTTCAGCGCATCGATCAATGATGCGTCGATACGGTCGGGATCGACCACCGGCACGCGGGTATGGAACCGGACGATCTTCACATGCGGTATGTCTTTCAGGCGCGTCATCAGGTCAGACAGGCGCCGCGGGGAAAGCACCAGCGGATCGCCACCGGTCAGGATGACCTCCCAGATGGCGGGGTTCGCTTTTATATAGTCGAATGCGGCGTCAAGTTCCGCCGGGCTCATCATGCCATTGCCCTGCGGTCCGACCATTTCCCGGCGGAAACAGAAGCGGCAATAGACGGGGCAGACATGTACTGCCTTTAAAAGAACCCGGTCGGGATAACGGTGAACGATGCCGTGGACGGGGCTGTGCGCGTCGTCGCCAATCGGGTCGTCCCGTTCTTCGGGAAGGTGAACGAGTTCGGCCGCATCCGGCACGAATTGCCGGGCAATGGGATCCTGCGGGTCGCGGCTATCGATCAGCCCGGCAATCGACGGCGTGATGGCGAGCGCGTAACGCTGCGTCACCGCGCGCAGGTTCTCCAGCGCTTCGGCTTCAATCAGCCCCGCTTCGAGAAGCGCTTCGGGTGTCTTGATGGTCTCGAGCCCTGTCATCGTCCATATTCCGCGACTGGAGCCCACATGACGAGATCGATACGCGGTGCGCCGGTTGCCAGCATCACCAACCGGTCGAAACCGAGTGCTATGCCGCTTGCCGGCGGCATGATTGCCAGTGCGGCCAGAAAATCCTCGTCCAGCGGATAGGTCTCGCCGTAAATGCGCTGCTTCTCGGCCATTTCCATTTCGAAACGCCGTCTCTGCTCGGCGGCGTCGGTCAATTCGCCGAAGGCATTGGCGAGTTCAACGCCGCAGGCATAAAGCTCGAAACGCTCCGCAACCCGCGCATCCCCGGGGGACTTGCGGGCAAGGGCTGCTTCGCAGGTGGGATATTCGTCGAGAATGGTTGCCCTGCCGAAACCCAGCTCCGGTTCCACCCGCTCCACGATGACGCGGCTGAACATATCCGCCCAGCTATCGTCAGCGGCCACGCGAATGCCGGCATTGGTGAGGCTCGCGGCAAGATGGCGGCTGTCGGTTTCGCCGTTTCGGCTGATAGTGGCCAAGAGGTCGACATTAGCATATCGCTCGAAGGCTTCGGCGACGCTCACTCGTTCCGGCTCCAGGAATGGATCGACGCTGCGGCCGCGATAGGTGAAATTCTTCGTCTTTGCGGTTTCAGCTGCCAGCGCCAGAAGATTGGCGCTATCCTTCATCAGGCTCTCATAGGTTTCGCCGACCCGGTACCATTCCAGCATGGTGAATTCCGGGTGGTGCAGGGGGCCTCTCTCCCGGTTTCTGTAAACATGCGCAAAACAGGTGATGCGTTTTTCACCGGCGGCGAGCAGCTTCTTGCAGGCAAATTCCGGCGAGGTGTGCAGATAAAGCGGCGCGGCGTCGCCGGCCGGCGTCAGGCCTTGCGTGGCGAAAGCATGCAGATGCGCCTCATTGCCGGGGGAGATCTGCAATGTCGCGGTATCGACCTCAAGAAAATCGGCGCTGGCGAAATAGCTGCGAAAAGCCGACTGGATCGCATTGCGCCCGATGAGAAACGCGCGGCGGTCCGCGTGGACGTCAGGCGTCCACCATGGCGACATTGTCTCGTTGCTTGCACGCATTCTCAGTTCTTTTCCGTCTTCTCTGCGGCGCTCAATTGCGGAGAAATGGTCCGCAAAACGCCTGATCGCGTCATTTAAAGCAATTCCGGGCGGAAAACCGCTAGGCACTCTTCCGGGAATTGCTGTAGAAGGCTGGCAATTCGTGCGGATTTAAGGTAGTTGCGCCCCAGAAAAAAGACAAAACGTCTGCCGGGGCCGGTGCTGCCGCGCAGTCCTTTACGACGCATTTCATCGAGTTACAAGGAAGTCATATGGTCAAGGTTATCGCCTCATCCGTCCGCAAGGGCAATGTTCTCGACGTGGACGGCAAGCTTTACGTCGTTCTCACCGCGCAGAACTTTCACCCCGGCAAGGGCACGCCGGTCACGCAGGTGGACATGCGCCGCATCGTTGACGGCGTGAAGGTCTCCGAGCGCTGGCGCACCACCGAGCAGGTCGAGCGCGCTTTCGTTGAAGACCTGAACTTCCAGTTCCTTTATGAAGATGGCGAAGGCTTCCACTTCATGAACCCTGAGAACTACGACCAGGTCGTGGTCGATACTGAGACGATGGGCGATCAGAAAGCCTATCTGCAGGAAGGCATGACCTGCGTTCTTTCCATCCACGAAGGCAATCCACTGGCTGTGGAACTGCCGCGTCACGTCACGCTTGAGATCACGGAAACGGAACCGGTCGTCAAGGGCCAGACGGCTTCTTCTTCCTACAAGCCGGCAATCCTCTCCAACGGTATTCGCACCATGGTGCCGCCGCATATCGATGCCGGCATTCGCGTGGTCATCGCGACGGAAGACAATTCCTACGTCGAGCGCGCCAAGAACTGAGCCTGACGGTCGGTTAGACAAAAGCACCGGGTGACCGGTGCTTTTTTATGCCATGAACAACAAAAAGCCCGCGTCGAGACGCGGGCTTTTTGTTTGTCTTTTGGGGGCGGTTGTTACATGCCCTTGGCGGCTGCTGCTGCGGCGATGGTCGGGCCACCCTTCTTCGGTGCGGCCGTCTGGCCCACGGCATAACCGCCGCCGAGGGCTACGTTCAGCGATACATAATCCTGAGCCGTCTGCTGGATCGCAGTCGCAAGGTTTGCCTGCGCATCAGAGACGGAGCGCTGCGCATCGAGAACGTCGAGCAGAGAAGAGGCGCCATCACGGTAGCTGGCGGTCGAGAGCTGCAGGGCTTCCTGATAGGAAGCGACAGTCTTTCTCAGGGCAGCAACCGTGCGCTGGTCACGATTGACCGCGGCCAGAGCGTTTTCGACTTCTTCAACGGCATTGAGAACAGTCGATTTCCACACCAGGTACTGCTCGCGTGCCTGCGAGTTGGCCAGATCGATATTGGCGCGGATCGAGCCGCCATCCAGGATCGGCAGGACGATACTCGGGCCGAAGGACCAGCCGTTTGCCGAACCTCTGCCGCCACCGCTGACAAAATTGTAGCTCGGGGTAATCGCGCCGCCGAGTTCGATGCTCGGATAAAGCTGGGCTTCAGCAACGCCGATCTTGGCGACCGCAGCAGCCAGATTACGTTCGGCAACGCGAATATCCGGACGGTTGCGGATCAGGTCCGCCGGAATGCCGGAGGGTGGGATGGCGCGGGCAACAGGCTGGCGTGCGCCCTTCTGCAATTCCGTGATGAGTGAGGAAGCTGGCATGCCAAGCAATGTCGCGATGCGATGTGCTGCTTTGCGGAAGCTCGTTTCCAGGCCCGGAATCTGCGATAGCGTGGAGTTGACCAGACCCTCGGACTGGACAACGTCAAGCCGCGAGGCTGCACCGGCCTCAAGCTGCAGCTTGGTCAGATCCAGCGTTTCGCGGCGGGAAGAAAGGTTCTGGCGAGCGATCGCCAGACGCTCCTGATAATAACGCACGTCGATATAAGCTGCGGTGACTGCGGAGATCAGCGTCAGACGCTGAACATCGACCGTAGAGTAAGCCGCATCGAGAGACGCGTTGGCGCTTTCCTTGGACCGCTGGTAACGACCGAAAAGATCGAGAAGCCAGGAGACGCTCAGGCTACCGGAGGATGCGTTCGTGACCGGCACGTCACGGTAGCTTCCCTTTGTCTGGCTTGTGGTGTGTTGTCCCTGCGCTGTCAGGCTCGGCAGCGAGCCCGCGCCGGCCGAGATCACCTGGGCTTCCGCCTGGTTGATGCGTTCGATCGCCTGCATCACGGTGAGGTTCTGCGCGAGGCCCGTGGAAACGTAACCATTGAGGCGGCTGTCGTTGAATGCATTCCACCACGCGACGGTGCTGATGTCGCCGTTACTGGTTTTTCCGGCTTCCGCAAACTTGCCCGGCAATTGAATTTCCGGGGTTTTGTGGTCGGGCCCGACAACACAGCCTGAAAGCAGCAGCATTGTCAGGGGAATAGTAGCGCGAATAGACAGCATGTAATTTTCCCAATTCTCTGGTTGGCTTACCGAGCGCGGCTTGCTGACAAATGGGCTGCGCGGTCGATATGCCGTAGAAACGTGCATTTGCCAAATCGGCAATATTTCTAGCAGCGTATTAACGGTTGGCACAGCCCATTTTTGTTTTGTTAACGCCTTGAAAGGCGACGAATGATGACGAAAAAGGACGGAACGAAGAAAATTCCGAGCAGTGTTGCAGAAAGCATACCACCCAGGACCCCGATACCGATTGCATTTTGCGCGGCTGAACCCGCTCCAGTTGCGATTGCGAGAGGCACAACACCGAGGATGAAGGCCAGCGACGTCATGATGATCGGACGCAGGCGCAGCTTCGCCGCCTCCAGTGTCGCTTCCATCAGGCTCAGTCCGTGCTCCTGTCTCTCCTTGGCGAACTCAACGATCAGGATCGCGTTTTTCGCCGCAAGGCCGATGGTCGTCAGAAGGCCCACCTTGAAGTAGACGTCGTTCGACTGGCCGAAGAAATGCGCCGCGGTCAATGCGCCGAGAACGCCCACTGGCACGGCCATGATGACCGAGAAGGGGATGGACCAGCTTTCATAAAGGGCGGCAAGGCAAAGGAAGACGATCAGTACCGACAGTGCATAGAGCATCGGCGCCTGCGAGCCGGAGAGGCGCTCCTGATAGGAAATGCCCTGCCACGCGACGGTGTAACCGCCCGGCAGGCTTGCCGTCAGGCGTTCCATCTCGTCCATCGCGTCACCCGATGCTACGCCTGCGCCGGCGGTGCCTTCGAGCGAGATCGCGCCTGTACCGTTGAAGCGGGCGAGAGACGGCGGCGCATTGATCCATTTCACTTCGCTGAAGGAAGAGAAAGGCACCATCTCGCCGCTGGTATTGCGGGCGTACCAGAATTTCAGGTCGTCCGGCTGCATGCGGTAGGGTGCGTCACCCTGGACATAAACGGGCTTCAACTCGCCGTTCAGAGTGAAGTCATTGACATCCCGGCCGGCAAAGATCGTCGACAGCATGAGGTTCACGGAGGAGAGATCGACCCCCATGGCTCCCATCTTTTCCTGATCGAGAACGATCTTCATCTGCGTTTCATTGTCCTGGCTGTCGCTTCGAAGCGAGCTGATCTTCGGATTGCTGGTCGCGAGCGCGATCAGCTCCTTGGACGTGGCGGTCAATGCCTCGGTGCCGTTGCGGCCGCTATCCACGAGATACATCGAGAAACCGCTCGATGTGCCCATGCCCTGAATTGCCGGCGGCAGAAGCGGGAAAACCTGAGCATCGCGGAAACCGAAGAAGGTGCCCATCGCACGCTGCACGATGGCGCCGGCATGCTGATCGGGCGCGGTTCTCTCGGCGAAATCCTTGAGCCTGGTGAAGACGATAGCGTTGTTCTGGCCCGAACCGCTGAAACTGAAGCCGAGCACGCCGAAAACAGATTCGACATTGTTGGCTTCCTTTTCGCGGAAGTAGTTTTCGACCTGCTTCACCACCTCGTTGGTTCGCTCGATATTCGAACCGGTTGGCGTCTGGATGATCGTCAGCAGCACGCCCTGGTCTTCCTGCGGCAGGAACGAGCTTGGCAGCTTTGAAAAGAACCAGGCGCAGCCGCCGATCACGATCGCGAAGAGAATCATCACGCGCAGGGGCCGTTTCAGCAGATAACCGATGGAGGAGACGTAGCCATCCGTCGTCTTGCCGAAGCCGCGGTTGAACCACGCGCCCGGTCCGCGCTGCTTCTTGTGATGGTCGATCGGCTTCAGCATGGTGGCGCAAAGCGCCGGCGTCAGCACGATGGCGACAACGGCCGAAAGCAGCATGGCCGAAACGATGGTGATCGAGAACTGGCGGTAGATGATGCCCGTCGATCCGCCGAAGAAGGCCATCGGAATGAACACGGCTGTGAGCACGAGCGCGATGCCGATGATCGCACCGGTGATCTCGCCCATCGACTTTTCGGTCGCCTCGACCGGCGAAAGGCCCTCTTCCGACATGATGCGCTCGACGTTTTCGACAACGACGATAGCGTCATCGACGAGAAGGCCGATCGCCAGAACCATGGCGAACATGGTGAGCGTATTGATGGAATACCCGGTGAGCGCGAGAACGCCGAAGGTGCCGAGAAGCACGACCGGAACGGCGATCATCGGAATGAAGGTGGCTCTCAGATTCTGCAGGAACACCAGAAGCACGACGAAGACGAGGATGATCGCCTCGATCAGCGTATGCACCACTTTCTCGATCGACAGCTTCACGAAAGGCGTCGTGTCATAGGGATATTCGATCGAAACCCCCTCGGGCAGCGAACCCTCGACATTTGTCAGAGCCGCTTTCACGCGTGCCGCCGTGTCGAGCGCGTTGGCGCCCGTGGCAAGGTTGACTGCGAAACCGGCGGACGGACGGCCGTTGGATCGGGAATCGCCGCCATAGGTTTCCTGGCCGATTTCGATGCGCGCCACGTCGCTGAGGCGAACCGTCGCGCCATCCTTTTCGACTTTCAGGATGACCGATTCGAAATCGGCAACGGTGGTGAGCTGGCTCTGCGCCGTCACCGTCACATTGAGTTGCTGGCCCTTGACCGCGGGCACGGCGCCGAGCGAGCCGACCGAAACCTGGGTATTCTGGCTTTCGATGGCGCTGGTGACGTCGGCGGTGGTCAGCTGGTATTTGTTGAGCTTGAACGGATCCAGCCAGATACGCATCGCATATTCGGAGCCGAACACGTTGATGCTGCCCACGCCTTCGAGGCGCTTGATCTGGTCTTCGACACGCGAGGAGAATACGTCGCCGAGATCGGCCGAATTGCGCTTGCCGTCGGTCGAGATCAGCGCGCCAACCATCAGGATACTCGATGTCGAGCGGCTGACCTGGATACCCCGCTGCTGCACGGTATCGGGCAATTGCGACTGGACAAGCTGCAGCTTGTTCTGCACCTGAACCTGCGCAATGTCTGGCAGGATGCTGTTGCCGAAGGTCAGCGTCACTTCGGCGCTGCCAGTCGAGGACGACGAGGTCATATAGGTGAGGTCGTCGAGGCCGGTCATGCCGTCCTCGATGATGGTCGTCACCGATTTCTCGACGGTTTCGGCGCTGGCACCGTTATAGGTCGCACTGACACGCACCGTTGTCGGCGCAATATCGGGATATTGCGAAATGGAAAGCGTCCAGATCGCAAGGGCGCCGCCCAGCATGATGACGATGGCGATAACCCATGCAAACACGGGGCGCCTGATAAAGAAATGGGCCATGGCAGTCCTGCCTTACCTTTTACGAGCTTCGACCAAGGGGTTTCGTGCTCATGCTTATTTCGAGGGGGCGGCGGCAGGCGGAGCTTGCTGCGGCAGAACGACGATACCGCGATCGTCAATGGTCACTTCAACTGGCGCAACCGTTGCACCGTCGGCAATCCACTGGAAGCCGTCGACGATGAGCTTGTCGCCATCCTTGACATTTTCCGCCACTAGCCAGGCGTTGCCCGACTGCTGGCTGGACGGGAAGGTGCGGGTTTCCACCTTGTTTTCCGCGGTCACGAATTTTGCGGTCAGTTCGCCATTGGCGTTCCGGCTCGCTGCGCGCTGCGGAATGCGGAAACCTTTTTCCTTGCCGATCGTCAGCGTGGCGCGAACATAGGTGCCGGGAAGCAGAAGATCATCAGGGTTGTCGAAGAGGGCGCGGATGGAGAAGGTACCCGTCGTTTCGCTCACCGCCATGTCCGACATATCAATCTTGCCGTCATGCTTGTATTCGGTGCCATCTTCCAGCGTCAGGTGAATGCCGGTCTCCTTCGTGTCGCCGCCAAGCTGACCCGATGAGATCGCCTTTTTCAGACGCAGGAGATTGATGCTGGATTCCATCAAGTCGATATAGATCGGATCGATGCGGCGCAGCGTTGTCAACGCCGTCGTCTGGTTCGCCGTCACCACGTTGCCGATGCTGAAGGCGGTCGCGCTGGTAATGCCGTCGAAGGGGGCGCGGACCTTGGTGAGATCGAGATTGATCTCGGCCGTTTCCAGCGCTGCCTTGGTCTGTGCCACGTCGGCTTGCGCCTGCAGCAGCGTCACCTTGGCATTTTCATATTCGATCTGCGTTGCACCGCTGTTGACCAGGCGTTCGTAACGGGCAAGGTTCGCCTGGGCGCTCGGAATGCTTGCTTCCGCCTTCGCCACGTTAGCCTTGGCCTGCGCCACTTCCGCCAGATAGGTATTGTCCTCGATCTGGTAGAGAACGTCGCCCTGCTTGACCTCGCTGCCTTCCTTGAAAGGAATTTCGCGGATGATGCCGGTGACGCGCGGCCGGATTTCGGCTGTCTGGAACGCGCTGGCGCGGCCGGGCAGAACGGTGGTCAGGGGATATTCGCTGGTCTTCATCAGGATGATGCTGGCCGGAGACGGCGGACGCTCTGCAGTCTGGCCGGCGGTCTGGCCGCTCTCGCCGCCATCGCTGCAGCCCGCCAGAAGCGCGGTTACACACAGAGAAGCAAATAGGGGTAAAATACGTCGGCTCATTGTTCTTCCCTGCGTATCGCTCGCATTTAACTATAAGCGCAATGTCGCTCGGCGGATGCGCGTCCGGAAACAGACACGACAGGCGAAGGCCTTGGAAGGGACCCGATTCGCTCATTTTGTCCGGACCGCCACGCGCATAGAAGCGCAGGCTTTTGCGCTTCGCAAGCAATTGCGAGAAGGTGACGTAAATTGGGAATCGTCACTTAGCAAGCGGATTGCGCAATCCCGCGTCGATTAAATCGACGAGTTGATCGCAACGTGTTGCCAAATTGCCGATATCTTCCCGCGCAATGAGGACGGGGTGGATGACGCTGGTCAGCGCGTGGAGCACGGTCTCCGCCAGAGGAGGGATATCGGTGGCGGTGTAGATTCCCGCCTCGACGCCGTCCTGAATGATTTCGGCCAGCAATTTAACGATGACGGATTTATAATAATCTCCGCACTTCATGTCCTGCTTGGCGGTCATCAGGATCATTTCGAAGACGTAGGGATTCTTATTGAGATCCTGGTGGTGCTGCTCCATCAGGTTGCGCGCGAGATGGCGCAATCTGGAAAGCGGTGCATGGCTTTTGTCGAGTGGACAAATCTGCCGTTCGAAAGCGCCGATCTGTTCGAAGCCAAGGGCGTCAACGAGCGCGTTCTTCGAGCTGAAATTCTTGAAGACATTGGCGGGAGACATGCCCAGCGCTGAGGCGATATCGGCAATCGCCACCGCATTGAAACCACGCTCCCGGAAAAGCTCTTCCGCTTTGGCGAGAATGTCCCGCCGGGTTTCCTCGGCGGAACGGCGAGGCCGGCGCCTGACAGGACGGTCACTCTTCCTGTCGCCCTTTCTCGCCTGTTCGATCATTTTGCTCACGGTCAGACTCCGGGGAAGAACGGCTCCAGATTCCGGCGTACTCTTGCAAGCGGCGTCTCGCCGCTATCGTCGGGAACGAAGCTCTGTCCGGTGATGCGTTCGTAAGCATCAATATAAACCTTCGAGGTCTGCAAGACGAGATCCTGCGGAATTTCGGGAACGTCATCCTTATAAGGGTCGCAGCGTTCGGCAACCCAGGCTCTCACGAAATCCTTGTCGAAGCTCGCCGGCCGGGTGCCGTTGCGAAAGCTTTCCTCATAGCTGCCAGCCATCCAGTAGCGGCTGCTATCAGGTGTGTGGATCTCGTCGGCCAGGATGATGGTGCCGTTTTCATCCGTTCCGAATTCATATTTCGTGTCGACGAGAATGAGGCCCTGCTTTGCGGCAATTTCCTGCCCGCGCTTGAACAGCGCCAGCGCGTAACGGGAAAGCGTGTCCCATTGCTCTTGTGTCAGGAGTTTCTTCTCCACAATCTCGGTCGGTGTCAGCGGCTCGTCGTGGCCGCCATCGAAGGCCTTGCTTGTGGGCGTAATCACCGGTTCGGGCAGAATCTGGTTGTCCTGCATCCCGTCAGGAAGGCTCATGCCGTACATCTGCCGCTCGCCCTTCTTATAAAGGGTCAGGATCGACGTGCCTGTCGTGCCGGCCAGATAACCGCGAACCACCACCTCGACCGGCAATATCTCAAGTCTTTTGCCGATGACGACATTTGGGTCAGGATAGCTGACCACATGATTGGGGCAGATGTCCTTTGTCTTTTCGAACCAGTAGCGGGCCGTCTGGGTCAGGACCTGTCCCTTATAGGGTATGCAGGTGAGAATACGGTCGAAGGCGCTGAGGCGGTCGGTGGATATGATGATACGGTTGCCGTCCGGCAGATCGTAGTTTTCCCGCACCTTGCCACGGTAGTAATTCGGCAGCTCGGGAATGACGGCTTCATCGAGAATGCGCACGGGCTCTCCAATTCTTGGCTTTAAAAGGGGACGTGAGACGCCCCAAGTCTTCTGAAACTCTCGTCCGTTCCTATTGCATGTTTCCTGGAACAGGGCCAGTCGCGACATAAAGACTGTCCTTTCCCCCATTTCCGTTGCGCACCACGAAACTATGTAGTGA